>NZ_JABMCA010000033.1:0-104814 GCF_014706005.1 Actinomadura sp. RB99 | reverse complement strand
TCCCCGCGCGAGGTCCGCCGCCGTCCCCCGGGCGCCGCGCGCGGCGACCGGCCGGCGTTGCCGAAGCGCGTCCGGCAGGAGAACATGGCCGCTCAGCTGCGCGAGGAGCAGGGCGCCCGGCCCGCCCCCGAGCCCGCGCCGCGCGCCGGCCGCACCCCCGAGGAGCTGCGCTCGATGATGTCGTCCATCCAGCAGGGCACCCGGCGCGGGCGCGCCGAGGCCCTCGATACCGAGGACTCGTGAGCCCGCATGAGCGGTCCTGGGAGCGAATGGCTCGATGACGAGGCCGGGCCGATCGTCCGGTCGTACGCGCTCACCCGCGGGCGCGCCAGGCCCGCCACGGCCGAGGCGTTCGACATGATCACGATCGTCGCGACCGCGGCCCGGCCGCGCTCCGGGTCGCCCGGCATCGGCCCCGAGCACCTGGACATCCTGGAGATGTGCCTGCAGCCGCAGCCCGTCGCCGAGATCGCCGCCCGGATCCGGCTGCCGCTCGTGGTCGTCCGGGTGCTGCTCGGCGACCTGCTGCACCACCGGCTCATCACCGTCACCCGCCCGCAACAACAGGAGAGCACGCTCTCCAAGGAACGCCTGCTCAGGGAAGTGCTGCATGGTCTCCAAGCCCTCTGAAGCCGCGGGTCCGGCGCCCGCCGCGCCCATCGCGGTGAAGATCCTCGTCGCCGGCGGTTTCGGGGTCGGCAAGACGACGCTCGTCGGCGCCGTCAGCGAGATCCGGCCGCTGCAGACCGAGGAACTGCTCACCGACCGGGGCATCGGCGTCGACGACACCGAGGGCGTCGAGCAGAAGACGACCACGACCGTCGCGATGGACTTCGGCCGCATCACCATCCGCGACGGCCTCGTCCTCTACCTGTTCGGCACCCCCGGCCAGGACCGCTTCTGGTTCATGTGGGACGAGCTGTCGTACGGGGCGCTCGGCGCGGTCGTGCTCGCCGACACCCGCCGCCTCGCCGACTGCTTCCCCGCCGTCGACTACTTCGAGAACCGCGGGCTCCCGTTCGTCATCGCCGTCAACATGTTCGACGACGGCTACGACTACACCGAGGACGAGATCCGCGAGGCGCTCGACCTCGGCGACGCCACCCCGATCGTGCTGTGCGACGTCCGCGAGCGCGCGTCCGGCAAGGAGGTGCTGACCACGCTGGTGAAGCACCTGCTGGCGGTGCACGCGGCGGAGACGGCGAACGCCGGGGCCCTGTAGGCTGCGGGCGATGCACCGGACACGCGCGCGGCTCTCCGACGGCCGCGAACTCGTCTACTACGACGAGTCCCCCGGACGGGTCCCCGTTCCCGACCCCCGCGGCCTGCCGCCGGTCGAGCCGGTGTGTGAGGTCCGCCGCGACCCGCTGACCGGCGACCACGTCACGGTCACCGCGCACCGCAACACGCGCACGTTCCTGCCGCCGCCCGACCAGTGCCCGCTGTGCCCCGGCGGCCCCGCCTCGGAGATCCCCGACGACTCCTACGACGTCGCCGTCTTCGAGAACCGGTTCCCCTCGTTCGACACCCGGACCCCGGCGGTGCCGCCCGCGGTCGACGGCGCGGAGGTGTTCGCCCGGTTCGCCGGCGCGGGGCGCTGCGAGGTCGTCTGCTTCACCGACGACCACGACGCCGCGATGACGGACCTGCCCGTGTCCCGCGTCCGGACGGTCATCGACGCGTGGGCCGACCGCACCGCCGAGCTGTCGGAGATCCCGACCGTCCGGCAGGTGTTCGCCTTCGAGAACCGCGGCGTCGAGATCGGCGTGACGCTGCACCACCCGCACGGGCAGATCTACGCGTACCCGTTCGTCACCCCGCGGACCGAGCGCGTGCTCGCCATGGCGTCCCGGCACCCCGGCCTGTTCGACGACGTGCTGAAGGCCGAGCGGGCGGGGACCCGGGTGGTGCTGTCGGGCGAGCACTGGACGGCGTACGTCCCCGCTGCGGCGCGCTGGCCGGTCGAGGTCCACCTGATGCCGCACCGGCACGTCCCCGACCTCGCCGCGCTGGACACCGCCGAACGCGACGAGCTGGCCGTCCTCTACCGCGACCTGCTCCGCCGCTGCGACGCCCTGTACGGCACGCCGCTGCCGTACGTCGCGGGCTGGCACCAGGCGCCGACCGGCGAGGGCCGCGACCTCGTCCGGCTGCACCTGGAGCTGTTCTCCATCCGGCGCGCCCCCGACAAGATCAAGTATCTGGCGGGATCGGAGTCGGGCATGGCGGCGTGGATCAACGACGTGCCGCCGGAGGCCGCCGCCGCGCGGCTCCGCGAGGTCACTGCCGGCTGAGCGTCCGGGTGATCCCGGCGGCGATCGTCGTCGCGAGCACCCAGCCCGCGATGACCAGCGCGTAGGCCAGCCACTGGTGCCAGCCCGCGGGCTTGAACGCCTTCTCCTGCCCGAAGTCGATGATGGGCAGCAGCAGGTCCAGCGTGTAGAACAGCGCGTTGAACGGCGGATGCTCGTCGGCCTTCAGCGGCGCGGGCGGATGCGGCCCGAACACCGCCGTGCCCACCGCCAGCAGCCCCGCGAGCCACGCCGCCGCCCACACCGGACGGAACCCGTACCCGACCGTCACGTCCTGCAGATACCCCCACAGCCGCGCGTACCGGGGCCGCGTCGAGCGGTGCCTGCGCTGCTTGGCCAGCAGGACGTTCCGCGCCGCCCGGTCGTCGCCCGCCTGCCGGTACGCGGCGGCGAGCTGCTCGTACGCGTGCGGGACGTAGCCCTCCTCGTCCCGCTCCAGCATCGCGATGCGGACCTTGGCGGGGAGCCGCGGCGTGAGCGAACCGTACGTCAGGCCGTCCAGCCAGACCGTGCCGCCGAGCGCGCCGGGCGCCGCGTGCAGCAGCCCGAAGCGGCCGCGCAGCAGGTTCACCGGGCCGTCGACCCGCGCCTCCCGCAACCACACCTCCCCGATCACCGCGCTCGTCGCCCGCAGCGCGCAGGACGCGTCGGACAGCCGCGCGCTCGTCAGCACCAGCAGCCCGGGGATCGCGGCGCCGCGCAGGCTGACCTCGCCCTCCATGCGCGCGCCGGTGGCGACCAGATCCGATGCCACGGTGAGGTTCTCGCCGTCGAACGCCCGCCCGCCCGGGGTCAGCAGCACGGCGCCCCTGAGGTTCAGCGTCCCCGCGACGGACGCGCCGTTCAGCCGGATCTCCCCGCGCGCCTCCAGGCCGGGCGCCCAGAAGTCGTCCTCGATGACGGAGTGGTTGAGGTGCAGGACCTCCTTCCGCGCGCCGTCCTCCCCGAGCCGCGCGCGCTCCAGGAAGAAGGCGCCGGCCAGCCGCGCCCCGCCCAGGCGGACCTGCCCCGGGACGCGGCAGTCGGTCATGCGCAGCACCCCGTCCACCTTGAGGGTCTGCGCCACCAGGCCCGGCAGGAAGGAGCCGCTGAGGTTCAGCTGCCGCAGGTGCGCGCCGTACAGCTCCGGCGCCTCGTCGAAACGGCAGCCCGCCATCCGCACCGGATGCGCGACCGACGCGTACCGCAGGTCGAGCCGCCCCGAGATCCGCGCACCGCTCAGCCGCAGCGCTGCGATCTCCCCGTCGGCCGCCGGCCCCAGCAGCAGCTTGCGCAGCACGCCCGCCCGGACCGTCCGCTCGGCTCCCCACGCGGCGCCGTTCTCCGGATCGTCGTCGCCGTCGCGCAGGTCGACGGGGCGGCCCGTGGGGAACGCCCGCCACACGCGCCGCTCGACGGGGGTCAGATCGATCGGCTCCACAAGCCAGGAACCTACCGGCATCATCCGGTCCTTCGCCGAACGACCGGGCGAGAACGGTCACGCGCGGCACGCGGCCGCGTTCGCTGCGTTTTCGCGCACTTCGCGGAACGATCTCACCCCGGTGCCCTAGCCTCCCAGGCATGCCCGAAAGCGTGCTGGCGCAGGGAGCGTTCGACGGCGTCGCCGCCACGGCCGCCGGGCCGCCGCTGGCGTTCGCCTCGCGGACCGGCCAGGGCGCCAACATCGGCCAGGGCTGGGATCTGCGCACGCGCGCCGCGCTGGGCCCGCCGATCCCCGACTTCCCCGACCACCGCGCGGAATGGGCGTTCGGGCTGCTGCCGGACGGCGCGCCCGTGGTGGCCTGGACGCACCGCGACCGCGTGCACGTCCTCGACCTGTCCACCGGCGCCGAGGTCGCCGTCGACGGGCAGCCCGACCTGCTCGGGCTCGCCGTCCACGGCGGCCGCGGCGCCGTCGTCGCCGTGTTCGGCCCGGCCAGCGACGCCCGGGTCGCCGTGCTGGACGCCCGCACCGGCGACCTGCGCACCGAGTTCGGCGTCTGGCTCGGCCACTGGACGGCCATCGACCGCTGGATCCTGCACGCCGCACCGGCGAGCGGGCCCCTCGTCGGCCTCGCCTGCGACACCGAGCGGACCATCGGCCTCCTCGACGTGGAGCGGGAGGAGGAGGCCGCGTCGCTGCCGTCCTCCGGCTCGCAGGCGGTACTCGCGCCCGGCCCGGACGGCCCGCCGCTCCTCGTCCAGCCGTCCGGCGCCGAGGTGCTCACCCGGACCCTGGACGGCGACGCCGCGATGGCGCTGCCCGCCCCGGGCGGCATCGGCGCGGTCGCCGCCGCCGTCGCCGGCGGCCGTCTCCTGGTGGGCGCCGACGTCGGCGGCGAGCTGCTGGTGTGGGACGCCGCGTCCGTCACGCCGCGCCGCCGCGTCCCCCTGCCGGCCCGGGTGAACGACCTGGCGCTGAGCACGGACGGGACGCTGATCGCCGCCACGGACACCGGCCTCCGCCTCGCGTCCGCGTGACCACCCGCACTGCCGCCCGCACCGGTGGCCGCGCCGTCACCCGCGCTCGGCGAACGCGGCGGCGACGCCGTCCCTGCCGGCGCCCGCGGCGAGCATGACCCGCAGCAGGACGCGGGCCTTGTAGGGGTCGAGCATCCCCGCGTTGATCAGCCCGCGCCGCTGGAGATCGGTCTCGGAGCCGGCGGCGCCGTAGGTGTCGCGCAGCACCGGCCCGGCCCCCGTCCGCGACGCGAGCACCACCGGCACGCGCTGCGCGAGATCGCCCAGTACCGGCGCGAACGAGGCGGGCACGTGCCCCACCCCGAAGCCCGCCACGACGAACCCGTCGCACCCCTCCGCGTTCATCATCGACGGATCGTCGTCCAGCACGACGGTGTGGAGCCCCACCCGCACCCTGGCCAGCGCCGCCGCGTCGACCTCGACGGGCGCGCGGCGCGGCACTCCGCCGTGCACGCCGACCCGCCCCTCGTGGACGAACCCGATCGGACCGGCGTTCGGTGACGTGAACGCCCCGGTGCTCGTGCTGTGCGCCTTCCGCACCCACCGCGCCGCGTGGATCTCGTCGTTCATGACCACCAGCGCGCCGAGCCCGCGCGCCTGCGGCGCCGCGGCCACGTGCGCGGCCGCGAGCAGGTTGGCGGGGCCGTCCGGGCCCGCCAGCGTCGGGTTCCGCATGGCGCCCGTCATCACGAACGGCTCGTCATGGGGCCAGAGCAGGTCGGCGAGGAACGCCGTCTCCTCCAGCGTGTCGGTGCCCTGCGTGACCACGATGCCGAGCGCGCCGTCCCGCACCGCGTCCGACGCCCGCCGCACCAGGTCGAGGATCCGCGCGAACGTCAGCCGGGCGCTCGGGACGGCCTCGATGTCCCGCACCTCCAGCGGCACGCCCACGCCCGCCAGCCGGGGGACGGCGGCCATCAGGTCGGCGCCGCTCAGCCGCGCCACGACCGTCCCGCCGTCGCGGCCGGGACCGTGCCCCGCCATCGCGATCGTCCCGCCCAGCGTGAACAGCGCGACGCTCATACCGGCCTCCTCATTAAGATCAACTCGCCCGGCCCACGCTAGGGTCGCGCCCGCGCCGGGAAGAGGGCGGAGAGCCGGGGAAGGCGCCGGGCGATCTCCGCCGGGTCGTCGAAGTCCCAGGACGGGTCGGCGGGCGCGGTGTCGTACGGCGTCTCGTGGCCGCGGGCGAGCAGGGCGTCGCCCAGGCCGTCCTCGTCTCCGGTGACGCGCTCGTAGGCGGTGGCGGCCAGGTAGTTGAACGACTCCCATTCCGGCCATTCCGCGTCCGACCATCCGCCCATCGGGCGGCCCGCGAGGCGCCGGATGCCGGGCAGCTCCGCCAGCAGGTCGGGCGCCGCGGTGACGAGGTGGAACGTCCGGCGGCCCTGGCCGATCAGCCAGGGCTGGAAGTACCAGAAGGCGTCCATCGAGCACAGGCCGCCCATGATCCGGTACGCGGCGCCCCAGAGCGCGTAGGTGTCCGACCGCAGGCGGGTCTCGTCCTGGCGGACCTGGAAGTCGGCGATCTCCGCCGGCGGCAGGCGGACGAGCCGCTCTTCGAGCCAGGCCAGCCGGCGGCCCGGGTCGGGGGAGTGGCCGCGGGACCGCTCGACCAGGTCCCAGAACTCGTCCTCGGTCATGCGGCGCAGTCTGGCAGCCGGGTACGACAGGGCCGCCGGGTACGACAGGGCCGCCGGGTACGACAGGGCCGCCGGTGCGCGGAGCGCACCGGCGGCCTCGGGGTGGGGCTCAGCGTTTGGCGATGCGGTACTGAAGGCGCGCCTCGGCCGGGGTGATGGCCCGGTCGAGGAACATCAGGCCGTCCATGCGGCAGTTGCAGGGGTTCGCCTCCCGGGTGTTCTGCGGGAAGCTGCCGCCGATCTTGATGCCGCGCGGGTCGGTGGCGGAGGCGAGGTGCGGGCTCGGCGTGCCCTGGAGCTTCCAGGGGTCGCCCGAGACGGTGTAGAAGCCGTCGAGGGGCTCGCCGTCCTTGTAGAGGGCCATCTTGCCGGTGTCGTAGTCGAACGTGGCGGCGAGGTGCACCCAGGTGTTCTGCGGCAGGAGGGTGCGCCAGTCCGCGTTCGCGGCGAACGTCTGCGAGCTGCCGCCGTCGATGCGGCGGCCGAGCGCGACGAGCCGGAGCGTGCCGGAGACGTCGATGATCTCCAGCAGGGCGCGGACGGCGTGGCCGTCGGAGTCCCCGGTGAGGACGCCGATGAGGCCGACCGCGTTGTACACGTCGTCCGGGTTCGCGGTGCCCGAGTTGGGCGACGGGTTCGTGCCGGTCATCTTGAACCAGCCCGCGACGGTCGCGCTGCGCGCGGCGTTGAACGCGTGCAGGGACGGGACGCCGGTCGCGGAGTAGACGCCGGCCTTCCAGTCGTCGTTGCCCGCGGTGGACGGGTTCACCTGGCCGAGCTGGATCGCGTGCCGGCGGGCGCCGTCCCGGACGCGCATCGCGGCGCCGCCGTTGATGAGGCCGATGGTGGTGCCGGAGGGGCCGAGGTCGCGCTCCTGGGCCGCGTCGCCGCGGACCGGGTGCTCGAAGTCGTAGTACGAGACGAGGTTCTTCTTCAGGGACGGGGCGACGCCCGGGGCCGGGGACGCCTGGGCCGGGGCGGCCAGCGAGGCGGCGACGACGGACGCGCCGAGCAGGGCGGTCGCGGCCGTGACGCGGCGGCGGAGCAGCATGGAGGGTCTCCTTCTGGTGCCCCCGGGGCGGGCGGGTGAGGCCCGCCCGCCCCGGGGAGGCCGGTTACCGTGCCGGGTTCGCGTGGACGGTCAGGTCGCGGAGCCGTCCGATGTTGTCGAACGACCCGAAGCCGACGCGTCCGGACGTGAACGTCTTGTCGAGGGCGGTCATGGCGGGACGGGTGGAGCCGTCCACGTAGACCGCGATCTCGCCGGTGTCGGCGCAGTGCGCGACGCGGACGCGGTGCCAGTCGGCGTCGGTGATGGTCGGCGGGGCGCCGTGCGAGCGGTTGGCGTTCCACTGCTGGTCGATGCGCAGCCGGTCCGCGCCGTTGACGACGAAGATGCCGTTGTGCGGGTAGATGCTGTTGTCGGTGGACAGGTGCGCGTAGTAGAAGTGCGTGTCGTCCTGGTAGCCGAAGACGATGATGACGTCACGGTTGATGATGTCGACCGGGGTGTCGAGCCGCACCTCGGCGTCGATCTTGGACGAGCCGAGCACCGGGCCCGACTTCAGCACCGCGTACTCGAAGGGGCGCCGCGGGCCGGGCCGCTGGGTCCCCTCCTCCGCGAGGACGACCTCGTTGCCCGGGAACCGCCACTTCGACGGCGTGACGGGCGCCCAGTTGTCCGCCGCCATGAGGCGGCTCTCGCGGATGTCGTTCGGACGGCAGCCGGCGTAGCTCTTGGTGCCGACGACCTTCCAGATCTTGCCGTTGGCCTTGGAGAGCAGGTAGGGCTCGCCCTTGGCGTCCGATCCGTAGCGCAGGTCGACCCGGTTGTCCCCGGCGAGCTGCTTCATGGTGACCGGGTTGCCCTTGGTGTCGTAGGCCGCGAGCGAGTAGATCTGCGCGCGGTGCTTGCCGGCCGAGTCCCGCTTCATCTCCGACTCTTCGGTGTACATGAGCCGGCCGTCGACGATGTCGGTGAACAGGTACTTGCCGCGCAGGGCGGGGAGGGCGGCGCCGCGGTAGACGTAGCCGCCGGAGATCGCGTGCCCGGTGTCGCTGGAGCAGTCCCAGTTCGCGGGCGGGTCGTGGTCGTAGGCCGCGACCGGGTAGTCGTAGTTGTTCTTCGCGTCGTCCGCGGGCAGCGGGTACAGGTGGCAGCGGTCGTCCTTGCGGAAGGTGAACGCGCCCTCGCGCTCGCTCCAGCCGATGTTGTCGCCGGCCTTCACCTCGTGGATCGACTCGATCTCGTGCTCGCCGATGTGCGCGAGGAACATGCGGTGCGTGCCGCCCGTGTCCCAGCTGAACCGGTGCGGGTCGCGCATGCCGTAGGCGTAGATCTCGCCGACCTTGCCGGACTGGCCGGCGAACGGGTTGTCGGCCGGGATGCCGTACTTGCCGTTCGCGGAGTTGTTGCCGGACGGGTCGATCCGCAGGATCTTGCCCTGCGGGACGCCGAGGTTCTGCGGGTCGCCGCCGTTGTCGCCGACGTTGCCGTTGCCGCCGTCGCCGACGGACAGGTAGAGCTTGCCGTAGTCGGCGTCGCCGCGCTTGGCGTTGGGGTTGAAGTCGATCTGCTGCAGGTTGTGGATGCGTCCGGCGAAGCCGATGCGCAGCAGCTCGCGGTGGGTGCCGTGGAAGGTCTGCGCCTTCGGGTCGTCGGCGGTCCACTCGTCGACGACGCCGTGGTAGCCGGTCTTCGGCTGGGGCGTGAGGTCGGGCGTCTTCGTCTTGAGCGCGTCGCCCGACTCGACGTGCGTGGTGTAGAACTTCCCGTTCTTCTTGAAGTCGGGGTCGAACGCGACGAAGCCGAAGCCCTGGCCGAGGCCGGCGGCCGAGAAGAAGTCGGGGAAGGCGGCCTTGACGTCCAGGTAGACGTGCGACTTCCCGGACTTCTTGTCGAGGAAGTACAGGTTGCCGTTCAGGTCGGGGACGTAGAGCCGGCCCGAGTGGTCGGGCAGCTCACCGACGTGGTTGATGCGGTTCCAGCGCTGCAGCCGCGGGTCGGTGGGCGGTGCGGAGGGCTCCGACTTGGGCAGCTGGGCGACCTCCTTGAGGACGAGGCCGAGTCCGGACGGGGCGGGGTCGTCGGGGATGGGGTCGAGGATCGGGGCGTCGTCGCGCGCCTGCGCACCGGCCGGGAGCACGGTGATGAGGGCGGCGAGCATCGCCAGGGTCGTCAGCAGGCACCATCTCAGTTTTTTCATTCCGACCGTCCAAGGTGGGGGGGATGGGTGGGGGACGGAGTGGATTGGAAAGCGCTTTCTGGAAGCGCTTTCCCGAACGTACGACCGGCTCTCGCCCGCCGTCAAGAACGAATTCGGAGCCGGATCGGGAGGCCGGAGGCCGGCCGGGCGCGCCCCGACCAGGCATGCGCCAGCGTCGCGGCGGCCGACACCGCGAGCCCGACCGGAGCCGCCGCCGCGTGCCCGGCCAGCGTCAGCCCGACGGCCAGCACCGCGCCCGGCGCCCAGATCCACGTCCGGACGGGGCGCGCGGGACGTCCCCGCCGCCGCCGCGCCGCCTCGGCGGCCATCGGCGGGACGAGCGCGGGCAGCGCGGCGGCCAGCACCGTCAGCCAGTCGAGCAGCATCCGGTCGACGCGCAGCGCGGCGAGCACCGCGCCGGGCACCGCGACCGCCAGCACGCCCCACACCCGCGCGCCGGGCGGGCCGTCCGGCCCTCGTCCCGCGGGGAGGAAGCGGCGCACGGCTAGCGCCCCGGAGTGCACGGCGGCGAACGTCGGGGCGATCACCGACGCGGCGACGAACAGGTTCGCGGCGGGCAGCCCGTCCGGCCCGGCCAGCACCGCCACCACGTCGGTGGACCCGCTCGCCGCCGCGACGCCCGCCCCGACCACGGACGCGGCCAGCGCCGGGCCGACCAGCAGCGCGACGCACGCCGCGAGGTCGCGGCGGCCGCGCAGCCCGGCGGTGAAGTCCGGCGCCCGCACCGCGAACACCGACACGTAGCCGATGTAGCCGGCCAGGTCGGCGGCCAGCCCGGTGAACGGGCCGTCCCGCGCGAACGACACCGGCGACGCGGGCGGCGGCAGCCGCACCGCGACGATCCCGATCAGCGCGATGGCGGTCAGCGTGGTGGCGACCGCGATCGCGTTCCAGCGCCCGCCGCCGGCCAGCAGGACCGCGACGATCGGGACGGTCAGCAGGACGGCCCCGGCCGCGTCCGGCAGGCCGGTGAGCGCGGCGAGGGCGGCGCCGCCGAGCCCGACGTTGAAGCCGAACCAGCCGGCCATCGCGACCGCGAGCAGCGCGGTGAACGCCCGCTCGGCGACCGGCGGCAGGTAGCGCGGGGCGAGGACGGTCATGCCGGCCCCCTCGCCGGCGGGCGGGCGCAGGCCGAGCCGTCCCTGCGCGGCGAGCAGCGCGGTCATCACGACGCCGCCCGCCGCGAGCACGGCGACGGGCAGCGCGCCGCCGTGCCGCCCGCCGACCTGCGCGCCGAGGACGAGCGCGCCCGGCGCCGTCCCGATCCCGAGCCACGCCCCGGACGCGGCCCGCCACGTCCGCCCCTCGCCCTCCCCGCCCGCGGGCTCGCGGCGAGCGGCCGTCCCGCGCGCCGTCATGGCGACGGCTCGCCGCGGGTGAACGCCGTCCGGGGCGTCATGCCACGTGCTGGGCGAAGCGGGACAGGGCGAGGTCGAGGGCGGCGGCGCCGGGCATCGCCCAGAGCGCGTCGTTGAAGATCTCGACCTCGATCGGGCCGGTGTAGCCGGTGGCGTCCACGGCCTCGCGGAACCGGCGCAGCTCGATGCGGCCGTCGCCGAGCATGCCGCGGCCGGTGAGGACGCCCTCGGGCAGCGGCGTCACCCAGTCGGCGACCTGGAACAGCGCGATCCGGCCCTCCGCGCCCGCGCGCGCGATGCCGTCCCACACGTCCGGGTCCCACCACAGGTGGTAGGTATCGACCATGACGCCGACCTGCGCGGCCGGGAACGGCGCGGCCAGGTCGAGCGCCTGGGCGAGGGTGGAGACGACGCACCGGTCCGAGCAGTACATCGGGTGCAGCGGTTCCAGCGCGAGCTGGACGCCGTGCTCGCCCGCGTAGGGCGCGAGCTCGGCGAGCAGGTCCGCGACCCGCGCCCGGGCGCCGTCCAGGTCCCGGGAGCCGTCCGGCAGGCCGCCGCTGACCAGGCACAGGACCGGGGTGCCGAGCGCCGCGGCCTCCTCGATCGCGCGGCGGTTGTCGGCCAGGGCGTCCGGGTTCTGGAAGAAGCCGCCCCGGCACAGCGACGTGACCGTGAGGCCGTGGTCCCGGACGAGCTTGGCGGTGCGGCTCAGGCCGTACTCGGCGACGGGCTCGCGCCACAGGCCCACCCCGGCGCCGGCGGCCGCGCACCCGGCGAGCAGGTCGGGCACGGGCCAGTGCCGGGCCGTCCACTGGTTGAGGCTGAACCTGGTCATGCGGCTCCTTGGACGGTCAGCCAGGCGCGCATCCGGGTCGCGGCGAGGTCCGGGTCGGGCAGCAGCCCGGCCGCGTCGGCGAGCCGGAACAGCCGGGTCAGGTGCGGGACGGACCGCGCCGACTCCAACCCGCCGACCATCCGGAAGTGCCGCTGGTGGCCGGCCAGCCAGGCGAGGAACACGACGCCGGTCTTGTAGTAGAAGGTGGGCGTCTCGAAGAGGTGCCGGGCGAGCGGCAGGGTCGGCGCGAAGATCTCCTCGTACTCGTCCGAGCCCCGGTCGAGGGCGTGCAGCGCGGAGGCGGCGGCCGGGGCGATCGGGTCGAAGATCCCGAGCAGCGCGTCGCTGTGCCCCTCGGCGTCGCCCTTGATCAGCTCCGGGTAGTTGAAGTCGTCGCCGGTGTAGAGCCGGACGCCCGCCGGCAGCCGCCGCCGGAACGCGATCTCCCGGCCGGCGTCCAGCAGCGAGATCTTGACGCCGTCGACCGACGCGGCGTGCTCGCGGATCAGCGCCAGCACCGCGTCGGCGGCGGCGTCCAGGTCGGACGAGCCCCAGTAGCCCTCCAGCGCCGGGTCGAACATCGGGCCGAGCCAGTGCAGGACGGCCGGGTTCCGCAGCTGCGGCAGCAGCCGCCCGTACACCGCCGCGTAGTCCTCCGGCCCGCGCGCGGCGGCGGCGAGGTGGCGGCTCGCCATCAGCACCGGGACGGCCCCGGCGCCCTCGATGACGCCGAGCTGCTCCTCGTAGGCGGCGGTGATCCGCTCCAGGGTCGCCGGGCCGGGCGGGAGCTGGTCGGTGCCCGCTCCGCAGACGATCCGGCCGCCTGCTGAAAGCGCTTCCTCGCTGCTGCGCACGATGAGCTCCCGGGTCGTCGCCCAGTCCAGCCCCATCCCGCGCTGCGCCGTGTCCATCGCCTCCGCGACGCCCAGCCCGTACGACCACAGGTGGCGGCGGAACGCCAGCGTCGCGTCCCAGTCCAGCGAGTCGCCGAACGGATCGGCGACGACGTGCGCCGCCGCGTAGGCGACCCGCGACGACGGCGGCCCGGACGGCCGCGGGTAGGCGCGCGGCTCGCCCATCGTGTACGGGACGAGCGTCCCGTCCGGCTCCGGCAGCTCGATCTTCATCGCCGCAGCTCCGGCACCTCGAGGCGGCGCCCCTCGCGCCACGCCTGGAGCCCCAGCTCCGCGAGCTGCACCCCGCGCGCGCCCGCGTAGAAGTCCCAGGCGAACGGCGCGTCCTCGGTGACGTGCCGCAGGAACATCTCCCACTGCGTCTTGAAGCCGTTGTCGAACTCGGTGTTGTCGGGGATCTCCTGCCACTGCGAGCGGAAGTTCTCCGTCGCCGGCAGGTCCGGGTTCCACACCGGCTTCGGCGTCATCGACCGGTGCTGGACGCGGCAGCGCCGCAGCCCCGCGACCGCCGAGCCCTCCGTCCCGTCGATCTGGAACTCCACCAGCTCGTCGCGGAACACCCGGGTCGTCCACGACGAGTTGATCTGCGCGACGATCCCGCCGTCCAGCTCGAAGATCCCGTACGCGGCGTCGTCGGCGGTCGCCTCGTAGGGCTTGCCGTCCTCGTCCACCCGCTCGGGGATGTGCGTCGCGCCGAGCGCCTGCACGGACCTGACCGGCGCGATCGCGTCGAGCACGTACCGCCAGTGGCAGAACATGTCGAGGATGATCCCGCCGCCGTCCTCGGCCCGGTAGTTCCAGGACGGCCGCTGCGCCTCCTGCCAGTCGCCCTCGAACACCCAGTAGCCGAACTCGCCGCGCACCGACAGGATCCGGCCGAAGAAGCCGCCGTCGATCAGCCGCTTCAGCTTCAGCAGCCCCGGCAGGAACAGCTTGTCCTGCACGACGCCGTGCTTGATGCCCGCCTCGTCGGCGAGCCGGGCGAGCGCGAGCGCGCCCGCCAGGTCGTCGGCGAGCGGCTTCTCGGTGTAGACGTGCTTGCCGGCCGCGACCGCCGCGCGGATCGCCTCGACGCGGGCGCTGGTGACCTGCGCGTCGAAGTAGACCTCGGTGTCCGGACGGGCCAGCGCCTCGTCCAGGTCGGTCGTCCAGGCGTCCAGCCCGTGCCGTGCGGCGAGGTCCCGCAGCTTCGCCTCCGACCGGCCGACCAGCACCGGCTCCGGCCACAGGTCGGTGCCGTCCGCGAGCCGCAGCCCGCCCTGCTCGCGGATCGCGAGGATCGAGCGCAGGAGGTGCTGCCGGTATCCCATCCGGCCGGTCACGCCGTTCATGACGATCCCGATGGACTTGCGTGCCATCCCGTTCCTTCCCAGCCTTCGTGATGTGGGCAGTGTTGAGAGAGCCGGCGTCGGAAGAGCCGGCTCGTCGGTTGGAGGGGCCGGTTAGTCGAGCGCCGCGCCGGCGCCGAGCAGCTTGCGGATCCGGCCGGTGACGCGGGCGAACTCGGGCTGCGCCATGGTCTCGGCGTAGTCCCGCTCCGCGGGCAGGTCCACGTCGATGACCTCGGCGATCGTGCCGGGCCTGTCGGTCATCACCACGACCCGGTTCGCCAGGTACGCGGCCTCGGCGACCGAGTGCGTGACGAGCAGGACGGTGGTGCCGGTCTCCCGCCAGATCCGGTTCATCTCGATGTTGAGCTGCTCGCGGGTAAGCGCGTCGAGCGCTCCGAACGGCTCGTCCATCAGCAGGACGGGCGGTTCGTGCAGCAGCGCCCGGCACAGCGCGACCCGCTGCTGCATGCCGCCCGACAGCTCGTGCGGCAGCGCGTCCTCGAAGCCGGTGAGCCCGGTCATCTCCATCAGCTCGGCGGTGCGCCGCCGCGCCTGCTCGGCGGGCATCTTGCGCATCTCCGCCTGGAGCAGGATGTTCTTGCGGGCGCTGCGCCACTCCAGCAGCGCGGCCCGCTGGAACACGTAGCCGATGTCGGCGCGCGGCCCCGCGACCTGCTCGCCGCGCAGCCGGACGGTCCCGGTGGACGGCTTGAGCAGCCCCGCGACCAGCTTCAGCAGGGTCGACTTCCCGCATCCGGACGGCCCGACGATCGCGACGAACTGCCCCATCGGGACGTCCAGCGACACCTCGCGCAGCGCGGTGACGTCGCGCTTCTTGCTGCGGAACCGGACGGCCACCTCGTCGATCCCGACGGCGGAGGCCTGCTCCGCCGCGGCCTTCCCCGGTTGGCTCATGGTCTTCATCGCCCGTCCGCTCATCCCTGCGCCGCCAGCTGCGGCGACCAGTACTTCGACGGCTCCTCGGCCTTGCCGATGACCCCGGTCTGCTGGAACAGCGTGATCGTCCGCTTCCAGTCGTCCTCGGTGTTGACGCCGGGCGCCTTGCCCTGCGTCGCCTGCGTGTGCAGCAGTGTCAGCGTGGTCTTGAACTGCTCGGACACGACCGGGGTCGGCGGCAGCTGCTCGGACGCGCCGGCCATGCTCGCGACCGCGCCCTGCGGGTCGGACTCGGCGGCGCTCCACGCCTCGCTGGTGGCGGCGACCATGTCCTTGACCAGGTCGCCGTCGCTCTTCAGCTTCCGCTCGCCGACCAGCAGGCCGTTGGAGAAGAAGTTGACCCCGAAGTCGGAGTAGCGCAGGTACGACACCGGCTTGCCGGACTTGTTCGCGACCGTCGGGCCCTGGTCGTTGGCGAACCCGACGAGGCCGTCCGCCTTGCCGGAGATGACCGCGGCGATCTTCCCGGCCGGGTCGGTGTTCTGCAGCGGGACGTCGCTCTCCGACAGCCCGTTCTTCTTCAGGAACACCGGGAAGGTGCGCGACAGCGCGTCGCCCGCCGTGATGGCGATCTTCTTGCCCTTGAGGTCGGCGGGGGCCTTGAGGTTCTTGCTGCTGAACGCCTGCACCGACGCGGGCGTGGTCTGCAGGAACACCCCGATGCTCTTGATCGGCATGCCCTTGTCGACGGCGGCGAGCAGCGCCGGGGTGTCGGCCCAGCCGAAGTCGGTCTGCCCGGCGCCGGTCGCCTGGACGGTCTTCTGCGAGCCCTGGCCCGCCTTGATCTCCAGGTCGATGCCGTGCTTCTCGTAGATGCCCTTCTTCTTGCCGTAGTAGAACGGCGCGTGCTCGCCGTAGGGATACCAGTTCAGCGTGAGGGTGACCTTCTTCAGCTTCTTGCCCGAGGCGCCGGTGGTCTCGTCGGAGCCGCCGCCGCAGGCGGCGGCCGCGAGGGCCACGGCCGGGACGAGGACGGAGGCGGCGAGGATGCGGAGTTTCATGGGACGGTCCTCCATGGGTGGGGTGAGCTCCCGGCCGGACGGCCGGTTTCGTGGAGGCGGGTTCGGAAGGCGCCCGTCGCGGGACGGGCACCGGGTCAGTAGGTGGTGGTGACCGCCTCGCCGCGGCGGCTGGCGTGCCAGGGGAGCAGCAGCTTCTCGGCGATCTCGACGGCGACGAACAGCACGACGCCGATGGCGGACATCACCAGCAGCCCGGCGAACAGCATCGGGGTGTCGATGTTGCCGTTGGCCTGCAGGATCACGTAGCCGAGGCCCTCGTTCGCGCCGACGAACTCGCCGACCACGGCGCCGGTGACGGCCAGCGTCACGGCGACCTTCAGGCCGGAGAACAGGTGCGGCAGCGAGGCCGGGAGCCGGATCTTGCTGAAGGTGGCGAACGCGCTCGCGCCCATCGTGGACGACAGCTGCAGCATCTCCGGGTCGACCGCCTTCAGGCCGGCGACCATCGAGATCACCACCGGGAAGAACGCGATCAGCACCGCCACGACGATCTTGGGGCCGATGCCGAAGCCGAGCCAGACCACGAACAGCGGGGCGATGGCGATCTTGGGGATGACCTGCGCGAACAGCAGGATCGGGTAGAGGGTGCGCTCGACCGTGCTGGAGTACACCATGAGCACCGCGGCGAGGACCCCGATGACCACCGCGAGCGCGAAGCCGATGAGGGTCTCGTAGGTCGTCACCCAGGTGTGGTGCCAGATGTAGCCCCACTTGTCGCCCATGAGCTTCAGCGTCGTCCACGGCGAGGGCACCAGGTACGCCTCGACCAGCTTGAACGCGGTGATCGCCCACCAGGCGGCGAAGCAGGCCACGAGCAGCGCGACCGGCCGCCAGGCCGACTCCAGCGCGCCCGCGATCCGTTCGCCCGCGCCCGGCCGGGCGCGCTCGACGACCCCCGCGGCGTCCGCCGCCGGCTTCTCGTCCGACGTGCCGTGCCCGCGCGGGGGCCGGTTCGCCGAGCGCGGGGGGTCGTCCCCCCGCGAGAGGTGCTGACTCACCATGGTTCCTCCGGGACCGTGCCGAGAAAGCGCGTTCAGAAAGCGCTTTCTGAGGTACCGTAAGAACCTGCGCCGGGCGCGGTCAAGGGGGTCTTTCCGAACGGGCCCGCCGCGCGGCGGCCGGCGAGGGGCCGCGGGACGGCCGCGGTTCCCGCACGGGGGGCGCGGAGGACGGCTCCCACGAGGAGGACGCATGACCGAGGCGGCGGACGAGCCGCGCACCGGCGACCGGGCGTACGTGACGCTGCAGGACGTCGCCCGGCAGGCCGAGGTGTCGCTGGCCACGGCCTCCCGCGTGCTCAACGGGACGTCGCAGGTCAGGGCCGATCTGCGGGAGCGGGTGCTGGCCGCCGCCGCCGAGCTCAGCTACACCCCGAACGCGCACGCCCAGGCCCTCGCCAGCTCCTCCAGCAAGGCCGTCGGGGTGATCTGCCACGACGTCAGCGACCCCTACTTCGCCGCCGTCGCCCGCGGCGTGATGCGCACCGCCGCCGAGCACGGGATGCTCGTCATGCTGGCCAGCACGTTCCGCGACCCGTCCCGTGAGATCGAGTATGTGGCGATGCTGCGCGCGCAGCGGGCCCGCGCGATCCTGCTGATCGGCTCCGGCTTCGAGGACCGCGACTGGGAGCGCTCGATGGCCGGCGAGCTGGAGCCCTACCAGCGCACCGGCGGGCGCGTCGCGGTGCTCAGCCGGCACCGCAGCCTCAAGGTCGACGCCGTCCTGCCGCAGAACCGGGAGGGCGCCGGGGCGCTCGCCCGCGCGCTGCTCGACCTCGGCCACCGCGACTTCGCCGTCCTCACCGGGCCCCGCGCGCTCACCACCGTCTCCGACCGGCTCGGCGGGTTCACCGAGGCGCTCGCCGAGGCGGGGGTGCGGGTGCGCGAGGAGCACATCGTCGAGGAGTCCTTCACGCGCGACGGCGGGTACCGCGCGGCGACCGAGCTGCTGCGCCGCGCACCCCGTCCGACCTGCGTGTTCGCGGTGACCGACGTGATGGCGATCGGCGCGCTCGCCGCGCTGCGCGACCACGGCGTCGCGGTGCCCGGCGAGGTCTCCCTCGCGGGCTTCGACGACATCCCGATCGTCCGCGACCTGGCGCCGCCGCTCACCACCGTCGCGCTGCCGCTGGAGGCGATGGGCGAGCACGTCATGGGCCTCGCCCTCCGCGAGCCGGCCGCCCGCCGCAGCCGCATCGAGCGCGTCGCCGGCCACGTCATCCTGCGCGAGAGCACCGCCGCCCCGCGCTGACCCGCCCTCCTCCCGCAGCGGGCGCTTGTTCAGGGGTTGAGGACGGCGAAGACGATCTTGCCTGCCTTGCCGGCGACCGGCCGGACTCCCCAGCAGCGGCAGAACTGATCGACGATGAACAGGCCCCGCCCCGCCTCGCTGATGGTGTCGGCCCGCTGGACGCACGGCAGGTCACACGAGGCGTCCTGCACCTCCATCCACAGCGCGCCGTCCTCGTCCCGCCCGATCCGGAACGTCACATCGTCGTCGGACGCGGAGGCGTACCGCAGCGCGTTGGTGACGAGCTCGCTGGCCACCAGGCACGGCACGAAGTCGTCCATGCCCACTGACCGGTGACCAGCCGCACGAACCGCCGTACCTCAGCCACGACCGCGAGATCCTGCTTCACCGCCATCTCGCCCTCACCCCGCGCCGCCTCACCCATGATCCTTCTCCTCACTACGTGTGATGAACGCAACACAAGTAGCAATGTTGCGCAGTATCGTGGGGTTGCCAGATCACCTTGGAAACGACTGGCGACAGGCGTGTCCTCCTGGCGAGGTACCAAGGAAGGAAACTTCGCGTCATGCCCCCGAAACGGCAACGTCCCAAGGAGTCCCCCGCGCTAATCGCCTTCGGTGGCCAGATGCGCCGGATGCGCGAAGCGAAGAACATCACGCAACAGTCCATCGCCGATCACACGAAGATCAGCAAAGGCCAGGTGAGCCGCATCGAGAGCGGCACCAGGCGCGCTACCCGGTCCTTCGTCGAGGCTGTAGACCGCCTACTCGAAGCCGACGGAGCACTCATCAAACTCTGGGAGGACCTGAACAGGAATGGCCATCCGGTGCCGGTCTGGTTCGACTGGCCCAAGATCGAGGCGGACGCGGCAACGCTGGTCTCCTGGGAGCCCATGCTGATCGCCGGGCTGGTCCAGACCCCGGCCTACGCCTCAGCTCTCCTGCGCGGCAACCAGGAAGCGGTAGAGGCGCGACTCAGCCGTCAGTACATCCTCAAGAACAACGAGGAGCGGGTGCCGCCGGATCTGGTCCTTCTGGTGGATGAGCAGGCGCTCTACCGTCCCGTGGGCACACCCGAGACGACCAGGGGACAACTCGAGCACCTCATCGAAATGAGCATGTTGCCCAACATCACGGTTCAAGTAGTGTTGGCAAGCGGCGAGCATGACGGCAACATGGGCGCGTTCGTGGTCGCAACGATGGACGACCGCAGCGAAGTCGCCTACATCGAAACGGCCATACGAGCGATCACGACGGACGACCCCACGGACCTGTCGATGCTCACCCGGACCCTGATCGCGCTTCGTTCGCGGGCGCTCACCGAAGACATGTCGCGCGACCTGATGAGAAAGGTCATTCAGGAGAGATGGACCTGACGAACGCGAAGTGGCGCAAGAGCAGTTATACCGGCTCCAACGGTGGCAATTGTGTTGAGGTAGCCGGACTCGTGTGGCGCAAGAGTGCGCGCAGTGGCGAGAACGGCGGCAACTGCGTCGAGTTGGCGGACGCGGCCGGGGCGGTTGCTGAGGCGGTGGCGGTGCGCGACAGCAAGGACCCGGGCGGCCCCGTCCTGCTGGTCACCCGCGTGGCCCTGCGCAGCGCCGTGAACTCCGCCCGCGCGACCCGCTGACCGTCCCGCCACGCGTCCTTCTCCTCCACAGGCCGAGTCGGACGGGGCCGTCCGCACCGCCAGGCCGGGTACGTCCGCCTACCGGCTCGTTGACTTGCGGCGAGTCGCGGTCATGGACGCCGCCATAACAACGACTCGCCGCGACTCACCGGAGCGGGTGGGCGTGCAGGTCGGTGAACTCGAACTCGCAGTTGTCGGCGCGCAGGCCGATCGAGCCGGGCCGGACGATCGGCGGGCCGTGCCGGCCGTCGTCCACGGCCTCCAGCAACTCGCGCCCGTTCTGGCGGACGGCGACGGTCACCAGCGACCGCCCGTTGGAGATGATCCGGACGTCGAAGAACTGCCACGCGCCGGGCCGGAACGGGTGCCGGACCTGGGCGAGCGTCGTGTAGGTGCCGCCGTTCTCGGTGCCGCCGGCCAGCTTCTTCTTCACCACGAGCAGCCCGTCCCGCCGGGCCAGCGACGCGACGTACAGCTCTGTCTGGTCCTGGCGGCGCAGCATCAGGTGGACGCCGTCGGTCGGCTCGGTCGGCGCCCGGCCGCCGCCCGGCACGAGCCGCAGCACGCGGACCCGCAGCGTCACCCGGACGTCGCCGAAGTCGGCGCGGCGGGTGTTCATCCGGAACACGCTCGACCCGGTGCCGGTGGACGACCGGGCGTCCGGAACCGCCCGGTCGGGCGGCCCCGACCAGCCGGCGCCGTCCCGGACGAAGAGGGACCCGCTGGTCACGTCCCAGTCGGCGGACCGGTGCGCGTCGGGCGCGCGCGGGTTCCAGTGCGCGTACTCGTTGGTGACCAGGCGGTCGTGCCCGGACGTGCGGGACGTGAAGTCGCCCGTCCCGCCGCGCCCGGCCAGGGACCAGACGGCCGGGGGGATCGCCGCGACGGCGACGGCGCCCGCGATGAAGGTCCGCCGGGAGGCCATCGGCTACCCCGCGTCGGGCGCCGTGCACAGGCCCCGCGCCCGGAGCCCGGTGATGATCGCCGGAAGGGCCCGGATGGTGGCGGCGGAGTTGGCGACGCCGTCGTGCATCAGGACCACCGAGCCGGGGCCGGCCTGCGTGAGGACGGTGGCGGCGATGTCGGCGGGCCGGCGCCCGCGCCAGTCGTTGGTGTCGACCGACCAGCGGACGACCCGCAGCCCCAGCGCGCGCGCCTGCCCGTCCACGACGCCGTCGGTGTTGCCGAACGGCGGCCGGAACAGGGTGGGGCGCGGCGCGCCCGCCCGCATGATCGCGGCGGTCGTGTCGGCGAGCTGGCGGCGGATCGCGGGGGCGTCGAGATCGGCCATGTGCGGGTGGTCCCAGCTGTGGTTCTCGGCGAGGTGGCCGCCCGCGACGACCGCGCGGACGAGCGCGGGGCGCGCGGCGGCCTTCTTCCCCATGATGAAGAACGTGGCGCGCACGCCGTAGGCGCGCAGGACCTCCAGGATCTGCGGCGTGTAGACGTCGGGGCCGTCGTCGAAGGTGAGGGCGACGCGCCCGCGCCGGCACGCGTTGCCCGTGCCGGCGTGGCTGAGCATCGCGCGGGTGACGACGGTCTCGGCGCGCCCGGTGCCGGCGCTGCCGCGCCGCGGGACCAGCGCGTCCAGCGCCGGCGGGACGATCGCGGCGAGCGCGAGGACGCCGAAGGCGAGCTCGGTGAGGTGGCGGCGGAACCGCCGCGAGCGGCGGGCCGGGCGGCCGGGCCCCGCGGGCCCGGCCGCCTTCGTTTCCTCGGTCATGCGCCCTGGTCCGTGAGGGAGAAGTCGTCGACGACGAGGGTCCCGACGCCGGGCAGCGCGACACCGAAGCTGATGTTGGTGGCGCCCGCGGGGACGGCGGGGGTGGTGACGAGCGTCTGCTGCCAGGTGCTCGTCTGCGCGAGCGTCGGGCCGTTCGTCCAGAACGTCCAGGCGCCGGTCGCGCTGCGGTAGTAGATGCTCATCTTGGTGGTGACGCCGGCCGCCCAGGTGCCCTTGTACCAGACCCCGAGCTGGTAGGCATGGCCCGGTGTCGCGGCGGGCGCGCAGGTCCCGGCGTCCTGTTTCGTGACGAGCTTGCGGTCGCCGTCGGTCCGGGCGGTGACGTCGACGCGTTCGGCGTACTGCCCGGTGTGCGAGTCGTTGGTCCGCGTCCAGGTGAAGGTGTTCGTCCCGTAGCCGCCGAGCTGGAAGCAGTCGGGGACGCCTCCGGTCGCCGCCTCCAGCGACGGGTTCTGGACGGTCGCGGGCGACGGCGGTCCGTTGACGGGCGGCTGCAGGCTGCCGCCGATGACCTGGCCGACGGTCTTCACCGTCGTCCCGATCGCCGCCCGCGGCGCGAGCCAGGTCAGGAACGACGACAGCGTGGCCGGGCTGACGGCGTAGGTGTCGTCGCAGCCGTTGCAGACGTGGTGGATGACGAGCTGCACCCAGCCGCCGCCGTGCGTCTCGGCCTGCGTCACGTAGCCCTGGAGCTGCGCGAGCGTGGTGCCCGTCTTGACGGAGTCGGGGGTCTGGGTGAAGTAGGCGTCCGCCGGCGGGATCGTCTCGGCGTAGCCGCAGCCGCCGCAGTCGCCGGGCGACACGACGCCGCCGACGGTCCGGGCGCTGTTGTAGCCGCAGTCGTGCACGACCTGCTCGGACGTGCTGCTCGCGTTCCCGTACGGGTAGGCGAAGTTCTTGACGGTGAAGCCCATGTTCAGCAGCGCCACGCGGTCGTCGCAGACCTGCCGCTGCTGCTCGGCGGTGGAGAGGGTGGGCAGGTCGGCGTGCGTGATGGTGTGCCCGCCGATCTCGTTGCCGGCGGACTCCAGCGACGCGATCTCCGCCTGCGTCATGTAGCCGGACGTGCCGACCCGGGCGCTGTTGATGTAGTACGTCCCCTTCATGCCGTGGCTCGCGAGGGCCGGGCGGGCGTTGTCGTACTGGTCCTGCGACCCGTCGTCGAACGTCAGCGACACGACCGTGCCGGTGTCGGCGCTCGCCGGCACGGCGGCGAGGACGGCCGCCGCGCCGATCAGCGCGGCGGTGAGGAGGCTGAGAAGTCTTCGTGGAGACATCGGGGTACTCCGTGGGGGAGTCGTGGGGGTGGATTCAGCGCGCGAGCGGGACGAGCGCCGGATCGCGGAAGACCAGCGTGCGCTGGTCGCGCGCCGCGATCTCGAACGTGAGCCCTCCTTCGTTGAGCCGCGGGTCGATGGCGGCGCGCAGCGGCGCGCCGCCCGCCACGGTGACGGTGAGCCGGTGGCCGCGCGCCTCGATCCGGACGGGCCGGGCCCCCGCGCGCGCGGCGATCCGGGCCCGGCCGAGCACGACCGGGCCCGCGTCGCCGATCTGCTGCCGGACCAGGACGGACGCGGCGCCGACGACGATCTCGACGCGGCCGCGGTGGCCCGCGCCCGCGCCGTCGCGGATCGCGATGACCGCGCTGGTGCGCGGGTCGATTCCGGTGACGGAGGTGCTGACCCGGTAGTCCGTCCACTGGCTCGTGTTGACGCCGGTGAGCAGGCAGCTCCCGTAGACGTCGCTGGTGACGCGCAGGTCGGACGCGCGCCGCCGGCACGTGGCGAGGTCGCCCGTCCAGGGCAGCGCCGCCAGGTCGCGCGGCGGCGCGGTGGGGACGGCGGCGCGGATCATCTCCAGCAGGTCCGCCACCGACGTGGTGGACCGGACGCCGATCCGGCCGAGCGTCCAGCGCGGCGACCCGGCGGTGAGCGCGTCGACGTGGTCGGTCGGGACGTTCTCGCCGGTGAACGCCTCGCTGAACCCGGCGTGCCGGATCAGCACGGGCAGCTCCGCCGCGATCCGCGGGTCGTTGCCGGTCCCGCCGGACGCGCCGAACGGGTAGGAGAACGCGGTGGCCCGGCGCCCGAGCGTCCGCTCGAAGAACCGCTGGCTGCGGTCCAGGTCGCGGCGGACGCGGGCGCGCCAGTGCCCGATCGTCTCCGTCCGGCCGCGCACCTGGACCAGGTTCGGCATCGGCGCGGCGACGTCCCCCGGCACCCGGGTGAGGTCGTGCAGGTCGTCGCCGTGCGAGCCGAACTCCCACCGCCCGGTCGCGGCCAGGCCGCGGACCTGCCGGGTGGACAGGTAGTACGACGGCGTCCCCGGCTGGACGATCCTCCCGGTGGTGAGGAACCCGGCCGCGGTGAAGCCGTGCGCCTTCAGCACCGGGTCGGCGGTCGTCCAGTCGGTGAGCTGCCCGTCGTCGAAGGTGAGCAGCAGGGCGCGCGGCGGCAGCCGGACCGGCCGGTGCGCGAGCAGGTCCTCCACGTCCCGCAGCCGGACGGTCCGGTACCCGGCCGCCGCGAGCGCCGCCATGTGCTCGCCGAACAGCCGGCGCGACAGCGTGCCGCCGGAGTGGTCGCTGTCGGACACCCCGTGGTAGGTCAGGACGAGCACCGACCCCGGGTACCGGGGGAGCGCCGCCGCCGTCCGCGCCGACGCCGTGTCCAGCCGGACGGCGGGCGCCGCCTTCTGGCCCGGGTCGAACGGCCGGCTCAGCGTCACCCACGTCGTCAGCGCGAGGGCGAGCGCGCACAGGAACACCAGGCCGGTGACCGCCCGGACGGCCCTGGTGGACCGGCCGGGCGGCGGCCTTTCCCAGGGCGCGGGCTCCTCCCGGTCAGCCATCGCTCGCCGCCGCGCTGTAGAGCCGGACGGGGCGCGGCGCCGGCGGGGGCGGCGACGCGTCCCGGGTGCCCCACTTCCCGTCCCGGATCCGCGCCACCGCCCACAGCAGCTGCGGGGAGAACGCGACGTAGAAGAACGTCCCGACGAACGCGTAGATCCACATGCCGTCGTCGCGCAGCATCCGGTACGTCAGCGCGTACCCCATCGACACCAGGTAGAGGCCGAGGAAGTAGATCATCGGGAAGCGGCCGCCCGCGAGCGGGACCGCGAGGCTGTACAGCACCACGACCGGGCTGAGCAGGCCCGCGATGGTCTGGACGGCGATGGACGGCAGCGCGCGCGTCCGGCTCCGCCACACGTGCGCGAGCAGCAGCGGCCCTTCCCGGCTCCACGACTTCTTCCACCGCAGCTGCTGCCGGAAGAACTTGCGGTACCGGTCGGGCGCGTCCGTCCACGCCTCCGCGCGGGCGTCATAGCGGGTCGTCCAGCCGGACTTGATGACCCGGTTGGTGAGCGCGCGGTCGTCGCCGTAGGTGCATTCGACGCCGAGGAACCGCTGGTGCTCCCAGGCGTCCAGCAGCGGCGCGATCGCCGCCCGCCGGTACGCGGCGAAGCAGCCCGAGCAGCAGGTGACCGCGCCGAGCACCGACTCGGCGCTCTTGAGCAGCTGGAACGACACGTAGTACCGGGCCGCCTGCATCCGCGTCAGCACGTTGCTCTCGGCGTTGCGGACGTAGGTGAGGCCGGAGATCGCGCCGACCCTCCCGTCCGCGAACCCCTGCACGAGCAGCCGGACGGAGCCGGGCGCGGGCATCGAGTCGGAGTCGACGAACACCAGGATCTCCGCCGACGTCGCCCGGATCCCGGCCGCCATCGCCGCGCGCTTGCCCTTGTTGGCGCCGAGGTCGACGCAGCGCACCCGGCCCTTCGGGTAGCGCGCGGCGGCCTCGCGCATGTGGTCCCAGGTGTCGTCGGTGGAGCCGTCGTTGACCACGACGATCTCCAGCTTGCCGGCGGGGTAGTCCAGCCCCAGGCAGGAGTGGATCGTCCGGGCGACGGCCTCGCCCTCGTTGTAGGCGGGCACCACGATCGCGACGGACGGGGCGATGCCGGCGTCGCGCGGCGGGCGGTAGAACGCCGCGAGCACGAACCGGCTGATCACGTAGCTGCTGACGAGCACCGTGTACGTGGGGAGCAGCAGGTCGCCGCGCATGTACGCGACCTTCACCCCGACGTGCCAGACGATGACGCCGCAGATGACGGCGACGCCCGCCAGCGCCCCCAGCGAGACCAGGCGGGCCCGCCAGGGCAGGCCGCCGAACGGGACCGGCGACCTGCGGTCACGGCTCACAGCGCCACGCGCCGGGCCGGCCCGGAGAAGCGGTACGTCGCGTCCAGCAGCAGCTGGTCCTCCCGCAGCCAGTCCAGGTCCAGGCCCTGGTGCGGGGTGTGCGCGATCACCAGGTCGGCGGGGCCGGGCTCGGCGCTCGCCAGCTTCGTCCCGCCCTCGGTGACCAGCTCGGGGACGCGCGGGTCGTGGTAGCGGACGGCGGCGCCCGCCGCCAGCAGCCCGTCGATGATCTCCAGTGCGGGCGACTCGCGCAGGTCCTCGACGTCCGGCTTGTAGGCGACGCCGAGCACCAGCACGTCCGCGCCGGCCAGGCCGCGCCCGTGGTCCGACAGCACCTGCCGGGCGCGCTCCACCACCTGCCCCGGCCGCATCGCGATCGCGTTCATCGCCGCGGAGACCAGCGGCGTGTGCAGCCGGTCCCGCTTCAGCTGCCACAGCAGGTAGTGCGGGTCGCAGGGGATGCAGTGGCCGCCCGCGCCGGGGCCGGGGAAGAAGGGCATGAAGCCGTACGGCTTGGTCGCGGCCGCCTCGATGACCTCCATCACGTCCAGCTCCAGCAGCCGGCTCGCGTCCGCGAACTCGTTGACCAGCGCGATGTTGACCGCCCGGAACGTGTTCTCCAGCAGCTTGGTCATCTCGGCCGCCTCCGCCGAGGAGACCCGGTGCAGGTCGCCCGCGTACCGGCCGAGCAGCGCCATGGCCCGCGCCGCGCAGCGCGGCGTCACGCCGCCGACCACCCGCGGGACCTCCTCGTGCGGGTGCCGGTCGTTGCCCGGGTCGATCCGCTCCGGGCTGAACGCGACGAAGACGTCCGTGCCGACCCGCAGGCCGCGCGCGGCCAGCGGCCGGACGAGCAGCTCCCGCGTCGACCCGACGTAGCTGGTGGAGGTCAGCACGATGGTCTGCCCGGCCCGCGCGTGCGCGGCGGCCGTGGCGCACGCCTCCGTCAAAGCGCCGAGGTCGGGGACGAGGTGCCGGTTGACGGGCGTCGGCACGCAGATGATCAGGGCGTCGGCCCGGGCCGCGTCGGCCGGGTCGGCGGTCACGGCGAGGCCGTCCCGCGCCGCGCGCAGCCGGCGGTGGTCGCTGTCCAGCAGGTCCACGCGGCCGGCCCGGATCGCCTCCAGCCGGCCGGGGTCCCGGTCGACGCCGAGCACCCGCAGCCCGGCGGCGTGGAAGGCGAGCGCGGTCGGCAGCCCGACGTAGCCCAGCCCGATGACGGCGACGTCGTATGTGGATGAATCCGTGCGCCGGGCCCCGAGGGGCGAAGCAGCGGAGGACATGGCTCAGTGATCTCCCCGTGTGAGCTCCGGTCCGATGGCCGGAGTCCATCAGCCAATGGCAAAGACGGGGTAAAGCGTCTTTGGCAGCTGATTGACGGGGGACCGCACTTCAGCGGAGGTCATCTACGCCCGATGGCGGACGACATCTGTCCACCGGTTGGCGATCATGCCGGTGATCAGGTGAAAAGAGCAGGACCCGCCCGGTATGCGAGCGGGTCCTGAGCGCGGCCGAATCCGGCCGGTCAACGTGCGGCGAGGTCGTCCTCCGAGGAGGCCGCCTCCGCGTCCAGCGGACGCTCGGAGTCGCCGTCCGCGGGGCGGCGCTCCGGCCACGAGTTGATCCGGGTGCGACGAGGGTTCGCCAGAGCGTTGTCCATTTCTACTGCTGTCCTCCCGTTGACGACGGCCCGTGATTCTCGGCATCCGGGCCGACCGAAATAAGAAGATCTTCCCCGATGACCCACCCGGTTTAGCAAAATGGTCTAGACCGCGCGGCCCACCGGGTGACAACGCCCCGCCCGGGCGCCGCATTCCGCCCGCCCGAAACGGGCTCGCGCCGCGGGCCCGGCCCTGCCACCATCGTCGGCATGGACGTCCAGCAGCTCATCCGCCTCCACGAGGAGGGCACGCCGCCGAAGTACCTGTTCTTCTGGGGCCACCGGACGCCGGGCCCCGGCTATCTCAGCCAATGGTGGCCGTCGCCTTTCACCGTGGACGGAGTGACCTATGCCACGGCGGAGCATTACATGATGGCGGAGAAGGCCCGGCTGTTCTCCGACGAGGAAACGGCCGCCGCCGTCGTCGACGCGCCCCACCCGGGCGCCGCCAAGGACCTCGGCCGCCGCGTCCGCGGCTTCGACGAGGACGTCTGGACCGCCCATCGCACGTCCCTCGTCGTCGCCGGGAACCGGGCGAAGTTCACCCAGAACGCGGAGCTGCGCGACTACCTCGCCGCCACCCGTTCCCGCGTCCTCGTGGAGGCCAGCCCCCTCGACCGCGTCTGGGGGATCGGCCTGGCCGCCGACGACCCGCGGGCCGCGAACCCCGCCGAATGGCAGGGCGGCAACCTCCTGGGGTTCGCGCTGATGACCGTCCGCGACTCCCTCGGCGACTGACCCGCGTCCCCGACGTCAGCCGCCCGAGGCCCGCGCGGTGCGGCGCGCGGCGAGGGCGGCTTCGGTGAGGTCGGCCATCCGGCGGCACGCCCGCCGCTGGTACTCGAGCTGCGTCGGACGTCCGAACAGGGCGAACCCGAGCCGGACGACCGGGTCGCGGATGTCGGCGGCGCACGAGAAGGCGCGCAGGCGGAACTCCACCTCCCCGGTGTCGAGCCACTTGCGGACCTCCTGGTCCATCTGGCCGCGCTCCAGGTGCCCGTCCAGCGTCCGGTAGTTCCAGCCCCACACGCGCACCTGCCGGCCGTCCTGCTCGACGACCGTGTCGACGACGTCGCCGACCCGGACGCCGAGGTGGAAGCGGAGCCCGAAGAACCGCGCCTCGAGCAGCATGTCGGCGCCGGGCTCGGGCCCGCCCGTCCGGTACGCGCGCCGGATGATCCGCGGGTCGGCGAACTCGTAGTCCCTGACGAGGCGGCGCGCGACCTCCCAGCTGCCCTCCGGCTCCGGCGGGCCGGGGCGCTCCAGCGGGAGCGGCTGGCGGCGGTCGTCGATGCGCCAGCCGGACGGCCCGGCGCCCTCCGGCCGGTCCCGGACCTCGAAGTTCACGGGCCGGTCCCGCAGCCCCTCGAAGAGCCGCTGGAGCCGGCGGTGCTTCCGCGGACCGCTGGGCCGCGCGGTGCCCTTCCGGCGGCCGGTCGGGCTCGTGCCCCCGCCGGCCTCCTGGACGGCGTCGTAGGAGCGGCGCCGCACCTGCTGGAGCGGACCGGCAGGCCGCAGCCCCGGGATCGGATGCCGCGCCGGGTTGAAACGCACCGGCACGGGGTCGTCGGTGCGCACGGGCTGCGTGAGGACCAGTTCCCCGAACCGCTCCCACGGGCCGAGCTCGGTGGCCACGACCAGATCCATCGGGATCGGGCCCTCGCCGGCGACACGGGCCAGCGCGGCGGGGTCGCCCGGGAGGGCGCGCCGCGCGACCGCGCCCAGCAGGACGTGGCGGTCGCCCGCCGTGTACGGCAGCAGGCAGCCGTAGAAGCCCGGCCCCCAGCGCGCCGCCGGGCGGAGCAGGTGGCGGCCGAGCCGTCCATGGCCCGTCGTGGCCAGCAGCAGCTCGGCGGTCGCCGGTTCGCCGCCGTCCGCGCCCGCGGGCTGCCGCCAACGCAGCGCCAGCCCGAGGATGTCGGGGAACGGGGACGGCAGGCCGATCGCCCGGGACAGGCGCGCCACGCCCCGCAGCTCCGCCGTGTCGTCCAGCAGCGGGACGCCCCAGAAGCGGGAGGTGCCCGACAGCCGCAGCGTGGCGTCGAGGACGAGCCCGCGGGGATGCAGCGGCCGGCCGCCGCGCGCCTTCGCCAGCGCGGTGAACGCGCGGGCGAGCGCGCCGGCCACCGGTTCGGCGAGATGGCGCCCGTCGATCCGCGAGGAGTCCCCGGCGAGCTCGGTCCGCTCGGTGAGGACCTCGACGTCCCCCGCCGGCCGGCCCCCGGCCAGCTCGGCCACCCGGCAGCAGAAGTGCGTCCACATGTGGAGCTGCATCTCCTTGGCCATGCGCACCCGGTCGTAGAGCACGTCCGCCAGCCGGTCGCCGCTCCGCGTCCACGACTCGATGGTGAACCGCAGCCCGCCGTCCTCGGTGTCCTTCGCGCGGAACTCGATCTCGCCGGCCTCGATGTGCCCCTGGAGGGTCGCGAGCCGGAAGGACCGCGGCGTCCGCTCCACCACGCGCACCGGGAGGTTCCACGGGCCCGGCATGTGGACGTCGTACTCGTCCCCGAGCTCCAGCCGGGGCGAGGACCCGGAGGTCTTGTCGAAGACCGCGAACTCGACCGGCGACGCGGTGTTGACGTCGGCGCGCAGCCGGTCCATCAGCGCGGGCGCGTCCAGGTCGCTGCCGACGATCCGGACCGTGTAGCGCCGCTGGTAGACGGGGCCGACCCCCTGGCGCAGGCCCTGGACCCGGTCGCCGCCGTGCTGCGGGAGCCGCGCCGGGTCGAAGCCCGGTCCCGTCCGGAGCCGCTCCCGCCGCGCCGTGCGGGCCGTCCGGAGCCATCGCCAGAACGCGATGCCCGCCCCCGCCGGCCAGCGCGCGGTACGCGCACGCTGCCGCCACCGTCTCCGCACGGCGCCCCCCGATGACTCGCGCCTCCGTCGCCACGCCCTCACCGCGCGTGCCTACGTGCTGGTCAGGCCCTACCCGCGCCGCCGGTGCCCAACCAGCGCCCGCCGCCGGGACGCGCGTCCAGGGCCTCAGAGGGCGAGCATCTCGGCGAGGGTGCCGCCGAGGACCCGGTCGCGGACCTCGCCGGGGGACGTGACCCGCTCGACGGTCATGCGCGCGAGCACGGGATCGCCGTAGGGCGCGTTGGAGCCGAACAGGGTGCGGTCGGGGATCTCCGCGATCGCCACCCGGACCGCGAAGACGATGGACGCCGTGGACAGCTCCAGGTACATGTTCGGCGTATCGCGGACCAGCTCGATCGCGCGCATCCAGTGGGCCCCGCCGAGCTGGCTCACCACCAGCGGGACGCGCGGGTACCGGCGGGCGAGCCCCGCGAGCGTCTCCAGGTCGTCCCCGGTCGCGGGCGCCGACCCGTGCACCACGACGGGCAGGCCGCCGTGGTCGCGGGCGGCCCGCAGCACCGGTTCCACGAGGTCGGCGCGGCCCGGCGGCGGCGTCAGCTCGCCGATGCCGTGCAGGCCGGCCGCCACCACGTCGCGTTCCACGATCGCGGCGATCTCCTCGCCGCCCATGCCGAGCGGCACCGACAGGAACCCGATGAAGCGGTCCGGGCGCGCCGCGAGGGCGGCCGCGTGCTCCGCCCAGGCGGCCCGGTAGGAGTCGAGCGTGTTCGCCTGTCCGCCGAGGTTCCTGCCGAGGACGTCCATCTCCCGGCGCAGCGACGCCAGGTCGGCGGCCCGCTCGGGATGCGGGCGGGTCGCGAACAGCACGGCCCGGTCGGCCCCGGCGTCGTCCAGCAGGGCGATGTGGTCCTCGACGGGATCGTGGACGTGCCCGTGCGCATCGATGATCATCTTTTCCTCCGGTGCGGAATAGGGCCCCACTGTCGCTCCTTGACACCGTTGGAAGGTCAAGCCGAGGAGGACGCCCGTGCTGATCGGAGAGCCGTGCTGATCGGGGAGCTGTCGCGGCGCACCGGGGTGAGCGAGCGGCTGATCCGCTACTACGAGGACCAGGGCCTGCTGGAGTCGCGCCGCCGCGCCAACGGCTACCGCGAGTACGGCGACGACGCCGAGCTGACGGTGGCCCGGATCCGGGCGCTGCTCGCCGCCGGCCTGCCGACGCGGTCGATCGCGCGCCTGCTGCCCTGCGCCGCCGGCGTCGACGCCCTGCGCCCGTGCCCCGGCACGCTGGAGGTGCTGCACGAGCGGCTCGCGGAGCTCGACCGCCGCGCCGCCGAGATCGCCGAGGCCCGCGCCCTGCTCACCCGCACCATCACCCGCACCGAGGCCGTCGCAGCGCCGGACGGAGACACCGCGGGCTGACGGGTTCACGCCGGTCGTAGCGGGCGGTCTCGCGGTGCCATTTGAGGATGCCGGCCATCCAGTCGCGGAGTTCGGCCACGTAGGCGTCGAGGGCGGCGCGGGTGCCGGCGTCCAGGCCCATATCGTCGGCCAGGGCCGGGAGTTCCTCGGTGGCGAGCCGCTCGAACTGGCGGCGGCGGGACGCCATGAGGTCGTTGACGATCGGCAGGGCCTCGTCGCGTCCGCAGTCGAGGAAGTGCTGCACGGCGAGGACGCCGTTGTTCAGCTCGCCTTCGTACTCGATCTCCTTCTGGTAGGAGAAGACGTCGTTGAGGAGGCAGGCGTAGTCCATCGCGGACGCGTCGATCTCCTGGAGGGTGCGGGTGGCGAAGACCTCGGCGGGGATCTCGCGGAAGAGGCCGATGCGGGTCAGGGCCATCGTGAGCTCGGACCCGAAGGTGCGCCGGCGCATCTCGATGTAGTCGACGGGGTCGGGGACGCGGGACTGGAGGTGGTTGTGCAGCTCCCACAGCCAGCTGCCGACCATGTGCTCGACGGCGGCGCGGAACTCCCGGCGGCCCCGGCCGTTCATGGGGGACGCGGTGCGGTGCCAGAGGTCGATGAGGCCGGTCTCGAAGGGGTTCTCGGGGACGGGCGCGGGGCCGCAGTCCAGCGGCATGAACCCGGGGACGCGCGAGCAGAACCGCTTCGCGCCGGCGAAGTCGCGGTCGCGGTTGAAGACGGCGGGGAAGTAGTCGTCGCCGAAGGTGCCCCAGGCCAGCCACTGGGTGGCGAGGTCGAGGGCCTCGGGCGCGGAGTCGGGGTCGATGGACGCCGCGCAGACCGCGAAGTCGAACCCGGCGAGCTTCTCGGCCGTCCAGAGCGGGACGGGATGCCGGGGGAGCGGCGCGAGCATGCCCATGGCGGCGCACCAGGCGATGACGCTCTTCCGCGCCCTTTCCCGATGCGGGTTCACGCGGGCCTGGTACGGCATGTCGAATTCCGGGAGGGGCGTCGGCCCCACCTTCTGGTACGGGACGTGGGGACGGCTGAGGCGGGCCGCTCGGACCAGGGCGGGGACGCGCGTCGCCGACATTCCGATGGACTTCTCGTTCATGTAGCGGCTGGAGCGCAGGTGCCATTCGTGGCCGCCGGACTGCCAATCCTGCAGGCCCTTGGCGTAGGCGGTGACGGCGGCCCTCTCCGCGGGGGTGAGCGCGTGCTCCTCGTAGAGCGGGGGGAGTTCGGTGAGGGCGGTGTTCTCGAACTGGCGCAGCCGCGAGGTGAGCAGGTCGTTGACGGTGTCGGCGGCCTGCTGGGGCGCGACGCCGAGGAAGTGCTCGACGACCAGGACGCAGTTGTTGACCTCGCCTTCGGTCTCCGTCTCGCGCTGGTAGGAGAAGATGTCGTTGCGCAGGTGGACGCCGTCGGCGAAGGCGTCCTTCAGCACGCGCAGCGGGCGGGTGCCGACGACGCGGGCGGGGACCTCCGCCCCGGCGGCGTGCTCGACGAGGTCCGCCGACCAGGGGGCGCCGCCGACCTTGCGGCGCATCTGGACGTACTCGACGGGGTTGGGGACGCGTCCGGTGCTGATGTTGGACAACTCCCACAGCGACTCGCGCAGCAGCGCGCCGGTGCTCTCGGCGAAGCGGCGGCGCCAGGCGGGCGAGCGGGCGGGGACGGTGCGGGCCCACAGGTCGGCGAGGCCGCGCTCGACGGCGTTCTGCGGCTCGGGCGGGTCGAGCGGGTCGAGCGACATGAACGCGGGGAGCCGGTCGAGGTAGGCGCGGGCGCCCGCCTGGTCCCGCGGCCGCTTGAACACCTCGAGGAAGTGGTCGTCGAAGTAGAAGACCCAGACGTACCAGTCGGTGACGAGGTCGAGTTCGGGGCCGTCGCAATCGGGGTGGGTGTAGGCGCACAGCAGCGCGTAGTCCATCGCGTCGAGCGCGGCCTCGTCCCAGATCTCGGGGGTGCCGGGGTCGCGGGCGTCGTCGAGCATGCCCATCGCGCGGGCCCAGGCGGTGCTGTGGGCGCGCGCCCGCTCCAGGTGCGGGTTCAGCCGGGCCGGATGAGGGACGTAGAAGTCGGGCAGCTCGAACGGTTGCATCGACCGGACACGCCTTCCTGCTCGGGGACGCTTCGCAACCTACAGCACCCGTAAAGTCGCGCACAGTGACATCTTTCTCTCCTGAATCCTTCGCAATGCAACGGGTAAGCCGAGGTCATGGCGAAGTCGCGAGCCGCGGCGAAGATCAAGGACGATCCGGTGGAGGAGAACCTGGCACTCGTCCGGCAGGTCATCGATGCCGCGCAGGAGGAAATGATCACGAAGGCGCGCAAGCGGGTGCCCGCGCTGCGGTTCGGCGCGCTGGCGGGGGCGCTCGGGGTCATGGCGACCGCGGCGTCCTACCGGATGAACGTGCAGCTGCTGGAGCGCAAGCTGCCGCCGGAGCTGGCGTCGTTCGTCGCGGCGCTGGCGTACGGGGGCGGTGCGGGCGCGGCCGCGATGGCGGCGTCCCGCAAGTGGAAGGGGCTGCCCGCGCCGCTGCCGACGGAGACGGCCCGGCAGGTCGCGGAGATCATCACCGACTCCGGGTGAGCCGCCGCGCGCAACCCTGCCGACGGTGCCCGGCCAGCGGCGCCCTGCCGGCGGCGCCCGCGATTGACAGCCCGCCATGATCGTCAGCAGACTCGGCGGAATGCGCATCGGCGAGCTGACGGACGTCCGGGCCGCGCGGCCGGAGGCGGTCGCCGAGGCGGCGGCCCGCCGGGTCCGGCCCGCGTCCCTCCCCGACCGGCCGATGATCATCGCGGCGGACCATCCCGCGCGGGGCGCGCTGGCGGCGGGCGGCGACCCGGTCGCCATGGCCGACCGCGGCGACCTGCTCGAACGGCTCTGCACGGCGCTGGAGCGGCCCGGCGTGGACGGCGTGCTCGGCACACCCGACGTCATCGAGGACCTCGCGCTGCTGGGCGTGCTCGACGGCAGGCTCGCGATCGGCTCGATGAACCGGGGCGGGCTCGCGGGGACGGCGTTCGAGATCGACGACCGGTTCACCGCCTACGACGCGGACGCGATCGCGGCGTCCCGGCTCGACGGCGGCAAGATGCTGCTGCGCATCGACGACGCCGACCCGGCGACGGCCCGGACGCTGGAGGCGTGCGGGCGCGCCGTCACGGGCCTGGCGGGGCACCGGCTGATGGCGATCGTCGAGCCGTTCGTCGCGCACCGCGTCGAGGGGCGCCTCCGCAACCTGCTGACGCCGGAGGCGATGATCCGCGCGGTGTCGGTCGCGTCCGGGCTCGGCGCCACGTCGGCGTACACGTGGCTTAAGGTGCCGGTCGTGCCGGGGATGGAGCGGGTCGCGGCGGCGACGACGCTGCCGCTGCTGCTGCTCGGCGGCGACATCGGCGACGATCCGGGCCCCGTGCTGGACGGGTGGCGCCGCGCCCTGCGGCTGCCCGGCGTGAAGGGCCTGGTCGCCGGGCGCTCCCTGCTCTACCCGCCGGACGGCGACGTCCGCGCGGCCGTGGACGCCGCCGTCGAGCTCCTCTGACCCCGCCGTGGCCCGCCGCGGCCCGGCGCGGCGGCGGAGGTCACGAGTCGCTGAACTTCACGTTGCGGCCGGTCACGTGGAGCCCGACGCCGGCGCCCGAGACGGTGACGCTCTGGAACGTCAGCCCCATCGGCAGGCCGCTCACCGGGACGGTGAAGTCGAGGTCGTTGCCGATGTCGGAGCGCGAGAACCCCTCGATCGACTGGGTCCGCACCACGATGCTGTTGCCCTGCTTGGTGACGGTCGCGGTGGCGGTGGCCTCCGTGATGCCGAGGTCCATCTTCGCCTTGACCAGGTTGTTCCCGGCGGCCGTCAGCACCAGGTCGGGGTTGTCGCTGGCGCTCGCCAGGTCCTTGAAGCTGACGAACGCGGTGCCGTCCACGCTGCCGAGCGTGCCGCTGCTGAAGCCGGAATCGACCCGGACGTCCCGAGCGCGCACTTTGAGGTTCGTGATGCGCAAGGGGCCCTCGGTGATTCTGCTCGCCTCGAGCCGCACATCGCCGAAGTGGCGGGACACGACCTGGGTGAGGAAGGGGAATCCCTTGATCGTCACTTTCGGCGTCGCCGGGAATCCCTCCTTTTTGATCTGCACGGCCATCTCGTGCTGCGCGAAGACCACGCCGCCGCGGTCGGCCGCCACGAGGAGCAGCGCGAGCAGCACGACGGCGCAGATCAGGACGGTCAGCCACCGAGGCCGCCCGCGCCGCGGAAGGCGTTCGACACGGGTGACGGCAGCCGCGCCCGGCGGATTCGCCATGGCGTTCACTCAATTCCGTCGCCCGGACCATGTCAATGGGACCGGTGTCCCGTGAATGCCGGGCCCGAAAAACGGGCCGCGACATTTCCGGGGCGAGGACTTACACTCCCCGCATGACGGCCGGACCTTCCGCCGAATCGCTCGCCGCGCCCGTTCTCGTCGTCCGCACGCGGGACCGGGTGCACCGGCTGCGTCCCGGGGGCTCCTACCGCATCGGCCGCGACCCCGCGTCCGACATCGCGCTGTCGGACCCGCGCGTCTCGTGGTGGCACGCCGTGCTGCGGACGGGCCCCGACGGCTGGCTCATCGAGGACGTCGGCAGCAGCAACGGCACGTTCTGCCAGGGCGGACGCATCGAGCGGATGGAGATCGGCGGGCACCGCACGTTCCTGCTCGGCCACTCCACCGAGGGCGAGAGCCTGGCCTGCTTCCCGGAGAGCCCGCCGCCGAGCCGCCGGCAGGTGTACCCGCCGGCCGCCGGGCACGGAACGCCGCGGCCGGTTCCGGCCCCGCCCGGCCGCCCGGCCGGGAACCCGCGCCCGCCGTCGGGCACGGCGCCGCCCGTCCCGCAGCGGCCGCCGCTGCCCCGCACGGTGCCGCCGCCGCGGCCGGAACCGGCCGCGGCGTTCCGGCCGAGCGTCGACCGGAACCCGAGCCAGATCATCCGGGTCGCGCCGAAGACGCTGCGGATCGGCCGCGCCGCCGACAACGACATCGTCGTGCCGGACCTCGTGGTGTCGCGGCACCACGCGGAGCTGCGCAGCCTCGGCCCGGGACGGCACCGGATCGTCGACCTCGGCAGCCACAACGGCACCTACGTCAACGGCAACCGGGTCGAGTCGGCGGAGTTCACCGAGAACGACCTGCTCGGCATCGGGCACGCGACGTTCCAGCTGGTCGGCGAGGAGCTGCGGGAGTACGTCGACACCGGCGACGTGTCGCTGTCGGTGGAGGACCTCATCGTCCGGACGCCCGAGGGCAAGGTGATCCTGGACGGGGTCGGCTTCCCGATCCCCGAGCGGTCGCTGGTCGGGGTGATCGGGCCGTCCGGCGCGGGCAAGTCGACGCTGCTCGGCGCGGTCACGGGGACCCGGCCCGCGACGGAGGGCACGGTCCGCTACGACGGCCGCGACCTGTACTCCGACTACGACGAGCTGCGGCACCGCATCGGGCTCGTCCCGCAGGAGGACATCCTGCACACCCAGCTCGACACGCGGAAGGCGCTGCTGTTCGCCGCCGAGCTGCGGTTCCCCGGCGACACCCGCAAGCAGGAGCGCGAGCAGCGGGTGGACGAGGTGCTGGGCGAGCTGGGCCTGACCGCGCACGCCTCGACCCGCATCGACCGGCTCTCGGGCGGGCAGCGCAAGCGGGTCAGCGTCGCGCTGGAGCTGCTGACCAAGCCGTCGCTGCTGTTCCTGGACGAGCCGACGTCCGGCCTCGACCCGGGCCTGGACAAGACGGTCATGGAGATGCTGGCGGAGCTGGCGCACGACGGCCGGACGGTCATCGTCGTCACGCACAGCGTCGCGAACCTGGACGCCTGCGACCGGCTGCTCGTGCTCGTCCCGGGCGGGCGCCTCGCCTACTACGGGCCGCCCGCGGAGGGGCTGGAGCACTTCGGGAAGAAGTCGTGGGCGGAGGTGTTCCAGGCGTTCGACCGGGAGCCGGACCGGGACTGGGCCACCGAGTTCCGCGGCTCGCCGCGCCATGCCCGGTACGTGCAGAGCGGCCGGCAGGGCGGCGCCGTGCAGGCCGACACCGCGGTGCCCGCGCCGCCGCCCCGGCAGCAGTCCCGGTTCGCGCAGCTCAGCACGTTGTGCCGGCGCTACCTCGCGGTGATCGCGTCCGACCGCAGCTACCTGGTGCTGCTCGGGGTGATGCCGCTGATCCTCGGCGGGCTGAGCGCCGCGATCCCGGCGCCGAAGGGGCTGACGGGGCCCTCGCCGAACGCCGACGCCGCGTCCAAGCTGATGGTGCTGGCGTTCGCGGCGTGCTTCGCCGGCACCGGCAACGCCGTCCGCGAGCTGGTCAAGGAGCGGACGATCTACAGCCGGGAGCGCGCGGCGGGCCTGTCGGCGGGCGTGTACCTGATGTCGAAGCTGCTGGTCCTCGGGGTGATCACGGCGCTGCAGGCGGTGGTGCTGGCGCTGATCGGGACGATCGGGGTGAAGCTGCCGTCCTCCGGGACGTTCACGGCGGTGCTGCCGGAGCTGATGCTGGCGATGGCGCTGCTCGGCGTGGTGTCGATGACGCTGGGGCTGCTGGTGTCGGCGTCGGTGAACAGCTCGGAGAAGACGCTGCCGCTGCTGATCGTGCTGTCGATGGGGCAGCTCGTGCTGTCCGGCGGGCTGGTGCGGCTCGCGGGCAAGCCGGGCCTGGAGCAGCTGGCGTGGCTGTCGCCGTCCCGCTGGGGGTTCGGCGCGGCCGCCGCGACCATCGACCTCGACTCGATCATGCCGCACGCGGGCGGCGCCGACCCGGCGTGGAAGCACGCGGTGAGCGCCTGGGGGATGGACCTCGGCGTCGCGGCGGGTCTCGGCGTCCTGTTCTCCCTGCTGGCCTGGTACCGGCTGTACCGGCTGCGTCCCCGGCGCCGCCGCTGATCACGTGACGGCCGCCACGGGTTGGGCCTGGTGGGGCCGGGCATGCGGGCGGTATGAGCGTGAGGGGGATCGATCATGTCGGGGTGACCGTCCCGGACCTGGAGGCGGCCACCGCGTTCTTCGGCGCCGTGCTGGGGGCGCGGCCGCTGTACGACACGCTGCGCCGGGAGGACGGGCCGGTCACCGGGCCGGAGACCGAGCGGCGCCTGGGCGTGCCCGCGGGCACCGAGGAGGTCGCGATGCGGATGCTGCGGCTGCCGAACGGCCCGGGCCTCGAGCTGTTCGAGTTCCGCGGCACCGAGCGCCGGCCGCCCGCGCTGCCGAGCGACTTCGGCTGGCAGCACGTCGGCTTCTACGTGGACGACCTGGACGGGGCGGCGCGGAGCGTGGCGGACGCGGGCGGGGTGCTGCTCGGCGAACCGCAGCGGCTGCCCGGCCCCGAGACCGGCGACCGCAACCGGTACCAGTACGCGCGGACGCCGTGGGGCAGCACCTTCGAACTGCTCACCTACCCCGATCCGCAGCCGTACGAGAAGGACACCGCCGACCGCCGCTGGACCCCCTGACTGCCTGCGCCGATCCGGGGTAGGGCCCCGGGCATGGACAGCGAAGTCACTCCGGTACACGCCGAGATCGCGCTGGTCGTGAACGGGACCGAGCACCGGCTCCGCGTCGACACGCGCGCGTCGCTGCTGGACACCCTGCGCGAGGACCTCGGGCTGACCGGCTCGAAGAAGGGCTGCGACCACGGGCAGTGCGGGGCGTGCACCGTCCTGCTGGACGGCCGCCGGGCGAACGCGTGCCTGGCCCTCGCCGTCGCGCACGACGGCGCGGAGGTCGTCACCGTGGAGGGGCTCGCGCGGGACGGCCGGCTCAGCGCGCTCCAGGAGGCGTTCATCGAGCACGACGGGTTCCAGTGCGGCTACTGCACGCCGGGGCAGCTCTGCTCCGCGACGGCCGTCCTCGACGAGGCGGACAAGGGCTGGCCCAGCGCGGTGACCGAGGACCTCAGCGCCGACCCCGTCCTCGACGACGACGAGATACGCGAGCGCATGAGCGGCAACCTGTGCCGGTGCGGCGCGTACACGGGCATCGTCAAGGCGGTCCGGGAGGCGGCGCGCAAGACCGAGACGGAAGAGGCCAGGGCATGAGGCCCTTCGTGTACGAGCGCGCCGCGAGCGCCGACGACGCCCTGCAGATGCACAACGACGGGGCCTTCTACCTCGGCGGCGGCACCAACCTCGTCGACCTGATGAGGCTCGGCGTGGAGAACCCGGCGCGCCTGGTGGACGTGTCCCACCTGCCCTACGACGAGATCGAGCTGCGGCCCGACGGGAGCCTGCTCATCGGCGCCGCCGTCAGCAACAGCGCACTCGCGGCGGACCGGACGGTGCGCGAGAGCCACCCCATGCTGGCGCAGGCCGTCCTGGCGGGGGCGTCCGGGCAGATCCGCAACCTCGCGACCGTCGGCGGCAACCTGCTGCAGCGCACGCGCTGCTCCTACTTCCAGGACACCGACAAGCCGTGCAACAAGCGCGACCCGGGCAGCGGCTGCCCGGCCCGGGAGGGCGAGCACCACAACCTCGCGATCCTCGGCCACTCCGAGGCGTGCGTCGCGACCCACCCGTCCGACATGGCGGTGGCGCTCGCCGCGCTCGACGCGACCGTCCACGTCCTCGGCCGCGACGGCGAGCGGACGATCCCGCTCCGGGAGCTGCACCGGCTGCCCGGCAACGAGCCGCAGCGCGACACGGTCCTGGAGAACGGCGACCTCATCACGGCCGTGGAGGTGCCGCCGCTGGACATCCCGTCCCGGTACCGCAAGGTCCGCGAGCGCGCGTCGTTCGCGTTCGCGCTGGTGTCGATCGCGGCCGCGCTCGACGTCGAGGGCGGCACGGTCCGCGACGTGCGGATCGCGCTGGGCGGCGTCGCGCACAAGCCGTGGCGGGCGCGCCGCGCCGAGGAGGCGCTGCGCGGCGCGCCGGCGGTCGGCGAGGAGTTCCAGCGCGCCGCCGAGGCGGAGCTCGACCTCGCCGAGCCGCTGCGCGACAACGCCTACAAGGTGCCGCTCGCGCGCAACCTGATCGTCCGGACGCTGACCGAGCTGGGGGAGCAGTCATGACCGACCGGCTGGAGAGCCGCGAGAAGGTCACCGGGGCGGCCCGCTACGCCTACGAGTACCCGCTGGAGAACCCGGCCTACGCCGCGGCCGTGCAGTCGACCATCGCCAAGGGCGAGATCACGGCGGTGGACGCGGACGCCGCGCTGCGCATCCCGGGCGTGCTGGCCGTCCTGTCCTGCGAGAACGCGCCGCACCTGCACGAGGTGCCGGACAGGGAGCTGGCGCTGTTCCAGTCCCGGACGGTCGCGTACCGCGGCCAGTTCGTCGCCGCCGTCATCGCCGAGACGCTCGACATCGCGCGGGAGGCGGCGCGGCACGTCCGCGTCGACTACGTGTCCGAGCCGTTCGAGGCGCGGCTCAGCGCCGACGACCCGCGCCTGTACAAGCCCGACAAGGTGAACCCGGTGTTCCCCGCCGACACCGAGCAGGGCGACCCGGAAGGGGCCTTCGACGGCTCGGCCGTGCGGGTGGATGCCACGTACACGACGCCGGCCGAGCACAACAACCCGATGGAGCCGCACACGACCGCGGCCGAGTGGCACCCCGACGGCACCCTCACGCTCTACGACTCCACCCAGGGCTCCTCGCCGGCGCAGCAGACGATCGCCCAGGTGTTCGGCCTCGACCCCACGCACGTGCGCGTCATCGCCCCGCACGTCGGCGGCGGGTTCGGCTCCAAGGGCTCGCCGCGCCCCAACTCGGTCCTCGCGGCGATGGCGGCGGGCGCGGTGGGCCGCCCGGTGAAGTTCGCGGTGCCGCGCCAGCAGATGTTCGCCACCACCGGCTACCGGACCCCGACGATCCAGCGGTTCCGGCTCGGCGCCGACGCCGACGGCACGCTGAACTCGATCATCCACGAGGTGTTCGAGCAGTCCTCCACCGTCACCGAGTTCGCCGAGCAGACCGCGACGCCGACCCGCGTCATGTACCGGGCGGCCGACCGCCGCACCTCGCACCGGCTGGCCCGCCTCGACGTCCCGACGCCGTCGTGGATGCGGGCGCCCGGCGAGACGCCCGGCATGTTCGCGCTGGAGTCGGCGATGGACGAGCTGGCGTGCGCCGCCGGGATCGACCCGGTCGAGCTGCGGGTCCGCAACGACACCGACCGGGAGCCGGAGAGCGGGCTCCCGTTCAGCTCCCGCAACCTCGTCCTGTGCCTGCGCGAGGGCGCCGACCGGTTCGGCTGGGAGCACCGCGACCCCGCGCCCGGCGCCCGGTGGGAAGGGCGCAAGCTCGTCGGGACGGGCGTCGCCGCGGCCACCTACCCCGCCTACATGCGGCCCAACAAGGCCACCGCGCGCGCCGACGCGGACGGCACGTTCACCGTCCGGATCGCCGCCGCCGACATCGGCACCGGCGCCCGCACCGCCCTCACGCTGATCGCCGCCGAGGCGCTCAAGGCCGACGCCGACCGGGTGACCGTCGAGATCGGCGACAGCGCGCTGCCGCAGGCGACCGTCGCGGGCGGCTCCGCCGGCACCGCGAGCTGGGGCACCGCCGTCGTCCGCGCGTGCGAGTCGCTGCGCGGCAAGATGAACGGCTCCGTCCCGCCCGGGGGGCTGGAGGCGTCCGCCGACACCACCGACGAGATCCAGGCGCGCGACGAGTACGCCCGGCACGCGTTCGGCGCGCAGTTCGCCGAGGTCGAGGTGGACGCCGACACCGGCGAGGTCCGGGTCCGGCGGATGCTCGGCGTGTTCGCCGCCGGGCGGATCATCAACCCGAAGACCGCGCGGTCGCAGTTCATCGGCGGCATGACGATGGGGATCGGCATGGCGCTGATGGAGGAGAGCGTCATGGACCCGCGGTACGGCGACTACGTCAACCGCGACCTCGCCCAGTACCACGTCCCGGCCTGCGCGGACGTCCGCGACATCGACGCGGCGTGGGTGGAGGAGTCCGACCCGCACCTGAACCCGATGGGGACCAAGGGGATCGGCGAGATCGGCATCGTGGGCGCCGCCGCGGCCGTCGCGAACGCCGTGCACCACGCGACCGGCGTCCGCGTCCGCGACCTGCCGATCACCCCGTCCCGGCTGCTCCCGCTGCTCTGAGCGGCCTTCGGGCGGCGGCCCAGCGCGTATGGGGGCCGCCCCCGGAGGAACGCCGACTGATTGAAAAATTCACTATCAGATGTGAGGCGGGACACACCACGGGGTATTGATCGTCCAACTCGGGGGCCGCTCCTAACCGCGAGGTGATCTCGTGTACCGACAGGTCCTCGATCCCGTGGCCGACTCGCTCGGCTGGAGCTCGCTGGTCGCCGCGCTGCCGCTGGCGGTGCTGTTCGTCCTGCTCGGCGCCCTGCGAATGCGCGCCTGGCTGGCGTCCCTGATCGCGCTGGCGGTCTCCCTGGCCGTCGCGATCTGGACGTACGGGATGCCGGCCGGGCAGGCGTTCCTCGCCGGCGGCGAAGGCGCCGCGTTCGGCTTCTTCCCCATCCTGTGGATCGTCATCAACGCGCTGTGGGTCTACAACATCACGGTCGCGACCGGCCACTTCGACGTGCTGCGCCGGACGTTCGCGCGGGTCAGCGACGACCAGCGGCTGCAGGCGATCCTGATCGCGTTCTCCTTCGGCGCGCTGCTGGAAGCGCTTGCCGGGTTCGGCACCCCGGTCGCGGTCACCTCGGTGATGCTGATCGCGCTCGGCTTCGAGCCGCTGAAGGCCGCCGTCCTCGCGCTCACCGCGAACACCGCGCCCGTCGCGTTCGGCGCGATGGCCACGCCGATCCTCACGCTCGGGAAGGTCACCGGCCAGTCCAGCGACACGCTCGGCGCCATGGTCGGCCGGCAGACCCCGATCCTCGCCGTGTTCGTCCCGCTGATCCTGGTGCTGATCGCCGACGGACGGCGCGGCGTCCGCGAGACGTGGCCGACCGCGCTGCTCTGCGGCGCCGCGTTCGGCGTCGCGCAGTACGCCACCGCCAACTTCCTCTCGGTGCCGCTCGCCGACGTCGTCGCGTCGCTGGTGTCGGCCGCCGCGGTCGTCCTCGCCGTCCGGCTGCGCCGCCCGCACGCCCCGGCCCGCCCGGTGATCGCCGGCGGTGCCGCCGACGAGCCCACCCCGGAGTTCGCCGCCCGCGCCGGCCGCGGCGGAACCGCCGGCGCGGCCCCCGGCGACGCGCGGGCCGACGTCGTCCGCGCCTACGCCCCCTACGCGATCATCATCGCGGTGTTCGTCGTCTGCCAGATCGACCAGGTGAAGGAGTGGCTGAACGGCGCGACGCAGACGGTCGGCTGGCCCGGCCTGCACATCACGAGCGCGTCCGGCAAGCCGTCGACGCTGCCGACCTTCACCCTCAACTACTTCACCACGCCCGGCACCCAGATGCTCGCCGCGGGCCTCATCACCATGATCGCGCTGCGCGTCGGCGCGGCCCGGGCGCTGCGCGCCTACGGCACCACGCTCGTCCAGCTCCGCTGGGCGATCGTCACCGTGATGGCGGTGCTGGCCCTCGCGTTCGTGATGAACGCCTCCGGCCAGACCGTCACCCTCGGCACCTGGATGGCGGGCGCCGGCGGCGCCTTCGCCGTGCTGTCCCCGGTCCTCGGCTGGCTCGGCACCGCCGTGACCGGCTCGGACACCTCGTCCAACTCCCTGTTCGGCGCCCTGCAGATCACCGCCGCGAACAAGGCCGACCTGTCGCCCGTCCTGATGGCCGCCACCAACAGCTCCGGCGGCGTCCTCGGCAAGATGGTGTCCCCGCAGAACCTCGCGATCGCCGCGGCCGCCGTCGGCCTGGACGGCCGCGAGGGCGACATCTTCCGCCGCGTCGTGCTGTGGAGCCTGCTGTTCCTGGCCGGGATGTGCGTGCTGTCGGGGCTCCAGTCCACCGGGGTGCTGTCGTGGATGGTGCCGTGACGGCCCTACTGGCGGTAGCCCTCGACCTCGCTCGCCGGGCGCACGTGCGCGTCCTCGGGGTTCTGCCCCGCCTCGATCCGGGCGCGCCGCTGGCGCAGCAGGTCCCAGCACTGGTCGAGGGCCACCTCCAGCTCCCGCAGCCTCCGTCTCGCGTCCTCACCGGTGGTCTCGGAGCGTTCATGCGCCTGCCGGAGGGCGTGCTCCTCGTCGATGAAGTCGTTGATGCGGTCGAGGATCGCCTTCTCGTCCATGAAAAGCCTCCCGATGGCGGTTTTCCCGCGTGGTGGGGTCCACAAGGTGTCAACAGGTGAGATCGTGGCATATACGGGCGTCCCCACGGTAGGCGGCGCCCCGGTCCCGAAGGGCGAGGAGCGGATGACGGTCTGGCGGATCACCGGCGGCGAGGGCGGTCCCGGCGGGGCGCGCCCGGAGCGCACCGCTCCCCGTTACGACGTCGTGGAGCTCGACACCCCGCTGCTGCGCATCGAGGGCGCCGCGGACGCCCCGTGGCTGCGGATGGCGGGCGAGGTCGACGTCTCCAACGCGAGCGACCTCAAGCGCGCCCTGCGCGCCGCCCGCTCCCGGGTCGACGGGGACCTGCACCTCGACCTCGCCCGCGTCGACTTCATCGACGTCGCGGGCCTGCGCGCCCTCACCCTCGCGGCCCGCGACCTCGCCGAACGCGAGGGCCTGCTGATCCTGCACTCGGTCACCGCGCACATCGACAAGCTCGTCCGCCTGATCGGCTGGGACGCGGTGCCCGGCCTGGAGCTGCACTGCCGCCTGCGCCCCTGACCGGGCTCGTCCCGGCTCAGGAGTCCGCGAGGCGGGCTATGGCCGCGCGGCGCTCCGGCGGGACGAGGGGCGGCTTGCCGGTCGTCCACGTGACGTCGAGGGCGACGGCGCGGAATCGCCAGCCCTCGGGCGTGCGGACGGCCTCCGCGTCGTAGTGCCCGCCGGACACGAACGTCTCGCCGAGGCGGTCGGCGCGGGCCTCCTGCGTGGACGCGAGGTGCACATGGGTGTGGACGGCGCTCCAGCGCACCGCGGCCCGGTCGCCGTCCAGCGCGATCTCCGGGATGCCGGCGAGGTGCTGGGTCCGGCCGAAGTTGTCCATGGCCAGGTCCATCCCCTCGGAGGCATGGCCCTTGTACGCGCCGACGGGGTAGCGGAACTCGACGTCGTCGGTGAAGAACGCCCGCGCCCACGCCGCGTCGAAGGGGTGCGCCTCCGGGTCCCGCTGGCGGTCGTCGATCGAGCCGAAGAACCGGGCGACCAGCTCGGTGAGCTCCGCGCGGTCGGCCAGCGCCGACACCCGGTCCGCCAGTTCCTTGTCGTTCATCGTCTTCTCCTTCGTCCGGGAACACGATCGACGTTAGGAGCGGGCCGACCGGGCGGGCATCCGTCACCCGACCGGTCGGGCGGGGGTCACGCGGGTCCCGCCGGCCCCGTCGCCGCGCCCCGGTTGGGAGCCGGTGCCGGGCGGGCGCCGGGGCGCCGCGCGCGTGCGGGGGAGCGGCGCGCCGCCGCGGCGGACGCGAGCGGGACGGCCGGGACCGCGGGCGCCTCCGCCGCACCGGGCCCGGTCGGCAGCGACCGTACCCAGGCGGGCGTCCGCGTCTCCTTGACCGAGACGCGGACGCGCCGGTAGGCGGCGGCCTCGCAGGTGCGGTTCTGCGCGATGACCTCCCGGTAGAACCACTCCGAGGCGATCAGGGCCAGGGCCCCGGCGGAGCCGCGCAGGGCCTCCTTGAGGGCCCCGGCCTCCAGCAGCCGGAACGGCAGGTTGACCGCGCTGCCCGCCACGCCATGGCGGTCGTAGTGCACCTCCCCGGCGTGCACCGCGGCCCGCAGCCGGAAGCGGGCGCCGGGCGCGGCGGCGCCGTTGTGCCGTTCGAGGCACGCCGCGAGCCGCGCCGGGAACGGCCCGGCGAGGTGCTCCTTCGGCACCGCGGGGTCGACGAGGACCAGGGCCCCGTCGCCCCGGTCCTCGCAGGTGAAGTGCTCCTCGGGCACCCGCGACTCGGCCAGGGCCGTCTCCAGGGCGCGGAACATGGCGTCGCGGACGGTGAGCTGGTCCCAGTTCGCCCGGCCGCCGAACTTCTCGACGTCCACGCAGACGATGGACCGGTGCAGCGCGAACGGCACCTCGCGAGTACCGTGCATGTGCTCATGCTGATGCACAGTCTTATGCACGTGCATGAGGAGCATGGTAGGGCACGCGGTGCCGTCCGGCCCAGGGTTACCGGCGGGTCAGGACGCCAGCAGGGCGGTGAGGAGGCGGGCCCGGATCCCGTCGTCGCCCTCCCGCGCCGGATGCCACGGGCAGGCGATGTCGAGGGCGGCGAGGCGGCCGGTGGCCTTGACCCGACTCACGGCCGCCACGACGGCGTCGAACGACGGGCCGTTCCCGACCGGGAACCGCAGCCCCGGCAGCTCCGCCTTGTCGATCACGTCCACGTCGATGTGCAGGACGAGCGGGCCGTCCGGCAGGTCGACGTCGTCCACCGGGCAGCGGCGGACCCGGGACGAGGCGAGGAACTCGGCCTCCGCCGGGTCGAGGTCGCGGGCGTCCACGAGCACGGCCCGGTCCTCCGGCAGCGGCCGCAGCCCCAGCGGCGACGACAGCAGCTCGGGGTGGTCGCCGAGGATCTGCCGCAGCGGCATCCCGCCGATGTACCCGGAGGTGGTGGTCTCCGGCGTCTGGACGTCGCCGTGCGCGTCGAACCACACGATCGAGGCGTCCACGCCGGCGCGCTGCACCCCCGCGAGGACGGCCTCGGAGACCAGGCAGTCGCCCGACACCACCGACGGGACCCCGCCGTCCGCGACCTGCGCGGCGACCTTGGCGGCGACACGCTCGTACAGCGCGCCGATCCGCGCCCAGATGTCGCCGCCGGGAAGCTCCCTCGCGACCGTGACCACCTCGGCATCGGGGAGCGGGTACGACGTGCCGGGGAGGCGTTCGTCCTGGTGGTAGGGAACCAAGGTAATCGTCATGCGCACACAGTAGAGCGGCCCCGCCCGGAGAACCGGGCGGGGCCGTGGCCGGGGGCCGGCGCGTCAGCGCTTCTTGCCGCCGGCGGTCGCCTTCAGGTAGTCGCGGTTCAGGTTCCCGATCACGTCGAGCTTGATGCCCTTCGGGCAGACCGCGACGCACTCGCCGGTGTTGGTGCAGCCGCCGAAGCCCTCGTCGTCGTGGGTGTCCAGCATCGACACGACGCGGTCCCAGCGCTCCGGCTGGCCCTGCGGCATGAGGCCGAGGTGGGTGACCTTCGCGCCGAGGAACAGCGACGCCGAGCCGTTCGGGCAGGCCGCGACGCAGGCGCCGCAGCCGATGCACTCGGCGGCCTCGAACGCGCGGTCCGCGTCCGGCTTCGGCACGGGCGTGGAGTGCGCCTCCGGGGCGGTGCCGGTCGGCGCGGTGATGTAGCCGCCCGCCTGGATGATCCGGTCGAACGCGGACCGGTCCACCACCAGGTCCTTGACCACCGGGAACGCCTTGGCGCGCCACGGCTCGACGTCGATGACCTCGCCGTCCTTGAACTTGCGCATGTGCAGCTGGCAGGTGGTGGTGCGCTCCTCGGGGCCGTGCGGGGTCCCGTTGATGACCAGCGAGCACATGCCGCAGATGCCCTCGCGGCAGTCGTGGTCGAACGCCACCGGCTCCTCGCCGTCGGCGATGAGCTTCTCGTTGAGGACGTCCAGCATCTCCAGGAACGAGGCGTCCGGGGAGATGTCGTCGAGCTTGTACTCGACCATCTTCCCCTTGTCCTGGGGGCCGCTCTGGCGCCAGACGCGCAGTGTGAGCTTCATGATTACTTGTACGACCTCTGCGTCGGGTGGACGTATTCGAAGTTCAGTTCCTCCTTGTGGAGGACGGGCTGCTCGCCCTCGCCGGCCCATTCCCAGGCGGCGACGTAGCCGAAGTTGTCGTCGTCGCGCTTGGCCTCGCCGTCCTCGTCCTGGCTCTCGGCGCGGAAGTGGCCGCCGCAGGACTCGGTGCGGTGCAGGGCGTCGATCACCATCAGCTCGGCGAGCTCGAAGAAGTCGGCGACGCGGCCGGCCTTCTCCAGCTGCTGGTTGAGCTCCTCGCCCTTGCCGGTGACCTTGACGCGCTTCCAGAACTCGTCCCGCAGCGCCGGGATGAGCTCCAGGGCCTTGCGCAGGCCCTCCTCGGTGCGCTCCATGCCGCAGTACTCCCACATGATGTGGCCGAGCTCGCGGTGGAAGGAGTCGACGGAGCGGTCCCCGTCGATCGACAGGAACTTCTCGATGCGCGACGTCACCCGCTCCTCGGCCGCGGCGATGCTCTTCTCGTCGACCGGCGGGAGGGCGTTGCGGGCGATGTAGTCGTTGATGGTGTTCGGCAGCACGAAGTAGCCGTCGGCGAGGCCCTGCATCAGCGCGGACGCGCCGAGCCGGTTCGCGCCGTGGTCGGAGAAGTTCGCCTCGCCGATCACGAACAGGCCGGGGATCGTCGACTCCAGGTCGTAGTCGACCCACAGCCCGCCCATCGTGTAGTGCACGGCCGGGTAGATGCGCATCGGCGTGTCGTACGGGTTCTCGCCGGTGATGCGCTCGTACATCTCGAAGAGGTTGCCGTACTTGGCCTCGACCTTGTCGCGGCCGAGCCGCTCGATCGCGTCGGCGAAGTCGAGGTAGACGCCGAGGCCGCCGGGGCCGACGCCGCGTCCCTCGTCGCAGACGTTCTTGGCGGCGCGGGAGGCGATGTCGCGGGGGACCAGGTTGCCGAAGGACGGGTAGATGCGCTCCAGGTAGTAGTCGCGCTCGTCCTCGGGGATGGCGGACGGCTTGCGGGTGTCGCCGGCCTTCTTCGGCACCCAGACGCGGCCGTCGTTGCGCAGCGACTCCGACATCAGGGTCAGCTTGGACTGGTGGTCGCCGCTGACCGGGATGCAGGTCGGGTGGATCTGGGTGTAGCACGGGTTCGCGAACAGCGCGCCGTGCCGGTGCGCGCGCCAGGACGCGGTGACGTTCGAGCCCATCGCGTTGGTGGACAGGAAGTACACGTTCCCGTAGCCGCCGGACGCCAGCACCACCGCGTCGGCGGTGTAGTGCTTGATCTCGCCGTTGATCAGGTTGCGGACGACGACGCCGCGCGCCCGGCCGTCCCCCATGATCAGGTCGAGCATCTCGTGCCGCGGGTACAGCTCCACGTTCCCGGCGTCGACCTGCCGCATCAGCGCCTGGTAGGCGCCGAGCAGCAGCTGCTGGCCCGTCTGGCCGCGGGCGTAGAACGTGCGGGACACCTGCGTGCCGCCGAACGAGCGGTTGTCGAGCAGGCCGCCGTACTCGCGGGCGAACGGGACGCCCTGCGCGACGCACTGGTCGATGATCTGCGTGGAGATCTCGGCGAGGCGGTGCACGTTGGACTCGCGGGAGCGGAAGTCGCCGCCCTTGACCGTGTCGTAGAACAGCCGGTGCACGCTGTCGCCGTCGTTGCGGTAGTTCTTCGCGGCGTTGATGCCGCCCTGGGCGGCGATCGAGTGGGCGCGGCGCGGGCTGTCCTGGAAGCAGAACTGGATGACGTGGTAGCCGGCCTCGCCGAGGGTGGCTCCGGCCGAGCCGCCCGCCAGGCCCGTGCCGATGATGATGATCTTCTTCTTGCGGCGGTTGGCCGGGTTGACCAGCTTCGCCTCGAACTTGCGGGTCGTCCAGCGGTCCTCGATCGGGCCCTTGGGCGCCTTGGCGTCGGCGATCGGCTCGCCGGACTTGTAGAAGCTGTCGCTCATGTCAGCTCACCCATCCGAAGGTGACGGAGATCGGGACGGCGATGAAGCCGAGGGTCACGACCCCGGCGACGCCGCCGGCGAGGAGCCGCAGCGTGCCGTTGCTGCGGGGGCTGCGCAGACCCAGGGTCTGGAACGCGCTCCAGATGCCGTGGTTGAGGTGCAGGCCGACCAGCAGGACCGCGAGGACGTACCAGACGGTGATGTACCAGCGGGAGCCGTCGAAGTCGGCGATGACCCGGTCGTAGGGGGTGGCGTCGGACCCCAGCGGGTTCACCGCGAAGAAGGTGAGGTCCAGCAGGTGCCAGATGACGAACAGCGCGATGATGACGCCGCCGTACCGCATCGTGTGGGTGGCGTAGCCCTGCGCGTGCGACTTCTTCTTCGCCTGGTACTTGACGGGCCGGGCGCTCCCGGCGCGGCGGGCCAGCGACACCGCCGACCAGATGTGCAGCACGACCGACACCGTGAGCACGATCTCCAGGATCGTCAGCAGCGTCCGGTGCGGGACGGCGGGCTCGCCCATCGTGCGCAGCCAGTGCGCGTAGTGGTCGAAGTCGCTCTCACCGAGGAAGATCTTCAGGTTCCCGATCATGTGCGCGATCAGGAACAGCACCAGGATTGCGCCGGTCACGGCCATGACGGCCTTCTTGCCGACGGTCGATCGGTAGATCGCAGGTATCGCTATAGCCACGTCGCGAACGGTATGTCCAATTTGGACAAGAGCGCCAAGTCATCAGCGCACTCAATCCGATAGCCGCAGGCTATGAACCGAGCCGGGACGGGCCTCCCCGTGCCGCGGGCCCTCCATGATCGTGAGTGACGTCACAGAGAGTTCGGGAACCGGGCCGCGCAGTGACGCAGACGACATTGACCCCGGCGCCGCCGGTGTGCGGTCAGGACGCCGCCGTGGCGCGGATCACGACGCGGTGGCCTGCCGGGACAGCAGCAGCACCGCCAGGTCGTCGGTCAGGGCGTCCCCGTTGAGGCGCTCCACCTCGGTCACCAGCTCGTCGATCAGCGACCGCCCGGTGGCGCCCCTGCCGCGTGCCCCGCGCGCCAGCTCGACGAGGCCGTCGGTGCCGAGCCGGGTGGAGCCCGCGCCGACCCGTCCCTCGATCAGGCCGTCGGTGTAGAGCATCAGCCCCCACGACTCGCCGAGGTCGATCTCCGTCGTCGGCCACTCCGCGCCCGGCACCAGGCCGAGCGCCGGGCCGTGCGCGTACTCCGGCAGCGCCGCGACCTCGAAGCCGCCGTCCGGCTCGTCGCGGAACAGCAGCGGCGCGGGATGCCCGGCCAGGTGCATCCGCGCGGTCCGCCGGGACGGCGCGATCGTGATCATGCAGAGGGTGGTGAAGATCTCCTCGCTGCGCCGCTCGTGCCCGAGGACGGTGTCGAGGGTGCCGAGCAGCTGCTCGCCGGTGTGCCCGGCCAGCACCAGCGTCCGCCACGCCATCCGCAGCTGGACGCCGAGCGCCGCCTCGTCCGGGCCGTGCCCGCACACGTCGCCGATCATCAGGTGGACGGCGCCGCCCTCGGTCTGCACCGTGTCGTAGAAGTCGCCGCCGAGCAGCGCCCGCCGCCGGCCCGGACGGTAGCGGGTGTGGTGCCGCAGGGCGGGGTCGTCGATCAGCGGGACGGGCAGCAGCCCGCGCTCCAGCCGCGCGTTCTCGCGGCCCAGGATGCGCGCCTCCACCAGCCGCCGCTCGGTCTCCTCCGACCGCTTGCGCTCTATGGCATAGCGCACCGCGCGGGCCAGCAGCGGGCCGTCGACCTCCTGCTTGACCAGGTAGTCCTCGGCGCCGGCGGCGACCGCGCGGACGCCGAGGCCCGCGTCGTCCAGACCGGTCAGCACCACCACCGCGGCCGTCCCGGACATGTCGAGCACCTGCCGCAGCCCGTCCAGCCGGTCGATCCCCGGCGCCGACAGGTCCACGACGATGCACTGCGTGCGGCGGGTCAGCCGGCGCCGCGCGGTCGGCAGGTCCGCAGCGACGGTGATCAGCGCGTCCAGGCCGCTGTCGGCGAGCATCTTCTCGACCATCAGCACGTCGGCGGGGTCGTCGTCGATGAGGAGCAGGTCGACCCTGTCCTCGGCCCCTGGCGTGAAGGGATGCGTCTGGTGACTGATAGTGCTCACTAAGCTTCCGGAAAAGTCGGGGCTGGCGACGGCACTGGCAACGGCCGGACCGTTCCGGTTATTCCTGCGGTGGCAGGACGCAAGGACCGGACCGCACCGGGGGAGCGGCATCTGCCTAGCCGCCGCGGTCCCGGCTCGGGGAGCCGAGGAACCTCGCTCCCATGCCCTCCGACCTTAGCGTGTCCCCGCGTTCCCGCGCACCCCTGTGATCGTCCGCGAGGCGGGTCCCGGACGGCCCGGAACCCCTCCCCGGCGCGCTGACCCCGGGTCCCGCCGGACCCCGGCGCGGGCAGAAAATCGTTCGAACTTCCGGGGGGTCGCCGCATATCTTCGTCCGGTGAAACCGTTGCCGGAGAAAGATCCAGGCAGCCCCGACCACCGATCTCCCGCCCGCTACCTGCTCTGGCTGCTGCGCGCCGAATGGCGCGGCGTACTGGCCGGGGGCCTGCTCGGGGTCGGCTGGATGCTCAGCCAGGCGCTGATGCCCGCCGCGATCGGCCGCGCCATCGGCGAGGGCGTCGCCGGCCGCGACGACCGCGCGCTGCTGGTCTGGACGGCGGTGCTGCTCGCCCTCGGCGGCGCGCAGGCCGCGACCGGGATCCTCAGGCACCGGCGCGCGGTCTTCCTCTGGCTGTCGTCGGCGTACCGGACCGTCCAGATCGTCACCCGGCACGCGACCCGGCTGGGCGCGACGCTGCCGAGGCGGCTCGGCGCGGGCGAGGTCGTGAGCATCGGCCTGTCCGACGTCGCGCACCTCGGCGACGTCGTCGACATCGTGTGCCGCGGCTCCGGCGCCGTCGTCGCGATCGTCGTGGTGGCGGCCGTGCTGCTCGCGACCGCGCCGCAGCTCGGCCTGGTCGTGCTGGTCGGCGTCCCGCTCGTGCTGCTGCTCGCGGCGCCGCTGCTGCGCCCGTTCCGCGAGCGCGAGGAGGCGCACCGCGAGCTGGTCGGCGAGCTGAACGGCCGCGCCACCGACCTCGTGGAGGGCCTGCGGATCCTGCGCGGCATCGGCGGCGAGCGGCTGTTCTCCGGCCGGTACCGCGCCCTGTCCGGCCGGGTCCGCGACGCCGGCGTCGCCGCGGCCCGCGCCGAGTCCCGGATCTCCGGGGCCGAGGTGCTCCTGCCCGGCCTGCTGATCGCCGCCGTGACCTGGGCCGGCGCGCACTACGTGGCGCGCGGCGAGATCGGCGTCGGCGACCTGGTGGCCTGCTACGGATACGCGGTCTTCCTGATCGTCCCGCTGCGGACGATCGGCGAGGCCGCCGGCAAGATCACCAAGGGGCTGGTGGCGGCGCGGCGCGTCGTCCGGCTGCTCGACCTTGAGCCCGCGCCGGACGGCGGCACCGTCCGCCCGGCCGGGCCCGCCGAGCTCGTCGACATCGCGTCCGGCCTGGTGGTGCGGCCCGGGCGGGTCACCGCGATCGCCGCCGCGCAGCCCCGCGACGCGCAGGCGATCGCCGACCGGCTCGGCCGGTACGCGCCCGGCGACGTCGACTTCGCCGGCGTCCCGCTGCGCGAGGTCGCCGGGATCCGCCGCCGCGTGCTCGTCGCGGTCAACGAGGACCGGCTGTTCGCCGGCACGCTCGCCGAGGCCCTCGCGCCGCCCGGCACGCCCGCCGCCGCGCTCGACGGGGCGCTGCGCGCGGCGTCCGCCGAGGACATCGCCGCCGCGTCCGGCCTGGACCGGCACGTCGCCGAGGCGGGCCGGGAGTTCTCCGGCGGGCAGCGGCAGCGGCTCCGGCTGGCCCGGGCGCTCGCCGCCGACCCCGAGGTGCTGGTCCTCGTGGAGCCGACCAGCGCCGTCGACGCGCACACCGAGGCGCGCATCGCCGAACGGCTCGGCGAGGCGCGCGCGGGCCGCACCACCGTCGTGTGCACGACCAGCCCGCTGATGCTGGACCGCGCGGCGCACGTCGCGTTCGTCGAGGACGGGCGGGTCGTCGCCGAGGGCACCCACCGCGACCTGCTGCGGACCGAGCCGCGCTACGCCGCGGCCGTCACCCGCGGCGAGGCCGCCCCGCGCCACTGACCGGACGCCCCCCCACCGACACCCACCGACCACCCGACCACCGGACCGCTGTACGGAAGGGCCCGAGAACCGTGAGCACCGAGATCCTGCCGGTCGCGGAGCCCGCGCAGGTGCGGGCATACGCGCGCCGCGTCGCGCTGCGGCACCCGCGCGCCCTCGCCGGGACGCTGGCGCTGCACGGCCTCGCCGCCGTCGCGGGCCTCGTCGCGCCCCGGCTGCTCGGCGAGCTGGTCGAGGGCGTCCGCGACGGGACCGCCCACATCGACACCACCGCGCTCGCCATCGCCGGCTTCGTGATCGTCCAGGGCGTGCTGACCCGGTACGCCTACTTCACCTCCGCCCGCCTCGGCCAGCGCGTCCTCGCCGAGCTGCGCGAGGAGTTCGTCGACCGGCTGCTCGGCCTGCCGCTGTCGGCCGTCGAGCGGGCCGGCACCGGCGACCTCGTCACCCGCGCGTCCCGCGACGTCGACACGCTCGGCACCTCGCTGCGCGAGGCCGTCCCGGAGACCCTCGTCGCGATCGTCGTCGGCGCGTTCACCTTCGGCGCGCTGCTGGTCAACGGCCCGCTGGTCGCGCTGCCGTGCCTGGTCTCCGTCCCCATCCTGTGGGGCGTCATGCGCTGGTACCTGCCGCGCTGCCGGGACGGCTACCTGCGCGAGAACGCCTCGTGGGCGCTGATCGCCGACGGCCTCGCCGAGACCGTGCACGGCGCCCGGACCGTCGAGGCGTTCGGCCTCGCCGAGCGCCGGCACGCCCGCGGCGACGCCGACATCGCCCGCTCCTACGCCGCCGAGCGGTACACGCTGCGGCTGCGGACCGTGCTGTTCCCGGTCGCCGAGTTCGGGTTCGTGCTGCCGGTCGCGACGACCCTGCTGTTCGGCGGCCTGTTCTACGCGCACGGGATGGCCTCGCTCGCGCAGGTGACCGCCGCGACCCTGTACGTCCAGCAGCTGATCGAACCGGTCGACATGCTGCTGTCCCGGCTGGACGAGCTCCAGCTCGGCGGCGCGTCCCTGGCCCGGCTGCTCGGCGTCGGGAGCGTCCCGCCGGACCGCGAGGCGGGCACCCGCCGCCCGGACGGCGAGCGGCTCACCGCGCGGGACGTCCGCTACTCCTACCGGGCGGGCCGCGACGTCCTGCACGGCGTGGACCTCGACCTGCGGCCGGGGGAGCGGCTGGCGATGGTCGGGCCGAGCGGCGCGGGCAAGTCGACGCTGGGCCGCCTGCTCGCCGGGATCGACGGGCCCCGCTCCGGCGCGGTCACGGTCGGCTCGGACGCGCCCGTCCCCCTCGTCGAGCTGCCCCTCGACGAGCTGCGCGGCCACGTCGCGCTCGTCACGCAGGAGCACCACGTGTTCCGGGGCACGCTCCGCGAGAACCTGGCGATGGCCCGCCCGGACGCCTCCGACGCGCGGATGCGCGAGGTCCTCGCGACCGTCGACTGGGACGGCCCCGGCCTGGACGCCGAGGTCGGCGAGGGCGGCGCGACGCTGTCGCCCGCGCAGGCGCAGCAGCTCGCGCTGGCCCGGCTCGTCCTCGCGGACCCGCACACGCTGGTGCTGGACGAGGCGACGTCGCTGCTCGACCCGCGGGCCGCGCGGCGGCTGGAGAGCACGCTCGCCGCCGTCCTGGACGGCCGGACCGTCGTGGCGATCGCGCACCGGCTGCACACCGCGCACGACGCCGACCGCGTCGCCGTCGTCGAGGACGGCCGGATCACCGAGCTCGGCACCCACGACGAGCTGCTCGCCGAGGACGGCTCCTACGCCGCCCTCTGGGACTCCTGGCACGGCCCGGAGTCCCGCACCCGCACGCCGTGAGCTCGCGGCGGGCCGCCGTCATGGCCTGCCCAAGACGGCGGCCCGCCGCGGCTCAACCAGCCAGGGCGGACTTGAGGTACTCGACCTGGACCAGGAGGAGGTTCTCCGCCACGACCTCCTGCGGGGTCATGTGGGTGACGCCCGACAGCGGCAGGACGGTGTGCGGGCGGCCGGCGGCCAGCAGCGCCGACGACAGCCGCAGCGTGTGCGCGGCGACCACGTTGTCGTCGGCGAGCCCATGGATGATCATCAGCGGGCGCCGCAGCTCGCCGGCCATCTCGATCAGCGAGTGCGCGGCGTACGCCTCCGGCTCCTCGTCCGGGTGGCCGAGGTACCGCTCGGTGTAGTGGGTGTCGTACAGCCGCCAGTCGGTGACCGGCGCGCCCGCGATGCCCGCGTGGAACACGTCCGGGCGGCGCAGCACCGCCAGCGCCGCGAGCCAGCCGCCGAACGACCAGCCGCGGATGCCGACCCGGTCCAGGTCGAACGCCGCCGGATGCAGCCGCGCCGCCTCGATCAGCGCCGTGATCTGGTCCTCCAGCACCGGCTCGACGAAGTCGCCGCGGACCGCGCGGTCCCAGACCGGGCCGCGGCCCGGCGTGCCGCGGCCGTCCGCGATCACCACGGCGAAGCCCTGGTCGGCGAGCCACTGCGCCTCGCAGTACGCCCGCTGGACGGCCAGCACCCGCTGCGCGTGCGGGCCGCCGTAGGGGTCCATCAGGACGGGCAGCCGCCCGTCGCCGGGCTTCCAGCCGGTCGGCAGCACCACGGCGGTGCGGATCTCGCGGTCCCCGGCGCGCAGCAGCTCGACCCGCGGCGTGATCACCGGGGTCTCGGCGAGCGACGCGACCGGGTGGATCCCGGACGGCCCGCGCACCTCCACCTCGGTCCCCGGACGGTCCAGCCGCGCCCCCGTGACCACCGTCACACCGCCGGCCCGCGCCCCGCCGAACACGCCCTGCCCCTCCGTCAGCCGGAGGACCTCCCCTGCGTCGTAGGAGTACAGGTGGACCTCGGTGGGCTCCTCCGACGCGGTGAACAGGATCGACTCGCCCTCGACGCCGAGGATCGAGCGGACCTGCAGCCCGCCCGGCGTGACCGGCTTCCCGCCGATCGTGATGCGGCGCGTGTCGGTCTCGCGGTCCTCGGTGACCCAGACCAGCTCGCCCGTCCCCGTGTGCGCGGGCAGGCCCGGCACGATGTCGGTCCACACCGGGTCGTGCTCGTTGTGCACCAGCGACGTCTCCCCGTTCGACGGGTCGACCCGCAGCACCCGCTGGGACCGCTGGTCCCGCGGCTGCACGACGATCAGCAGGCCGTGCCGGTCCCAGGACGCGGTGACGACGTAGGGGAACATGCCGCGGTCCCAGGCGACGCCGAGCCGGCCGCCGTCCACCTTCACCAGCGCCAGCGACACCAGCGCGTTCGGCGTGCCCGCCGCCGGGTAGGCGATCTCGGCGGGCGTCCGGTCCGGGTTCGCGGGGTCGGCGATGTGCCAGCGCTGCACCGGCGTCTCGTCCACCCGCGCGACGAGCAGCGTCCCGCCGTCCGGCGACCACCAGTGGCCGCGCATCCGGCCCATCTCCTCGGCCGCGACGAACTCGGCGAGCCCGTAGGAGATCTGGTCCGACTCCGGCTGCACGACCGCCCGGTCGTCCGAGCCGTCCATCTCGATCACCCGCAGCGTCCGCCCGGACACGTAGGCGACGCGGCGGCCCGCCGGGTCGGGGCGCGGGTCGAACACCGGCGCCTGCGCGGGCAGCTCGCGGACCAGCCCGCCCTCGATGTCGGCGACGTAGAGCCGTCCGCCGAGCGTGAACACGGCCTGCCGCATGTCCCGGTCGGTGGCGTACCCGACGATGCCGCCGGCCTGCTCCCGCGCGCGCTCCCGGCGGGCCCGCTCCTCGGCGGGCAGGTTCTCCTCGCCCGGGACGTCCAGCGCGGCCGGGTCGGCGACGAGGCGCTCCTCGCCGGTGCCGGTGTCCAGCGTCCACAGGCAGGTCACCGGATCGTCGCCCGCCCTGGTGCGCAGGAACGTCACGCGCGTCCCGTCCTGCGCGATCTGGAAGGCGCGCGGGACGCCGAGGCTGAAACGGCGGGTGCGGGCGCTCTGCCGCGGATAGCTGATGCTCATGGCATCCGAGTCTGCCAGCCCGCGAGCCTCCCCGAACGGCGGCGCGGCGCCGTTGCCTGCCCCTATGATTCCGGGCGGTCATCGCGGCCGGGGAACGGCCCTTGGGCATGGCCCCGCTCGCGTAAGCTCAAGACCTCCCCAAGCTTTTGTCTCGCGGGCGTTGAAGGAGTGGTCCATGCCGGAGCTGCAGCCGGGCGATCCCCGGCGGCTGGGCTCGTACGAGATCGTCGAACGGCTCGGCGAGGGCGGCCAGGGGGTCGTCTACGCGGGCGTCGACGCCTCGGGTAACAGGGCCGCCATCAAGCTGCTGCGCACCGATCTCGCCGCCGACGCCGGCGCGCGCAACCGGTTCGTCCGCGAGGCGCAGGCCGCCAAGCAGGTCGCCCGCTTCTGCACCGCGCAGGTGCTGGAGGCGGACGTCGCGGGCGACCAGCCCTACATCGCCAGCGAGTACGTGCCGGGCCCGTCGCTGTACAAGCAGGTCACCGAGACCGGGCCGATCACCGGCGCGGCGCTGGACCGGCTGGCGATCGGCACCGCCACCGCGCTGGTCGCGATCCACCAGGCCGGGATCGTGCACCGCGACTTCAAGCCGCACAACGTGATCATGGCGCCGGACGGCCCGCGGGTGATCGACTTCGGCATCGCGCGGGCGCTGGACACCGGCCAGACCAACGCGACCAAGGCGATCGGCACCCCGTCCTACATGGCCCCCGAGCAGGTGGCGGGCGCCACCCTCACCGAGGCCGTGGACGTGTGGGCGTGGGCGACCACGATGGTGTTCGCCGCGACCGGGCACCCGCCGTTCGGCGACGACACCGTGGTCGCGGTGATCAACCGGGTGATGAACGAGCCGCCGTACCTGGAGGGCGTGCCCGCCGACCTGCACCGGCTGGTCGCGGCGTGCCTGGTGAAGGAGCCGGAGCGGCGGCCCACCGCGCAGCAGCTGATGATGGCGCTGATCGGCAGCGGGCCGGGCGGCGCCGGCCAGACCCGGATGGACGACCCCGGGCAGGCGACCACGATGCTCGCGGAGGGCTCCACGCTCGCCGCCGGCGCGGGCGCCGCCGCGGCCTTCGGCGCGCACCAGGGCGGGCCCCACGGCGGGCAGACGCAGCGGGTCTCGCCGGCGAACTACACCGGCACGCTGCCGCCCGTCCAGCAGCCCCCGTACCGCGGCGGCGGCCGGCACACCGGCTACGACGACTTCGAGCCGGAGCGCCGGTCCAAGTGGCCGATCTTCGCGGGGATCGCGGCGATCGCGGTGCTGGCGCTCGTCGTCGGCCTGTTCATGGCGAACCGCGGCGGCGACGACACCCCGGGCACGGGGACGTCCCCGACGGTCTCGGACTCCTCGTCGGTCTCCGACAGCCCGACCGAGGACCAGCCCACGCAGGACCAGCCGACGTACACCCGCCCGACCCGGCCCCGGCACACGGCGCCCACGCGCCTCCCGACGAGCGAGGCGCCGACCAGCGAGGCGCCGACCAGCGAGGCGCCGACCAGCGAGGCCCCCACGTCGCACTCGCCGACCACCAACCCGACGCACACCTCGGGCGGCGGCGGTGGCGGCGGTGACGGCTCCGGCGGTGGCGGCGGCGGTGGCGGCGGAGCGGGGACCGGCGGCTGACGGCCGCCCGCCGCGGCGCCGTGCCCGCGCGGGCAGGGCGGTCATCGCCGTGCCCGCGCCCCCTGAGTAGGCTCGTGACCATGAAGGAGCCGCGGATCCTGTTCGTCCATGCCCATCCGGACGACGAGTCCATCGGGACCGGGGCGACCATGGCCAAGTACGCCGCCGAGGGCGCCCACGTCTGTCTCGTCACCTGCACGCTGGGCGAGGAGGGCGAGGTCATCCCCGATGAGCTGCGCCACCTGGCGTCCGACAAGGAGGACCGCCTCGGCGAGTACCGGATCGGCGAGATGGCGGCGGCCGCCGCGGCGCTCGGCGTGCGCGACCACCGCTACCTCGGCGGTCCCGGCCGGTGGCGCGACTCGGGCATGATGGGCACCGCCACCAACGACGACCCGCGCAGCTTCTGGCAGGCCGACGTCGAGGAGGCCGGCGCGGAGCTCGCGAAGATCATCCGGGAGGTCCGGCCGCACGTCATCGTCACCTACGACGAGCGCGGCAACTACGGCCACCCCGACCACATCCAGGCGCACCGCGTCGCCTGGCGGGCGTTCGAGATGGCCGCCGACCCGTCGTTCACCGGCGGCGGCGAGCCGTGGCGGGCCGCGAAGTTCTACGCCTACGCCACCCCCCGCACCGTGCTGGCGCGGGCGATCGCGGTGATGCGCGAGGCGAAGCTGCCGTTCGCGCGGGTCGCCGGGCTGGACGAGCTGGGCTCCGGCGTCCCGGACGGGCAGGTCACCACGGTCGTGGACGCCCGCGCGCACCTGCCCGCCAAGCTGGCGGCGCTGCGCGCGCACCGCACCCAGATCACGGTGGCGCCGGAGGAGGCCGGGCCGTTCTTCGCGCTGTCGAACAACCTCGGGCAGCAGGCGTTCGGCACCGAGTACTTCATCCTGCAGGCGGGCGAGCTCGGCCCGGTCGGCCCGGGCCGCCGCGAGACCGACCTCTTCGCCGGTCTGGACGACGCGGAAGGCTGACCGGCTGGATACGCTGAGGCCGTGGACGAGGACGACGAGGCGCGGGTGAGCCTGGCCAAGGACGAGCTTCCCGCCGACGCGGCGGGCGGCGCGTCCGCCGCCGGCGGCGCGGGAGGCCGCGGCGAGGGCCCGCTGGAGGCGCTGGTGACGGGCGCGGCGTACGCGGCGCTCGGGCTGCTCGGCGGGGTCTTCGGCCTGGTCGGCTCGTACGCCCAGGAGTGGACGGCCGGGGACGTGCCGGTCACCTCGATCGTGCTGGTGCCGCTGGTGTACGCCATGGTCCGGCTGGCGGGCCTGGGCATGGGCGGCAAGATCGGCGCGGCGGTGCCGGCGGTGGTGTGGGGCGCCGCGGTGATCGTGATGTCGATGCAGCGGCCGGAGGGCGACCTGGTCGTTCCGGGGACGCTCGCGGGGTATGTGTACATCGTCGGCGGCATGGTGGCCGCGGGAATCGCGGTGGCGCGGGTCCCGTCGCCCGGCCCGAGCGGGCAGTGGCTCACCGGGAGGGCGGCGCGCACCCGCGGGTAGGGGGATCGCTAGGGTGTGCGCGTTGTGAGCGGCGACCGTGTGGACCCGAGCGTGGATCCGGAGCTCTTCCGCCGGGTGGCGGGCAGGTTCGCGACGGGCGTCGCGATCGTGACGAGCGTGGTGGACGGCGCCGACCACGCCATGACGGTGAACGCGTTCGCCTCGGTGTCGCTGGACCCGCTGCTGGTGATGTTCTGCCCCGAGAAGATCGCGCGCTTCCACGACCTGGCGCTGGACGCCGGCGAGTGGGCGGTGTCGGTGCTGTCGGAGGAGATGCGGGACGCCTCGCAGTGGTTCGCGACCCGCGGCCGGATGCTGGACGGCCAGCTCCAGGGCTGGGACCACACGCGGGGCCCGGTCACCGGCGCCGCGATCTTCACCGACGCCGTCGCCGCCCTGGAATGCCGCACCCACGCCGTCCACGACGCCGGCGACCACAGCATCGTCGTCGGCGAGGTGCTGAGCCTGCACGTCCCGTCGCCCGACGCCCGTCCCCTGATCTTCTACGGCGGCGGCTACGGCCGCCTCGCCCGCTGACGCGGCGAGCCGCCGTCATGGGCACTGCCATGACGGCGGCTCGCCGCGAGTGAGCGTGCTTCGGGTCAGCTCTGCACGGTGGCGGGGGCGGGCTCGGCGGTGCCCGGCGCCGGGGTGGAGCGGTAGCCCTTCACGCCGAAGCAGGCGGCGGCGCTGGCGAGGACGACGGCGATCGGCAGGATCATCGTCGGCTTCATCGCGTGCACGAAGCCGTGCGAGAACACCTGGCCGGCGACCTGCTGGATCTGGTGCGCCACGCTCTGCGGGACGCCCGGCGGCAGCTTCTGCTGGGTGCCGGTCTGGCCCGCGCCGACCTCAAGGCCGCCCTTGGCGGCGCCGGCGAAGCCCTTGACGAACCCGGGCCGCACGTCCGGCGGGAGCGCCGCCGCGCGGGTCGCGGCCTGGTCCTTGAGCGACGAGGCGAGCTGGTTCTGCAGGACGGCGCCGACGGCGGCGCTGCCGAGGACGGAGCCGATCTGGCGGACGGTGTTGTTCACGCCGGACGCGGCGCCGGCCAGCCGGGGCGGCACGTTCCGGGTCGCCTCGGTGGCCATCGGCGCGAACACGCCGCCGATGCCGAACCCGGCGACGACGAGCGCGGGGATGAACGCGGTCCAGTCCGTGCCGACCTCGGCGACCAGCACCAGCCACAGCATGCCGAGCGCGTAGAGGGTGAGGCCGCCCATCAGGATGAACTTGCCGCCGATGCGGTCGGACAGCTTGCCGGCGACGGGCGCGAGGAACATCGACACGACCGAGGACGGCGCCATCACGAGGCCGGCCTTGAGGGCGCTGAAGCCGAGGACGGACTGCATGTAGATCGTCATCGGCAGGAACATGCCGATCATGCCGATGGAGACGGCGGCGCCGACGAAGTTGAGGATCGTGAAGTTGCGGTCGCGGAACAGCGAGAACGGCACCAGCGGCTCGCGGTCCTGCTGCGTCCGCTGGTAGACGTAGAAGATCACGAAGAGGCCGAGGCCGGCGGCGATGAGGCCCCAGATGCCCTCGTTCCAGTCGTACTTCTGGCCCTCGGTCAGCGCGAACGTCAGGCAGAACAGCCCGGCGGAGGCGAGGCCGACGCCGGCGATGTCGAAGCGGTGCTTCACGGTGGGCGTGTGGCCGGGCAGGATCGGCACGGCGAGCGCCAGCACGATGATGCCGATCGGCAGGTTCACGAAGAAGATCCACCGCCAGTCGAGGCTGGTGACCAGCAGCCCGCCGATGGTCGGGCCGGCGATGGTGGACACGCCCGCGACCGCGCCCCAGACGCCGAGCGCGGTGCCGCGCCGTTCCGGCGGGAACACCCCGATGATGATCGACATCGTCTGCGGCATCAGCAGCGCGGCGCCGAGGCCCTGCACGGCGCGGGCCGCGATCAGCTGGGCCGGGTCCTGCGAGATCCCGCACGCCAGGCTGGACAGGGTGAACAGCGCCACACCGGCGATGAACAGGTTCTTCTTGCCCCACAGGTCGCCGAGGCGGCCGGCGGTGATGAGCAGCACGGCCAGCACCAGGATGTAGGCGTTGACCACCCAGAGGACCTCGTCCAGCGAGGCGTTCAGCTTGTCGATCATGCTCGGGATCGCGATGTTCACGATCGTCAGGTCGAGCAGCGTCATGAAGAAACCGAGCGAGAGCGTCAATAGGATCGCCCACGGGTTCCCGCGCCACTTGCTCATGGTGCCCCCTTGTCGTTACGGCTTGCGTGGTAGTCGGTGCGGTGGTCGTGCTGGTCGGGCGGGTGGCAGGAGGTCACCCCGGTCTCGCCGGTCCAGGTGATGCGCCCGGTCTCCAGGTCGTCGGCCAGGTTCTGGACGAACTCCAGCTCGCCGCGGAACCGGGCGATGGCCCATTCCTGGTCGAGCAGCTTGTGGCGCTCCAGCCCGCGCTTGCGGAGCGAGTCGTTGACCGCCTGGTTCCCGACGAGCAGCGCCTCCAGCGCGATGGCGCGGTGCCGCAGCTGCCGGGCGACCTCCGCCTCGGGCAGCAGGTTGATGAACGCCAGGCCCGTGCCGAACAGCGGGAACTCCTCGACGGGCTTGGCGAGCAGCTCGGCGAGGCGGATGTGCGCGGCGTCGCGTCCGGCGCTGGTGACCGCGTAGACGGTCCGCTCCGGGCGGCGGCCCTCGCGCGCGGTCTCGAGCGGCTCGATCAGGCCGGCGGCCGCGAGCCGCTCCACCGAGTGGTAGAGCGAGCCGTGCGTGACCTTGACGGCCTGGTCGTAGGCGTGGTCGCGGATCCGCTGCTGCATCTCGTACGGGTGCATGGGCCCGCCGCACAGCATGCGCAGGACGGTCAGCGCGAGCGGTGTGAGGGGTCGGGACATGGAGCGACCTTCGTGGTCGACGTCGATTAGTCCACTTAGACTAATCCATCTAGACCTCTGTCGTCACATTCTTTTGATGCCCGACTTATCCGTACAGGTCACACCCGGTTTCAGCGGACGGTGCCGACGCTGTTCGCCGCGCCGTTGCGGGCCACGAAGTCGCCGACCCGGTCGCCGCGGACGTCGGCGAACAGCTCGTCGCCGGCGGCCGCGTCCAGCAGCACCACGCTCTGCCCGCCCCGCGACGCGAACCGGTCGACCGGGGCCGTCAGGTACTCCATCAGCGGCGTCTTCAGCAGCCGCGCCGCCAGGCCGCGCAGCGTGCCCGCGGTCACCGAGTCGTCCACGGTCACCGAGTGCGTCGCGGCCCGGATGAACCGGTCGATCTTCAGCGGGTTGCGGGTGTCGAGGGCCTTGTCGGCCAGCGCGTGCAGGAACGCCTGCTGCCGCTTGATCCGGTCGAGGTCGCCGCCGGGCAGGTTCCACCGCTGCCGGACGAAGTCGAGCGCCTCGACGCCGTTCAGGTGCTGGTGCCCGGCGGGCCAGGTCCGCTTGTGCATCGGGTCGTACGTGCGCTTCTCGACCGTCACGTCCACGCCGCCGAGCGCGTCGGTCATCTTCACGAACCCGCCGAAGTCCAGCGCGGCGTAGTGGTCGACGCGCACCTTCGTGAGCTGCTCGACCGTCCGGATCAGCAGCTTCGGGCCGCCGTAGGAGAACGCCGCGTTGATCTTCCCGGCGCCGTGCCCGGGGATCGGCACCCAGCTGTCGCGCGGGATCGCGATGACCGACACCCGGCCGTCCCGCCCGGACAGGTGCACCAGCATGATCGTGTCGGACCGGGCGCCCATGGACGGCATGTCCGAGCGCCGGTCCGACCCGATCAGCAGCCAGTTCTCGCCGCGTCCCGTCGACACCGGGCGGCCGCTGCGCTCCGGCATCGCGCCCGCGATCCGCTTCACGCCGTCGTTGTAGGCGTTCTCCAGCAGGTAGGCGCCGCCGCCGAGCAGCACCAGCGCGCCGGCCGCGAGCACGCCGCAGCCGATGAGGACCCGCCGCCGTCGGCGGCCGGTCGGCTTCTCCTGCTCCGGGCTGTCCTGCGGGGACGGGTTGCGCTGCATGCGCACACCCTCTCCCCGGGCGCGGCGCGCCCCGCGCGGACAGGCGGGTCGCGGGTAACTCTTTACCGGCCGGGGCTCAGCCCTTGAGAGCCGCCTCCAGCTGGTCCAGCGCCCAGTCGAGGTCCTCCCGCTCGACGACGAGGGGCGGGGCCAGCCGGAGCGTCGTCTCGTGCGTCTCCTTGGCCAGCACGCCGAGCTCCATCAGCCGCTCGCTGACCGGACGGGCCCGGCCGTACAGCTCGACGCCCGCCCACAGGCCGCGGCCGCGCACCTCGCGGACGAGGTCGCCGGGCAGCCGGCCGAGCCGGTCGTGCAGGTGCGCGCCCAGCGCCCGGGACCGCTCCTGGTACTCGCCGGTCCGCAGCATCGCGATCACCTCGCGGCCGATCGCGCAGGCCAGCGGGTTGCCGCCGAAGGTGGAGCCGTGCTGGCCCGGCTTGAACACGCCGAGCACGTCCCGGTCGGCGACCACGGCGGACACCGGCATGATGCCGCCGCCGAGCGCCTTGCCGAGGATGTAGACGTCCGGGACCACGTTCTCGTGCTCGACGGCGAACGTGGTGCCGGTGCGGCCGAGGCCCGACTGGATCTCGTCGGCGATCATCAGCGTGCCGTTCGCGGTGCACAGCTCCCGCACCGCGCGCAGGAACCCGCTCGGCGGGACGTTCACGCCGGCCTCGCCCTGGATCGGCTCGACCAGCACGCCGACGGTCGAGGAGTCCATCGCGGCCTTCAGCGCGTCGACGTCCCCGTACGGCACGGTCCGGAACCCCGGCGTGTAGGGGCCGTAGGAGTCGCGGGCGTCGGGGTCGGTGGAGAAGCTGACGATCGTGGTGGTGCGGCCGTGGAAGTTGCCCTCGAACGTGATGATGTTCGCCTCCCCGGAGGGGACGCCCTTCACCTCGTAGCCCCACTTGCGGGCGGTCTTCAGCGCCGTCTCGACGGCCTCGGCGCCGCTGTTCATCGGCAGCACCATGTCCTTGCCGCACAGCTCGGCCAGCTCGGTGACGAACGGGCCGAACTGGTCGTGGTCGAACGCGCGGCTGACCAGGGTGACCCGCTCCAGCTGCCGCTGGGCCGCCGCGACGAGGCGCGGGTTGCGGTGCCCGAAGTTGACCGCCGAGTAGGCCGCCAGCATGTCCAGGTAGCGGCGGCCCTCGACGTCGGTGAGCCAGGCGCCCTCGGCGTCGGCGACGACGATCGGGAGGGGGTGGTAGTTGTGCGCGCTGTGCTCCTCGGACATCGCCCGCAGCTGTTCGGTCGCCGTCACGACGCTCCTTCTCGCGTTCGGGTCCGGCCGGTCGGGCCGGGCATCGCCGGGACACCGGACGGGGGTGCCCGGTGCCGAGGGGGGAGGAGCCGGGAGCGGCGGGTGGCCGCCCGGTCCATATCCAGCGTATGTTCGGGTGTTACGGGCGACCAATGACGAAAACCGACTTTGGGGGTGCTGTTTGTTGCGTCTTGACGATCTGGACCGTCGAATCGTTGCGCGGCTCCTGGAGGACGGCCGCGCCTCCTACGCGCAGATCGGCGACAAGGTGGGGCTGTCCGCGCCCGCAGTGAAGCGGCGGGTCGACCGGCTGCGCGCGGACGGTGTGATCAACGGGTTCGCGGCGGTGGTCGACCCGGCCGCGCTCGGCTGGACGACCGAGGCGTTCATCGAGATCTTCTGCACCGGGGCGACGTCCCCGGAGGAGATCTACTCCAGCGTCCGCGGCCACCCGGAGGTGGTCGCGGCCTACACGATCAGCGGCGACGCCAGCGCCCTGGTGCACGTCCGGGCCCGCGACATCCAGCACCTGGAGCAGGCCCTCGAACGGCTGCGCCGGGAGGAGAACATCACGGCGACGAAGACCGCGATCGTCCTGTCCCGCCTGATCGGCCGCCCCACCGACGCCCCCTCGGCCTGACGCCCGGGCGCGGACGGCGGGCGCGGGGCGGGCAACCGCGAACCGATGGTTACCGGGCAGTAGGCTGCCGGGCATGGACTTCGCGACCGCTGACCTCATCGACGACTTCGGGGACGAGCTGCGCAGCTGCGAGACGCAGTTCCGGCAGTACGGCGGCCGGACGGTGTTCGCGGGGCCGGTGTCGACGGTGCGCTGCCACCACGACAACGGCCTGGTGAAGCGGGTGCTGAACGCCCCCGGCGAGGGCCGGGTGCTGGTCGTGGACGGTGCCGGGTCGCTGGCGTCCGCGCTGATGGGCGACATGATCGCGGCGTCCGCGGTGGCGAACGGGTGGGCCGGCGTGGTGATCAACGGGGCCGTCCGCGACGTGGTGGCGCTGCGCGGCCTCGACCTCGGCGTCAAGGCGCTCGGCTCCAACCCGCGCAAGAGCGCCAAGGACGGCGCCGGCGAGGTGGACGCGCCGGTGGCCTTCGGCGGCGTGGAGTTCCGCGCGGGCGACTGGCTCTACAGCGACGAGGACGGCATCGTCGTCGCGACGCGTTCGCTGCTGTAAGGACCGTCGCAGCTAGACGAGCCTGTAGCGAGCGGTACGGAACAGGCCACGGCGTGACATGCCAGGGCGAACGCCGCAAGGTCGTATAAGTAGGCCGTAGCGCGGCGGAACGGTGCTCCTTACGTTCTCAGTGACCACCTGAGACAGGGGAGACATGCGCGCCAAGAAGACGCTGCTGGTGCCCGTGACGGCGACGGTGCTGCTCGCGGGACTCGCGGCCGTGCCGGCCGCCGCGCAGACCAAGCCTCCGATCCCGAAGCCCACCGCGAACCCCTGGCAGATGCGCCACTGGCCGCAGACGCAGCCGTGGCAGCGGAGCCGGCCGTCCGCCCGCACCTACGCGGCCGGCGGCCCGCGCCCGATCGACCCGCAGAACTACGAGCTTCCCGACACGATGACCTGGGACGACTACGCCTCGGTCCCCGGCACCTCGTGGGCCGATCCGTCCCACCAGGGCTCGATCAAGAACTTCAAGGGCGCGGTCGTCCTGGTCGACTACCCGAACCAGCCGTTCGTGGTCACGCAGCCGAAGAACTCCACCATCTTCGGCAACCCGAACGCGGTCGGCGACGTGCCCCGCGACCGGGTCGCGAAGTTCTACCAGGACTTCCTCAACAAGCCCGAGGACCTCAACCACGGCCACACGCTGCACGAGTACTGGATGGAGGACTCCGGCGGCCGCTACGGCGTGGACCTCACCGCGTTCGGCGCGTACCGGATGCCCGCCAAGGACCACGAGTACGGCGTGGACGGCATGCAGGGCGGCACCGGCTGCCCGGCGGGCGACACCTGCAACCGCGACCTGCGCACGGACGCGCGCGCCGCGTGGATCGCGGACGTCGGCGAGGAGACGGCGAAGAAGTTCGACTTCGTCTTCTTCCTCAGCGCCGGGCAGGACGAGTCGTCCACCTGGCAGGAGTTCGGGCAGATGAAGTTCCAGACCAAGGAGGACGTCCCGGCCGAGTGGGGGCCGGGCGACCCGGCCCTGCCCAACTGGGTGAAGACCCGGTACGTGGACTGGACGTCCTGGCAGGCGGGCGCGACGATCTGGCCGAACGCGATCACCGGCAGCTCCACGCAGGCGGAGAGCTCCGGGATGGCCGTGTTCGCGCACGAGTTCAGCCACATCCTCGGCATCGGCGACAACTACAACAACCCGTACGGGGTGCCGCCGCGCCGCTCGTACAGCGGTCCGTGGGACATGCTGAGCCGCGGCAGCTTCAACGGCCCCGGCGGCCCGCACAGCCGCTGGACGATCCCGGCGGTCGGCGGCGCGTCCATGGGCGCGGAGCACATGCTGCGCAACAAGCTGAAGCTCGGCATCGTCGACGCGGCCAAGGTGCTCCAGCTCGACCGCGACACGCTCCCGCAGGACGGCACCGTCGTCGCGACCATCACGGCGCGGTCCGCCGAGCCGGGCGAGGGCGGCCTCGCGGGCGTCAACCTCAAGCTCGGCACGGGTGGCGACAAGGAGCCGGCCTGCGACACCGGCGCCGACCCGCTGTGCGACGGCGGCAAGTTCGACAACTACACCCTCGAGGTCGTCGACCGGATGGGCATGGACTCGTTCACGCCCGACTCCGGGGTGCTGCTGGCGAAGACCAAGGACCAGGACCGGGCGCCGTTCATCTGGGTCCAGGACGCGAACCCGCAGGACATCGACAAGACCGACTTCGTCCTGCCGGACGGCACGCCGCAGAAGATGACGATCGGCGACTACCGCCAGCTGTCGGACGCGCTGTTCCATGCCGGGACTGATTCCGGAAGCGAGTTCGAATACGTCGACAAGGCGAACCGGCTGCACTTCTACGTGCTGAACCTCAAGCGCGACAAGAAGGGCGTCCTGGAGTACACGGTCGCCATTCGGTCGCTGGACGGGTCCGGCCCGCAGCGGCGCGGGGTGAAGGTCGACTCCGGGAAGGCCGTGCCGGCCGGATCCGGCTGGATGAAGTGCACGATGCGCGTCGGCAACCGCGGTAAGGGCGGCACCGGCGTCTACGGCTCCGACGTCTTCCGCCTGAAGGCGACCGTCGACGGCGCGGGCTGGACGACCTGGCTGCCGAACGAGCTGGCCACCGCGAAGGCGGGCGGCGGCACCGACGTGGTGGTGTGGGCGAAGGCCGGGCCGGGCGCCGAGCGCAAGGCGAAGCTGAAGCTGACCGGCACCTCGGAGAGCGACCCGTCGAAGTCCGACTACGGCACCTGCCGCCTTCCGTAATACCGATATCCCCGCAGACGGGACGGTTTCCTGTGAGGAAGCCGTCCCGTCCGCTTCGGGTGGCCGGACGCCCGCGGCGCGGTTCCGGTTCACCCGGCCGGTGCAATGGTCATTTGCCTTTCCGTCGACGGTGCGGGGGGTTTTCCGCGATACGGCGCCGGAAAGGAGGGGCGTCGTGATGATCATGAAATGGAGAGCGAGCGGGCGGCGGCCGGCCGCCGCCGCCCTGGCGGCCGGCGTCCCGCTGGCCGCGCTGGTGGCGTCCGTCCCCGCCGTCGTCGGACCCCAGCCCGCGGCGGCGTCGACCTCGGCGCGGGAAGCGGCGCCGCGCAAGGCGGACTTCGGCCTGCGGCGCGGCGCGAACCTCGACCGTCCGCTGCGCGCGCTCGGGCAGAGACTGACCAAGAGCGGCGTCCAGGCGCTGATCAACGGCTCGGGGCAGCGCCGCCTCACCGGCGGCTGCGCCGCGGCGGCCAAGGTGCCCGCCGGGGCGCGCGCCTACTGCTTCGACAAGCAGGACTCGGCGACCCGCAAGTGGTACCCGCAGGGCGTCACGACCGTCTCGGACGCGGCGGTCGACGGCCGGTGGGGGGCCGGCCGCCCGATCCTGGTGTCCTGGCACAACGACGGCGCCGTCCGGCTCACGTTCGTGAACCCGGACCGGCGCACCTACCGGCACGTCCTGCTCGTCTACCCGGCGATGCGGGACGGGAGGGTCTCCTACGGCGACATCGACCTGCACGCCGGCGGCATCGCCTGGTTCGGCGACAAGCTGTACGTCGCCGACACCCGCGCGGGCCTGCGCGAGTTCGACATGCGGCAGATCTACGACCTCGGCCGCAGCCGGAACGGGTCCACGGACCACGCGGAATGGGTCGGCCTGCGCGGCGGCAAGTACTACGGGCACGGGTACCGGTACGTCATGCCACAGACGGGCAACTGGCAGTACGCCCACGGCTGGGCCGGCGCCAGGTGCGCGGGCCACGGCGCGCCGCGCGTCTCGTGGATGTCGGTCGACCGCACCACCCGCGGCCCGTCGCTCGTCGCGGGCGAGTACTGCAAGGAGCGGGAGCCGCGCGGGCGCGTCGCGACGTGGCCGCTGCGGAACGGCACCGGCCTGGTCGCCGGGTCCGGCGGCGTCGCCTACCCGAACTGGGTCGCGAGCCTTCCCGGCGACCGCGTGCAGGGCGGCGTCCGCGCCCACGGCCACTGGTGGTTCACGCAGAGCCACGGCTCCGAGCGCGGCACGATGCTCCAGGCCGACCAGCGCGGGCACGGCTGGAGGCACTTGTCCAAGCGGACCATCTCCTATGGTCCCGAGGACCTGAGCTGCTACCGCGCCGAGCACCGCGTCTGGACGCTCGCCGAGTACCCGGACAAGCGCGCTCTCTGGGGCCTGCACGCCCCGCAGTGCCGCTGGTAGCCGACGTATGCGGGACGGGCCGGCGCGGACGCCCGCGCCGGCCCGTCCCGTCCCGTCCGGCTCACGCGTTGACGGCGACCTTCCGCTCCTCCTGCCGGACCGTCCGCCGGCCCGCCCGGCCCAGCGCCACCGTCGCGAGCGCCGCGACGCCGAGCCCGGCGCCGATCCACGCGGTCGACGCGTATCCGGCCCCCGCGTCCAGCGCCAGCCCGCCCAGCCACGGCCCCGCGGTGATGCCGACGTTGAACGCCGAGGTGTTCGTCGCCGCGACGAGCGTCGGCGACCCGTCCGTCAGGGCGAACACCCGAGAGTTCAGCGCCGGGTTGGTCGCGAACCCGAACGCGCCGAGCAGGAACACCAGGGCGACGGCCGGCGCCGGCGAGCCGAGCGTCAGCGCCAGCGCGGCCGACACCGCGACGAGCCCCGCGATCCCCGCGTACAGCAGCGGGACGGTCCGCGCGTCCGCCAATCGCCCGCCCAGCGTGATCCCGATCAGCGAGCCCGCCCCGTACAGCGCCAGCACGCCCGGCACCCACCGCTCCGGGATGCCCGTCGCGTCCTCCAGCATCGCCCCGAGGTAGCTGAACACGACCAGCAGCGCGCCCGTGGCCAGCGCCGTCGTCGCGTAGGCCAGCCACAGCCGCGGCCGCGCCATCGCCCGCAGCTCGTCCCGGACGCGCGGCGCCGTCCCGGTCCGGGAGCCGCCCTTCACCGTCGCCGCGACCGCGGCCATCGCCGCCGCCGACATCGCCGCGACCGCCCAGAACGCCGACCGCCAGCCGAGGTGCTGCCCGAGCACCGTCCCGGCGGGCAGCCCGACGATCGTGGCGAGCGTGAGCCCGCCCGCGACGATCCCCATCGCGCGTCCCCGCGCGTCCGCCGGCACCAGCCCGATCGCCGTCGCCGCCGCGACCGCCCAGAACCCCGCGTACACGAACGCGCCCGCGACGCGCGTCGCGAACAGCACCCCGTACCCGGGCGTCAGCGCGCCCGCCGCGTGCATGACCGCGAAGACCGCGAGGAACGCCAGCAGCGCCCGCCGGTGCGGCCACCGCAGCGTGAGGACGGCCAGCACGGGCGCCCCCACCAGCATCCCGGCCGCGAACGCCGAGATCAGCAGCCCCGCGTCGGGCACGGACACGCCGAGGTCCGCCGCCATCTGCGGCAGCAGCCCCGCCAGCATCATCTCCGAGGTGCCCTGGGCGAAGATCGCCAAGCCCAGGACATAGACCGCCAGTGGCATCGCACGCCCCTCTTTTGGATTGATCAGTTCAAAATTCGGCCGAGAAAAAAGGCGGCACCGCCGCCGCCTCCGTCAGATCGCCGCCATGGCCGTGTCGGCGATCGCCCGCAGCGTCCGCCCGTCCGCGCCGCCGCGCGCCGCGACCCGCATCCCGGCGATCGCCGCCACCACGAAGTGCGCCAGAGCGCCCGCGTCCTTGCCCGCGTCGATCTCCCCGGACCGCTGCCCGGCCTCGATCGCGCCCCGCAGCGCCGCGAGCCGCTTCTCCTGGTCCCTGCGCAGGTGCCCGGCGACGTCCTCGTCCCGCGGCGCCATCTCGATCATGGTGTTCACCACGAGGCAGCCGACCGGATCCTCCGCCGGCGCCTCCACGGCCCACCCCAGCACCGTCCGCAGCCGTTCCCGGACGGGCCGCCCCGCGTCCTCCAGCACCTCCACGGCGTTCGCCGTCCGGACGTCCATGTACCGCGTCAGCGCCCGCGTGAACAGGTCGTGCTTGCTGCTGAAGGTGTTGTAGATGCTGCTGCGCCCGAGCCCGGTCGCCTCGCACAGCTCCTGCGTCGACGTCGCCTCGTACCCGCGCTCCCAGAACGCCCGCATGGCGGCCTCCACCGCCCGCTCCTCCTCGAACTGCCTCGGTCTCGCCATGCGCCGACCCTAACACGTTATGGACAGCTCGATCCAATACCCCTCACGGCGCCTCCGCGACCTGCACGATCACATGGTCGGCGCCCTGGCCCAGCACCCCGCGCCCCGGGACCGTCCGCCCGGCGGAGTCGGCCACTCCCATCCGCAGGGTCGCGAATCCCGGCTGACCCAGCATGAGCAGCGGGTCCGGCTCCTCTCCGGTGCGCACGTCCGTACGGGCGAGCACGAGATGCAGCCGCGGCCTCCGCCGGTCGAGATGGGGGTGGAGCGCGACGAACATCTCCGCGGACAGCAGGTCCTGGTCGTCGACGACCAAGTACGCCTCCTGCCCCCGCTCCTCCTCGTCCAGCAGTCGCGCGACGCCCAGCACCAGGTCCCTGCCCTGCGAGGACGTGGTGGCATACGTCTCCGGCAAGGGCCGTCCGGCGCTCCGCTGGGACAGCACGGTCTCGCGCAGCCCGCCGGCCGGGTCGATCACGAAGCACGGTGTCCGCCGCTCTCGCCCGAGCGCCTCCAGGATGAGGCGCAGAACGTTCGTCTTCCCCGTACCGGCGCTTCCGTAGACGGCCAGGTGCGGCCGAACGTCAAAGTCCAGCGCGACCGTTTCCCGTCCGTCGCCCTGCACGCCGATCGGAATGCGCCCTCCGGACACCATCCCCAGTTCGTCCCGCCCGAGACGCTCCGGCAGCCCACCGCCTGCGGAAGGCGGGGCCGCCGGTCGGGCCCACGCGGCCGCCTGCTCGGCGAAGGCGGCGATGGCGCGTTCGGGCGGCAGGGGGGCCGGGGTGAACCGGCGCGGTGCGTCGCCGGTCGCCACGAAGTAGGCGTCGCCGTCGGGGAAGGGAAGGCTCGCCCGGCCGAGGACGGTCCGGAGTTCGGCGGGCGGCAGGCGGTTCGCGGCTATCCGCCAGTCGAGCAGCGGCAGGAACCGGTTCCAGATCGTGGTGTTCTCGACGGTGGACGACGCCAGGATCAGCTTCACGCCGAGCGTTCTGCCGCGCTGCGCGAGCTGGAGGAGCGTTTCCCCTAGCTCGCGCTTGCCGGACGGGAACGTCAACGACAGGTCCGCCATCACCACCAAGTGCGGCAGCTCTTCGGGTGACGCATGGCCCCTGCGCGTGTCCAGCTCGGCCGACAGGAAGTCGAGGAACTCCTGCAACTCGCGCGGCCTGCCCAGCAGCTCCTCTTCGGAGTGGAGAACGTGCGGGAGGGGGAGCACGTCGCCCAGCGGATGCTCGCCCAGCCCGGCGAAGGCGAACGTCATCTGGGAGGGCGGGTACTTGGCGGCGAGCGCGAGCGCGATCACTCGCAGGACATGCCGCCGGGCGTGGACGTCGCCTACGACCAGGCCCGAGCCGCCGGCCGCGAGATCGAGAGAAGAGGCAGCGAACTCGTTCCCCTCGGGGTCATGCCCGATGCGCGGCGGCCTGGGGACCGAGACGGGCAGTCTCCATGCGTTGGTGAACGCCGCCCCAAGGCCGGCCCCGTTCAATGCGAGGACGTCGTCCGCTGCGGAGAGCTGGGGCGGCGAGGACGGTCCGGCGCCGGAAGGCGGCTCCGCGGGTGCGGGGGGTACGGCGGGTTCGTCGGGCCAGGGGAGGCGCGGGGGGCGGGGGCCGCGTCGGCGCATGCGCTCGACGATCGGGTCGCTGTCGGAGAGCGGGATGTGCGCGGGGCGGAAGGTCACCGGCGTGATCCCGTCGTGCGTCAGGGACGCCGTGCCGCCGCCTTCCGGGCCGGGGACGGTGATCCGCCATCGCGGCGGGAAGGGGAGATCGGTTTCGTCCGGCGAGCAGAACACGAACCGGATTCCTTGGGACGGCCCCTCCTCGCACAGGCGGAACAGGGGGTCCTGCAGCTCGGGGCGTGCGCCGAGGAGGGGCCCGGCGTTGTCGATGACCACGACGAGGACGGGGAACGCGGCGGGGGCCTCGTCTCCCCGCGTTCGCGACCGCAGGGCCTCGCGGCGGGACCGCTCGGTTTCCAGGGCGGTGAGCAGGCGGGGGAAGAGCGGGGAGTCGATCGACATGCTGTGGACGGCGGTGACGACGTGCGGGAGGCTCCCTAGCCCGACAAAGGACGCGCCGCCGGAGAAGTCGGCGAACGCGAGGGCGGCCGTGGCGGGGGAGTGGCCGAGAGCGAGGCTGAACAGCAGTGTCCGGAGGACGCGGTCGCGTTCGGCGCGGGGGCCGACGATCGTCCCGTGCGGCGTGCCCCGGCCGTCGCGCAGGAGGTCGACCCAGACCGTCCTGCCGGTGCCGTCGACGCCTACGGCGGTGGGGTGCCGGGGGCGGTCCCAGTCGTCGCCGATCAGGTCGTCCACCGGTGTTCCGAGGACGTCCAGGAGGTGCGGAGCGGGCGAGGCCGGCGCCGGCGGGGCCGCCGGCGCGGGGGTGGTGACCAGCGCGAAGTGGGGGGTGTCGGCGGTGAGGGCGAGCGGGCCGTCGGCGGTGGCGAGGAGGGCGCGGAAGGTCTCGGCGGTGCCGCCGGCGCGCCGCTCGATCTCGGCGGAGACGGCTTCGAGGACGCGGCGGGTGTGCTGGGCCTCGGGGCGCGGGAGGGTGTCGAGGAGGGCCTCGCGGGCGCCGGGGACGAACTCGTAGCGGACGTCGTCCAGCGGCCGGAGCAGCCCGCTGAGCAGGACCTCGGCGAGGCGGCCGGGGTCGGAGCCGCCGAGGACGCCGTGCTGGATGAGCCGCATCACCGGCAGGGACGGCACGGAGACGGCGACGTGGGCGGCGAGCTCGGCGGCGTCGGCGGAGGCGGTGCGCAGGAAGCGGCGGACGCGTTCGGCGACGGGGACGTCGCGGTCGGAGGGGGCGGGGCCGGACGGCCCGGACGGCAGGGCCGCGATCGCGGCGGGCTGCGGGCCCGCGCCGGAGACGAGCCGGGCCCAGGCGCCGAACCAGCGGGGCGCGACCTCCAGGACGGGGACGGGCACGCCGGGCGGCGGGGCGCCGTCGAGGGGCGTGAAGCGCAGGCCGGTGTTGGGGCCGCCGGGGCGGGGCAGGACGGCGACGCCGGGGGTGGTGGGGGCGGCGGTGCGGCGCCAGAGGCTCTCGGCGAGGGGCTGGAGGATCGCGGTGGGGCCGGCCTGGGCCCAGCGGCGGACGGCGGGGGCGGCGCGCCCGTTCCACCAGTGCGGTCCGGAGCAGTCGCTGAGGAGGAGGACGGCGTGCCGTCCGGACGCGTCCTGGAGGGTGCCGGGGGCGCGCGGGGACGACCCGGGGGCGGAGGAGACGCGGCCGGTGGCGGTGAGATAGGCGACGCCGACGTTCTGGAACGCGCCCTGCCTCAGCAGCGCCTCGGTGAGCTCGCGGGCGAGGGGGCGCCACAGCCGCATGGTGGGGCCGGTGTCGACGACGAGGGTGAGCGTCAGCCAGCGTTCGGACTCGGGGACGAGGACCGGCGTCCACAGGCGGGTGTCGGCGATGCGCTCGGCGGTGGCGTCCTCGTCGAGTTCGCGGCGGTGCCGGGACGGGACGCGCCGCTTGACGGGGCGGAGCGCGCGCTGCACGCCGAGGGGGTCGGACAGCATCGGCGCGGTCGGGACGAGCACTTCGGCGGCCGTCCCGGCGGGCGGCGCGGTGCCGGTGGCGGGACGGTGGTGCAGCGCGGTGCGGGGTTCTTCCGGTGCGGGTCCGGGCGGCTTCGCGAGGCCGTCGGGCCCGGCCGGCGGCGGATCGGGCACCGCGGGCGGGACCGGATCCGGGGCGGGGTCGGCGGGCTCGTCCGGCGCGGGCGCGATGTGGGCGGCGAGCCACAGCAGCTCGCTCAGCTCGCGCGCGTCGGGCGCGCCGTGCGGGGAGACGGCGCCGAGGACCTCGCGGAGCCGGTCAATCATCGTCGAGGGGACCGCCGAGCCGCCGCATGATCCGGTCGGCGAGGGCGGCGCGGTCGGCGGCGCCGGCGTGCCGGCACAGGTAGACGGCGTTGAGGAGCTGGTCGGTGGCGAGGGTGCCGGACGCGGAGCGCTCGAAGAACCGGCGGACGAGGTCGTCGCTGCGGTCGGCGAGGTCACCGAGGTGCTCGCGGACGATGGCGGACAGCTCGGCCTCGTCGGCGGGCTGGCGGAGCTCGACGGTGACGCAGCGGCGCAGGAACGCGGGCGGGAACTCGCGCTCGCCGTTGCTGGTCATCACCACGAGCGGGAACGCGTTGCAGCGGACGGTCCCGGCGGTGACGGCGACCCGGGAGCCGGGGCCGTCGGCGGTCATGACGTCGGCGGACGGGTCCGCGCGCCGGGTCAGCTCGGGGATCTCGTACTCGCCCTTCTCGAAGATGGTGAGCAGGTCGTTGGGCAGGTCGATGTCGCTCTTGTCGATCTCGTCGACGAGCAGGACGCGCGGCCGGGCGTAGGGGAGCAGCGCGGTGCCGAGCGGGCCGAGCCGGATGTAGCGGCCGATGTCCTCGTCGGTGGCGGGCGCGTCGCCGTCGCGGGCGGCGTACAGGCGGGTGAGGGGGTCGTACTGGTAGAGACCGTCGCGGAGGGTCGTCCGGCTGGTGATGGGCCAGTGCAGGACGGGTCCGAGGCCGAGTTCGTGCGCGACCGCGTACGCGAGCGTCGACTTGCCGGTGCCGGGCGGGCCGGTCACGAGCAACGGGCGCCGCAGGTACAGGGCGGCGTTGACCTGCTGGACGGCGTCGTCCGAGGGCCGGTAGGTCGTGGCCTGGTGGGCGTTGCCGGAGCCGCCGGACGGCGGGGGCAGCAGCGGGCCGCCGTCGAAGGCCCGCCAGGGCGGGGGCGGCGGCAGCCTGTCGATGCCGTCGTGCCGGCTTCGGCTACCGGTGTAGAGCAGCCAGTCGGGCATCTATTCCTCCATGGCGAGCCGGGGGTCGGCGGGCAGCCGGGACGGGTCGTCCCACAGCAGGGTGAGGTCGCGCCCGCAGTGCGGGGCGTCCTTCGGGGCGCCGAGGGCCTTGCGGCGCAGGTCGAGCGCGATGTGGGGGAGCTCTTCGGGGCGGGCGTCGCGGACGGCGGCGGCGAGCGCCTCGCCGAGGCGGTGGCCCTGGCAGTCGTCGTGCGCGGGACCGCTGCAGGTGGTCCGCGTCCACAGCATCACGGGGACGCCGTTGCCGAGCGCGGCGGCGAGCCGGGCCTTGGACGGGGACGTCGTGTAGACGAGGGCGCAGTGGTCGGGGTTGGCCTCGAGCCAGTCCTGGAAGGCGGCGGCGCCGCGGTGGTCGTCGCACCCGATGACCCGCGGGTCGGTGCGGCCGCGCTCCTTCAGGACCCGCCAGCGCTGGTGGGCCTGGTCGCGCCGGATCGAGCCGGGCCGCAGCCGTTTCACGTCCCGGACGACCAGCGGGTACCGCCGCATGGGCGTCCTGTCCTCGACGTCGATGTACCACCGTTCGAACGGCTTGCCGAGCCAGCCCTCCGGGACCGCGAACTCGATCATCCAGCGTCCGCCGACGAGGGCGCGGCTCGCGAGGGCCACCGCGTCCTGGACGGCGCCGCGGACCTCGCTCTCCGGGACGCGGACGGTGGCCTGCGCGGTCTGGTCGGCGTCGTTGAACCACGTGTGGACGGTGAGGTCGTACTCCTTGGGGAAGGTGGCGTGCTCGAGCCGGACGATGACCGAGGCGGGCGCGGGCGCCTCCCGCGCGGGCTCGACGCCGGGGAGGTGCCACCGGGCCCAGGCGGCGAACCGCCGCCGGTGCGGTTCGGGGAGCCGCCCGCCGAGGGCGCCGAGGTAGCCGGCGAGCCGCTGCTCCGGGAAGCCCTCGGCGACGTAGCGGACGGACGCCCACGCGGAGCCGAACCGTTCGCGGGGGCGGCGGCCGACGGCGCGTTCGAGGTCGGCGGTGAGCGCCTCGGTGAACGGCACGTCCTTCAGCAGCGCCCGCAGGTCGCTCCGGGCCGTCCCGGTGAGCCAGCGCAGCGGCAGCAGGTCGTCGAGCGGCTCCCAGTGGGCGCGGAGGCGGGAGAGGGGGAGCATCCAGCCGATCCCGGCGCGGCCGCCGCGCAGCTCGGCGTCGGTGACCATGCCGATGACCTCGCCGGTCGCGATGTCGTACACGGCGGACCCGCTGTACCCCTTCTCCAGCGGGACGCCGTGGACGGTCCGGATCTCCCACCACTCGTTGCGGGTCAGCAGGTGCGGACCGGTCGTGACGGTGGCGTGCCGCTCGTTGTCGTCCTTGCGCGCGGGGAACCCGTACACGCCGAACTCGCGGCCGCCCGCGGCGAGCCCGCCGGCGTCGTCGGGGTCGGCCAGTGCCGCCGGCTCGAACGGGACGGGCTCCTCCAGCTCCAGCACCGCGACGTCGCCGACGTCGCCGGGGCCCCGCCAGCCGCCGGACGCGACGACCCGGGCGGGCAGGTCCTCGGCGAGGCCGGGGAACCCGACGCGCGGGTCGTCCAGGCCGGTGACGGTGTGCGCGCAGGTCAGCAGCCGGGTCGGGGTGACCAGGAACGCCGCGCCGAGCTTGCCCGCGCCGGGCGTCCCGACCCAGGCGCGCCACTGCCAGTCGCCCACCTACTCCTCCCCGGCGGCGGCCTTCGGCTCGCCCCAGGTCATCTTGACCTTCAGGTGGCCCTCCACGGTCGTCTTCGCGATGACGGCGCCGGCGGCGGCGTTCAGCTTGACCCCGAACTCCAGCTCGACCGAGTCGGGCTTGAGGTCGCCGCCGCGCAGCGCGGCGAGCGCCGCCTCCGCCGCGTCCCGGACCTGCTGGAACGAGTCCTCGAGCTTGGCGGTGGCGGTGCCGATCAGGTCGCCGCCGCGGGAGACGGCGTCCATGCCGGGGTCGTCGTCGTCGCTCTCGACGACGATGCTGCCGTGCTCGGTCTGCCAGCGCACCAGTTCGCTCACGTTCCCCGTCCCCTCGCCGTCGGGCGTCGCGCCGCCCCGCCAATGTAACAAGATCATCAAGTGCGGGGCGGGGGTCGGTGATACTTTTCCGGCGATGGCCATGGGAGGTCAACGTGATCACGGTCGGGCAGGTGCGGGCGCTGGCGGTGACGCTGCCCCGCACGTCGGAGCACCTCATCAGGGACCGGGTGAAGTTCCGCGTCGGCTCGATCGTCTACGTGGCGTTCTCGCGGGACGAGACGGTGATGGGGTTCGCGTTCCCGAAGGAGGAGCGGGCGGCGCTGGTCGCGTCCGAACCGGGCAGGTTCCGGCTGCCCGGCGAGTCTGACCTTCGGTTCAACTGGGTCGAGGCGTGGACGGCGGCGCTGGACGAGCCCGAGATGCGCGAGCTGGTCATGGAGGCGTGGCGGATGGTCGTCCCGAAGAAGGTCGCCGCCGCCCGCCTCGGTTCATGACGTGACCGAAGCGCCGAGCGGCGTGTCGAGCGGCGTGTCGAGCGGGGCCGCGAGCGCGGTGCGGAGCGCCGCGAGCCAGTGCCGGGTGGTGCGCCGCGCCAGGCCGGTGTCCGGTGCGGACGCCTCGAACAGGTGCCACGCGCCCGGCACGTCCTTCACCTCGACCGGGACGCCCGCCTCCATCAGCCGCCGCGCGTAGTCCAGGCCCTCGTCGCGCAGCGGGTCGAGCCCGCAGGTCAGGACGTAGGCGGGCGGCAGGCCGGACAGGTCGCCGGCCCGCGCCGGTGCGGCGTAGGGGGAGACGGCTCCGGGCGGGAGGTAGGCGTCCCACATCGCGCGCAGCTTGGCGCGGTTGGTCAGGCGCGGGTCGGTGATCCGGTGGGCGGACGGGGTGTCGAGCCGGTCGTCCAGGCAGGGGATCAGCAGGGTCTGGAACGCGAGGGCGGGGCCGCCCCGGTCGCGGGCCGCGAGGGACAGCGCGGCGGACAGGCAGCCGCCCGCCGACGCGCCCGCCACGGCGATCCGCGCCGGGTCGGCGCCCAGGCGGGCGGCGTTCGCGGCCAGCCAGCACAGGACGGCGTAGCAGTCCTCGAACCCGGCGGGGAACGGGTGCTCCGGCACCAGCCGGTAGTGGACGTTCACGACGAGCGAGCCCGTCTCGGTGCAGGCGTCGCGGGCCATCGGGCTGGGGCCGTCCAGCTCGCCGTAGCTGAACCCGCCGCCGTGGATGTAGAGGACGGCGGGCAGCGGACCGGGCGCGGCGCCGGCGGGCCGCAGGATCTGCACGGGGACCGTGTTGCCGTCCGGCCCCGGGACGGTCGTCTCCTCGATGAGGACGGTGCCGTCGGCGGGCCGCGCCAGCGGGGCCATCAGCGCCTTGAACCCGGCGCGCGTCGCCTCGATGTCGGCGAGCGGGTCGTCCGGCCTCGGCGCCATCCCGGCGAGGATCCCGGCGAGTTCGGGGTGGACGTCCATGCGGTCTCCCATGGTCTCAGTGATACCGTCTCAATGGTATGGACGATATGGTCTCGGTGAGACGGTGTCAAGGCGCCGGCGATCGAGGGGAGGGCGCATGGAGGAACCCGGCGTGCAGGCGTGCGCGGTGCTCGGGCTGATCGCCCGGCACGGCCCGATGACGCCCTACGAGCTGAAGGCGCGCGTCGAGGAGAGCGTCGAGCCGTTCTGGCCCATCCCGCACGCGCAGCTCTACCGCATCCCCGCCCGCCTCGCCGAGGACGGGCTGCTCCGCGAGGAGACCGAGGAGGGCGGGCGCCGCCGCCGCGTCTTCCACCTCACCGACGCCGGCCGCGCCGCGCTGCGCCGCTGGCTCGCCGACCCCGGCGGCCCCCGGATCGAGACCCGCGACCCCGCGCAGCTGAAACTGTTCTTCGCCGACCTCGGCGACCCCGCGGACGTCGTCGCGCTGGCCCGCGAGCAGGCCGCGCTGCACCGCCGCTGGCTCGCGGACTACCGCGAGCGCCGCGCCGCCCTCGACCCGTCCGACGAGGTCAGGCTGACCTCACGGGCCCGCATCCTCAAGCTCGGCATCATGCACGAGCGGGCCTACGTCGAGTTCTGGGAGCACCTCGCCGAGCACCCCGACGACCTCGACCTCTAGTGCGGCGGCGGCTGCGGGTGGATCGCGCTCCCCGCGTCGCAGCCGCCCTCGCCCGGCATCCGCTGCGCCCGGCTCGGCGTCCACGTGCTGGTCCGGCCCGGCGCGACGCGGGCGAGCGTGCAGGCCGGCGCGTCGTCCAGGTAGGGGTGGGGACGGGCGGTCAGCGCCACGCCGACCACGTTCCCCTCCTTGCGGACGTCGACGCCGATCTTCGGGTCCAGGCGCAGGGACGCGACGGCCGCGCGGACCTCCGCCTCGTCCACCGTGCCGCCGGACGGCACGCGCGGCAGCGCCCTCGCCAGCCGTTCGTCCGGGATGCGCGGGGTCTTCGGCCAGGGCTCGAACGCCATCGGCGCGCCCGGCGGGCAGGCCACCTCGCGCGTCCCGTAGCGGTGCCATTCGGTCGTCGTGGAGAACGACAGCTCGAAGCAGCGCGTCACCGTCACCGGCTCGCTCTCCCCCCAGGCCGAGCCGGTGCCCGAGGTGCGCAAGACCAGCCGCATGCCCCTGCCCGCGGTCGACGTGCCGGTCACCTTCATGACCTCGACGCCGTCGAGGCCGGCGGCCCGGTGCGCCACGTCCCGGGCCGGCCAGACCCGCGAGCTGTAGAGCCTGTCGCCCGCCTTGTCGGCGGCGTCGCGCGCGCCCTCCACCGCCCTGTCCTCGGCACTGGCGCCGGACGCGGGGAACGGCGCCCCGCCGCAGCCCGCCAAGGCGAGGGCGGCGGCGGGCAGGACGATCACGAGTCGGCGCATGCGCTCATGCTCGTGGCCCGGCGGACGCGGCGGCATCCGCTCAGGTACTCATTTCACGTCGAGGGTGACCGCGATCGGGCGGTGGTCGGAGTAGGCCACCGGCTCGTTGACCTGGTCGCGCCCGGTCAGCCCCGGCGTGACGAGCACCTGGTCGATCTGCTGGACGGGACGCGGCGCGGCGGGGAACGTCGCGAACGGCCGCGCCGCGGCGAGCGCGTCGGTCAGCCCCGCCCCGAGCAGGACCCGCCACGGCGCGCTGCCGGGCTCCAGGTTCATGTCGCCCGCCATCACGACCTGCCGGCCGCCGCGCGCCGCCTCCCGGGCCAGCCGGGCGAGCTGCTCGGCCTGCCCGAGGTCCGTCCAGCCGTCCGGCGGCTGCGTGTGCGTCGCGATCACCGTGAGGTCGCGGCCCTTCCACCGCACCCCCACGCGCAGCGCCTCCGCGCCGGTCGGGCCGCCCTTCACCAGCGGCGTGCTCCGGACGGACGTGACCGGCAGGTCGGTGAGCACCGCGTCGCCCCACACCTCGTCGCCGGCGGGCGCCCAGACCGCGCGGAGCCCGAGCCGCTCGGCGATCAGCCGGAGCGAGTCGCGGCCGCCGTTCAGCATCCACGCCCGGTCCACCTCGCTGAGCACCACGATGTGCGGACGCAGCCCGCGGAGCGCGTTCGCCTGGTCGGTGACGGTCATCGTGCCGTCCAGGCCGTAGCCCATCCGCAGGTTGTACGCGGCGAGCCGCAGCCCGCCGTCGTCCACCGGCCGCCACTTCGGCCCGGTGTCCCGCCACAGCGGGACCACCGCGACCGCGACGACGGCGACCAGCGCCGTGCCCGCCGCCCACACGCCGACCCCGCGCGGTTCCGCGGCGCGGGGCGCCCGGACGGCCAGCGCCGCCGTCCCGAGCGCGGTCACGACCGGCACCCAGCGGTTCGGCGTGCCCAGGTCGTAGGCGGAGTAGTAGGCGAACATCAGCACGACGAACAGCAGCCAGCCGCCCGCCATCGCCGTCCCGCGCCGGCCGGGACGGTCCGGGCCGGGGACGCGCGCCGCCCAGCCGAGGCAGCCCGCAAGCCCGAGCTGCCCGAGGACCTGCGCGCCGACCGTCCAGCCCGGCGAGACGCCGTGCACGCCGTCGACCGTCGCCCGTCCCGCCGCGAACCCCAGCGCCGACAGCACGAGCCCGGCCGCCGGGACGAGCGGGTGCCGCGTCCAGAACCGCGGGCGCGCCGCCACCGCCACCGACAGCACCGCCACCGCGGCGATCAGCGCCGCCGCGACCCCGCCGGACCAGCCCGCGCTCGCCTGCGCGTGCCCCGGGTTGCCCGTGTAGACGCCCCAGAGCAGCACGGACAGCCCGGCGCCCAGCCACACCCGGGGCGCCGCCGGCTCCCCGTCCGCCTCCCGGTGCCGCGCCAGCGCGACCGCGAACAGCGCGAGGTAGACCAGCAGCGGGATCCACGGCACGACGCCCGCCCGCCACACGAGGTCGATGCCCTCGATCGCCGCCTGCAGCGCCGTCGCCACCGCCAGGCCCGCCACGAAACCCGTCATCGCGGGCGCCGTGTCCCGCGCGGTCATCGCGGTGGCGACCAGCCAGACCAGCCCGGCGAGCAGCCCGATGCTCGCGGTGTAGAGCTGCGGGTCGCCGCCGTCGGTGGCCTGCAGCGCGATTCGCGCGACGATCAGCGCCGCGCCGCCGCCGAGCGCCAGCCGCCGCGCCGGGACCAGCCGCGCCAGCGGCACCGTGAGGAACGCGGCGACGAACCACGACAGCGCGTACGCGCCCATCACCTCGGCCGGCGTCTCGCCCGCGCTGCCGACCAGCGTGATCAGCGACGGCAGGAAGACCCGCAGCACGTCGGCCAGGACCAGGACGCCGAACAGCACGTCGAACCGGATGCGCGCCACGGGGCCTCCCTCAGCAAGAATGTGAAGGAGTCTCACGTATAGCCCGGTGCGGGCGCAATACCCGCGACGATCTTCGTGCGGCCGTCAGGCCTTGGCCGGCTGGACCTCCGCCTCCTCCGACTCCGCCCGCGTCGCCCCCGGCCCGTCCGGGGCCTTCCGCCGCCCCCACGCCAGCGCCGCCGCGAAGCACGCGAACGGCACCGCGGGCAGCATGTACCGGTAGTCGAAGTCCACCGTGACCGGCGGGATCGCCAGCAGCGTCACCGACGTCACCCACAGCAGCGCGATCTCCCGCCGCCGCCCGCGCCGCCGCAGCAGCAGCCCCGCGAGCCCCGCCAGCAGCACCGCGCCGAGCATCGTCCCGCGCACGAACACCTGCTTCTGGTACGCGCGCAGCCAGCCCGCGAACGGATCGACGATATGCGTCCGCCCCGACCCGTGCCCGTACTCCCGGACCACCGAGACCCGGTCACCGCCGCCGATCAACGGCAGCGGCTTCTCCCCCTGCGCCCAGGGCCGCGTCGGGAAGTGATACCGCGCCTCCGTCCCGACGGTCGGATAACGGTGCCGCTTCCACGAGAACGTCCGCACGAAGAAGTCGTAGGAAACGGCCTTCGCATAATCGAGCGGCTGCGTCCGGATCGCCCACAGCGCGAATTCCTGCGCCTGCTCGTTGGTCCTCTCGTCGAACGGCTTCCCGTTCGTCCAGCCCGTCGGCGAGTTCTCCACCCAGATCTGGTGCGACGCCGCGGGGCGCTCGTCCGGCGACCCGTACGGGCACAGATGCGCCAGGTCCGCCGGCGGCCTGTGCCTGTCGCAGTCCGCGAACGTCGACGTCCGCCCCCACAGGAAGATCCCGTCCACCCCGGTCATCCCGAACCGGCCGTAGTCGGAGTGGAACCACACCGCGTACCCGCCCAGCGGCAGCACGAACGCCGCCGCCAGCGCCGCGAACGACGTCCACCGCACCCGCCTCAGCAGCAGGTACAGCAGCGCGATCACGAACAGCGGAACCCCCACCGTCCGGGTGACCGCCGCCACTCCCAGCAGCGCCCCCACCAGCCCGGCCCGCCGCCACCCGGCCCCACCCGGCCGCGCCAGCAGCAGCATCGCCCCGAGGATCAGCACGGTGAACACCGTGTCCGACAGGACGAGATGCTCCAGCTCCGCCTGGTAGGCGTCCAGCAGCAGCGGCGCCACCGCCAGCGCCGCGACCCACCGCCGGACCCCGAAGTTCCGGACCAGCGCCGCGTACCCGACGACCGCGATCCCCACGATCGCCGCATGCTGGACCGCCGTCACCAGCGCCAGGCTGTGGAACGGCTTCAGCCCCCACAGGAACAGCCCGTAACCGGACGGCCGCAGCGGATGCGGGAACGGGCCGTCCGCGATCCGCAGGAAGTCGAAACTGTCGTTGAACCACAGCGCCGGCGGGAACCCCAGCACCACGAACACGCGCAGCACGATCCCCGCCAGCAGCAGCACCGAGAACGACCGGTTGCCCGCCACCGCGGCGCGCACCGGCCCGAACCTGAGGCGGCCGAGAACAGGGGAGAGCAACACCGGGACCCTAACTGTGGACGTCCGCGCCACGATAGCGCCTGTCCCGCGAGCCACCACAACGATCATCGACCCGCGTCCCCGCCCCGAAGCCCGCCCCCTGAAGCCGGGCCCGCCCGATCACCCGTCCAGCACTTGGATCACGGGTGCGGACCCTTCGTTGACCGTCCCCATCGCCTCCTGCGACACCCCGGCCCTCGTACCGGTGATCCGCATCGGGCCGATCGGCGTGACCAGGTACCTCCCAGGCGCGAGGACGTCCTTCCTCGGCACCTTGAGCGTGAAGGTCTGGGTCCACCGGCTGAGGAACGAGCACTCGGCGGGGACGTAGGGTTCCGCCCTCGCGGTCATCCTGCTCTTCGCCGGAATCGGTACGGCACCGGTTCCGGTGGGCAATTCGTGCCGGCTCGCCGGTGGGATTCTGTAGAAGTAGAGGACGTATCCGTCGGTCGAAGGGTTGTCGCTATGCCACCCGAAACTGTAATTTCCGGTGACATCGCTGCGTTTCGTCTTCTCGCCGAAACATTGCCGCCGGCCGTTGGGAAGGTATTTGCCGCCTGACGGACTGCGGGCGCGGAACTGTTCCACGAGGCGGAGTGTGGTGCCGGCCTTCATCCGCGCCGGCCTGACGGTGAGGGTGAGATCCATGTACGGAGTCTCGGAGGCCGGCATGTACGGCTGCCCCGTGAGGACCCCGGGGTGCGTCCAGTACGCGTGGATGCCACCGTGGCTCACGCCCCCGACCTCGGGCCCGGCGGGCCAGAGCACCCAAGCCGCGATGGCTCCCCCGACCCCTACCCCGGCGATGGTCGCCGCGCCTTTCGTTCCACCGATCTTGGTGAGCACGCCCTTGGACGTCGAGGCGCCGGCCTTGGCCGCGAAGTCCGCTGAGGCGGCGCTCTGCATGTACCCGGCCGCGGCGTGCCCGGCCGCTCCGGAGGCCATCGCGCCCACGCCGGTGGAGGAGGCGCCCTGAGCGAGCAGCCCGCCACCGAGCACGGCGAGCGGGATCGCGGCTCCCACCGCCGCTGCGACGGCGCCGAGCGCGATGACCCCTCGCCGCTCCCAATCCGGCCCGTACTCCCGGACGGCGAGCGCCTCGAGTTCGCTGACGAACTCATGCGCGTTCCACATGCGCTCCGCGGGATTCTTGGCCAGGCCATGCTCAACGAGCGGTCGCAGTGCCTCGGGCACCTGCTCCAGAGGAGCCGGCGCACTGGTGTGCTGGGCTCGGAGCGCTTCCATGGTCGTGCCCTGGAAGGGCTTCTCGCCGGTGACGCATTCCACGAAGACGCAGGTCGCCGCGTAAAGGTCCGTGGCCGGAGTGGCGGGTTCCCCTGCCCACTGTTCGGGTGCCATGTACGCGGGCGTTCCGGCCCGGTCCCCCTGACCGGACAGGACGGCGATGCCGAAGTCGATCAGCTTGCTCTGGCCGTCGTCCTGGACGAGCACGTTCGCCGGCTTGTAGTCGCGGTGGACGACACCCACCGCATGTGCCGCCGCCAAACCGAGCAGCGAGCCCTTCAGCATCGCCAGCCCGGCTTCCGGTGAGAGAGGCTCACCGCGTTCGTCCAATACCCGCCGCAGCGACCGTCCGGGGACCGCTTCGAGGACGATCGCGGCTCCCTGCGGCGATTCGACGTAGTAGAACAACCGCGCCACATGCGGATCGACCACGCGCCTAAGCAGTTCGGCCTCGCCGCGGAAGGTCCCCCGCGCGACGGTGTCGCCCAGCAGTCCGGGAGCCAGGTACTTGATCGCTACCGCGGGGCCGCCCGTCTGGTGCCGCGCGAGGACGACCGTGCCCTGCGCCCCCGAGCCCAGTTCTTCCAGCCGGACGTAGCCGGGTACCTCCCAGCCGGGCGGCTGGTCCGTCACTGGCTCGTGGTGGTCTGGATCTCGCCGACGACCAGCGGCGTTGCCGGGGACGGCACCGGGTGGGGCGGAAGGTCGCCGCCCGCGCTGTCGCAGTCGGCGCCCTCGCAGGTCCAGTGGACGTTCCAGGTGATGGTGGCGGTGATCTCATAGGCGCCGCCCGGCTGCGAGGCGGAGGATCGCTGGTACGTGTAGCTGCAGGTCTTGCCGTCTTCGCTGCCCGCGTTGTCGCACGTCAGGCTGATCGCGTCCTGGCCCTCGGGCTTCCCCAGGTTCCAGGTGACGGACACCGGCGTCGCGACCGCCTGCACCGTCTGGGCTCCTACCGTGATCGGCTCGGTCTTCACGACCTTGAAGCCGTCCACCCAGAGAGCGGTCTTCAAGCGCACGAAGGTCTTGCCCTTGGGAGCCGTGTAGACCTTGGGCACGGGGAACTCCGCCGTGTCCATCGCGGATGCCAGGAGATCGGCCGTGGCAGGCGCCGCGGGCTGCAGCGGAGCCTGGTTCCCGGGAACCTGGACGAACCCCGCCCCCTGGTTGGGGTTCAGGCCGACCGGGTCGGGCGCCACCACCGGGCCGCCGTCACCGCCACCGGACCCTCCGCCCGATCCGCCCCCGCCACCCGGCGAGCCGGGCTCGTGGACGGTGATTCCGCAACTCAGCTGGCCGGGATCATCGCAACCGCCCGCATGAGCGGGAGATGCGGCGAGGAACGGGGCGAGCAGAACCGTCATCGCGACGGCGCCGGCGAGCGTGCGGCGGCCGGCGAGGGTGTGGACGGACATCGCGTGTCCTTCACTGCGGGAGGTCAGCATGAGCGGTCCCGGGTGGTCGCGGCGACCTTCCAGGTACCCGAGTCGTACTGGACGGTCGTCCTGTAGACGTAGGCGCCGCCCGGCCCGCCGCCCGTCCGCTTGCCCGTCCTGGCGGAGTAGCGGTAGCCGGCGAGGGTCTTCACGCAGTCGAGCACGTAGACCTTGGTGCCGTCCTTCGACTGGGCGTAGACGCGCGGGTTGAGCGTGTTCGTGAACCGCCAGATCTCGCCCTTGGCCTTGGTGGACTCGATGTCCTTGGTGAGCTGGGCGAGGAGGGGGTCCATGGCGACGGCGGGGAGGCCGCTGGGGTCGTTGGTGGCGTAGGCCTGCTTGTAGGCGGCCTGGTAGGCGCGGTAGCGCTCGATGACCGTCTTGTAGAGCTGCGCGGTCGGCACAGCGGACGGGACGGGCGCGGTGGTGGCGGGGGCGGTGCCGCCGGTGTCGAAGGTGCCTTCGGGGCTGAGGGCGCCGGACGACGGGTGGGACGCGCCGCAGCCGGTGAGGAGCGCGAGCGGGACGGCGGCGGCGAGCGGAATCGCGGCGCGCTGGAGCCGTGGCGGGGAGGAACGGACCAACCGGGCGCGCATCGCCATCCCTGAGCGGCAGCCGACAACGGGGCGGAATACGCGCGAAAGCTTACAGAGATGGGTGTGGCGAGAAAAGGGATTCGTTGCGGGGCGTTGACCTCGATCTTGGTTGAGGTTGCATGCTGGAGGGAGGAATCGTGAACGGAGGGGCGCTGTGCGTGCGGTGTGGCTGAGGGAGTTCGGTGGTCCGGAGGTGCTGGTGCCGGGGGAGGCGCCGGATCCGGTGCCCGGCGACGGGCAGGTGCTCGTCGCGGTTGAGTACGCGAATGTCACCTTCGTGGAGACGCAGATGCGGGCCGGGAACGGGCCGCAGCCGTTCGCGCCGCAGCTCCCGATGGTCCCGGGCAACGGTGTCGGCGGGACGGTGGCGGCGGTGGGTCCGGGGGCCGATCCGAGGCTGGTCGGGCGGCGGGTCGTGAGCAGCCTGAAGGGCAGCGGCGGGTACGCGGAGCTGGCGGTGGCGGACGCGGAGGGCCTGTTCGAGGTGCCGGACGGGCTGCCGCTGGACGAGGCGGTCGCGCTGCTGGCCGATGGGCGGACGGCGACGCTGATGATGCGGGCGGCGCGTCCGGCGAAGGGGGAGCGGGTGCTGGTGGAGGCGGCGGCGGGCGGGGTCGGGACGCTGCTCGTCCAGCTCGCGAAGGCGGAGGGCGCGGTGGTGGTCGCGGCGGCCGGGGGGCCGCACAAGACGGAGACGGCGCTGCGGCTCGGCGCGGACGAGGCGGTCGACTACCGGGAGCCGGGCTGGAGCGAGGGTGTGGGCCCGGTGGACGTGGTGTTCGACGGTGTCGGCGGGGACGTGGGGCGGGAGGCGTTCACGCTGCTCCGCGCGGGCGGCCGGATGGTCAGCTTCGGGCTGGCGAGCGGCGAGTGGGCCGGCGTCCCGGAGGAGGCGGCGCAGGCGCGGCAGGTCGCGCTCGTCCAGCCGAAGCCGTCGCCGCAGGAGATCCGCGACGCGGCGCGGAGCGCGTTGCGGGAGGCGGCGGCCGGACGGCTGCGCCCGGTGATCGGGCAGCGGTTCCCGCTCCAGAACGCGGCGGACGCGCACGCCGCGATCCAGTCCCGCGCGACCACGGGGAAGACGCTGCTGGTGGTCAGCGGACCTTCGTGAGGAAGAGGCGCAGGGCGGTCTCGTAGGCGGACGGGTCGACGTTCCACGCCTCGGTGTGGTCGCCCTGCGCCGCGATGTGCGTGACCATGCCGGGCGGCGCCGTGCGGGCGAAGGTGAACGCGGGGCCGTTGGCGACGGTGGCGTCGTCGGCGGTGGTGAACAGCAGGGTCGGCGTGCGCAGCTTGGGGGCGTAGCGGCGCTGGTCGTAGTCCTTCAGGTCGATGCCGATGCGCCGTTCGAGGACGGTCTTGGCGACGCTGGTGACGAACGCCGGCAGGTGGCGGGCGTCGCCCTGCTTGTCGAGGGTCGCGTTCCAGTCCATGACGGGGGAGTCGAGGACGACGCCGCGGACGAACGACGGGGCGTGCCGCAGCGCCGTCATCACCATCGCGCCGCCCATCGACCATCCGTACAGGACGACGCCGGTGGCGCCGTTCGCGCGCGCGTACGAGACGGCGGACTCGACGTCCTTCCATTCGGTGTCGCCCAGGTGGTTCTTGTGGTCGCGGGACTTCGGCGCCCCGACGTCGTTGCGGTACGCGATCGACAGCATGGGCAGGCCGAGGCCCTGGACGGTCCGCATGGCGCGGAACGTCTCGGCCTTGTCGGCGTTGCGGCCGTGCACGGCGATGACCCAGGTGTTCTTGGGGGACGACCCGGGCAGCAGCCACGCGGGCATGGCGCCGAGCTCGGTCGGGTAGGTGACGTCCTTGAAGTCGAGCCCGAGCGCCGATCGCGGGTCACCGGAGTACACCCAGTGGTCGATGCCGGCCGCGGCGCCCTTGACGGGCGTCCCGTGGGAGACCGACAGCACCTTCCGGACGACGTGGTCCTCGCCGCCGCCCACGACGGGGCCGAGCAGGGCGCGGCCGCCGTGCTTCCAGACGAGCGCCCACGTGCCGGGGCGCTCCGTCTCGGGCTCGCGGGGGAGCGTGACGGTGCCGTCCGAGACGTCCTCGATGGTGAACGGGTACTCGGCGGAGTGGTCGACCTCGGTGGCGACGCCCGCGAAGTACCAGCCGACGCCGCCGACCGCCGCGCACAGCAGTACGGCGACCGCGGTGATCGTCGCCATCAGGACACGGGCGCGGCGGCGGCGCCGCGCGGCGGCCGGCCGGCCGGGCGGCGCGGGGGCCGCCGATTCGGGGGCATCGGTGGACACGACATAGGACGTTAGCCCACGTCCCAGGGGACTCCGGGCGCCTCGACGGCCATGCACCCGAGCGTCCGTGACGCCGGGTCCCGCCGCAATGGACCGATCCGTGCGGTTAACCTGCCGCTCAGGTTCCATCGGGATCACATGAGGGGACGCGCGGGTGACGGGGCAGAGCGAGCGGATCGCGGAGATCGAGGAGCGGATCGTCCGGTTCGCGCGGCAGACCGCGCCGCCGCGCTGGCGCCGCATCGACCTGCGGTGCGCGGCGACCGTGGTGGCGAGCGACGTGACCCTGACGATGCTGACCGGCGAGAACGCGGTGGTGCCCGCCGAGGTCGTCCCGGACGAGCTGTCGGCCCTGCTGGTGGAGCTGCGGCGCGCGCACTACCTGTCGGAGCAGGGCACCTGGTTCTCGATGCTCGCGATCGTCGAGCCCGCCGCGTCGCTGTTCCTCTACAACGACGCGTTCGACCCGGGGTGGGACCCGCCCGCGCCCGTGGAGGCGTGGCGGCGCGACCAGATCGTGATGCCGCGCGACGGCGCGAACGTCCCGGGCTGGCTGCGCGACCGGCTGGAGGGCCGGGAACCGGCCGAGCCCGCCGAGCGGCCCGTCCCGGCGCCGCTGGACCCCGTCGAGCAGACGGAGCTGCTGGCGGGCCCGTTCACGGTGCTGGTCGCCGACCACGCGCCGCCGTTCTGGGAGCGGATCTCCGGCCACTACCAGGCGGTCGGCGGGCATGTGGAGTTCCCGCCGATGACGGTGCGGAAGGCGGACGGGACGACCGCGTCCTGGGCGCCGCCCGGCGCCGCGGCCGGGCTGCTCGACCGGCTGCGCGCCGGGACCCACGCGTTCCAGGGCGCCACCTGGTCCCGGATCGACGTCGAGGTCGTGTACGGGGACGGCGACGTGCGGTGCCGCGCGAGCTTCACCTATGACGAGGAGCCCCGCTGGGCTTCCGAGCCGTCCGCGGACGACGTCCGGCGCGAGCTGGAGCGGCTCCCGCGCCGGGACGTCCCGGAGTGGATGACGCGGCGCCTGGGCCCCGCGCCGGTCGCGCCCCCGCAGCCGACGCGGTTCGAGAGTCCGGTGCGGAAGGCCCGCGTGTTCGACCGGGCCGGGACGGACGGCGGCCCGCCCGAGGTGTCGCGCCCGCCCGTCCCGCCGGAGGAGGCCGAGCGGGTCGTCCGGTACCTGGAGGACGCGCCGACCGTCATGGCGGCCCGGTCGAGCGCACCCGACCTGCTCGATCCGGCGCGCGGCGAGCGCGTCCCGCTCACCTTCCACACCGACGGCGCGTGGGTGTGGTCGGGGGCGGTCGGCTACTACCTGCGCGAGCACGGCGTCCCGCCGGAGCCGGACCTGGTCGCGCACATCCGCGCGCGCCGGTTCGCGGTCCCGGCCGTCGGCGACGACGCGATGGACGCGGCGAGCGCCGCCGCGATGGGGCGCACCGTGCCGCGCGGCATCCGGACGGAGCCCGAGCCGGAGCAGTGGCTCGCCCTCCTCCAGAACCGTCTGGACGCCCTCCAGGTCGATCGTGCGCGCTACCGGCTCCGCGGCGAGGAGGACGGGGCGTGGTGCCTCGTCCAGGAGAAGGCGGGCTGGACGGTCTTCCACCTCGACCATGGTGAAAGGACCCGGCAGGCCGCTTTCGACGACGGGGAACAGGCCGCCGCGTATCTCCTCGGCAGCCTGCTCATGGTGGTGCCGCAGCAGCAGACCATCGAGATTCCGAAGATCCAGCCGTTGAAGGGGGAGCCGCCGCTCTCTCTCCTGCGCGACCGTCAGATCACCGAGCTTTCCGCAGGAACCGAGGTGGACCGCTACGGAGGCCACGGCGGGAACACCGCCTACGCCGCGCGCACACCGTTCCCACAACGCTCGCTGCCCGCAGACTGGCAGGAACGCGAGTACCACGTGTACCGGCTACTGCGCCCCTTGCAGGCCCTTACCGGAACCGCGGTGCCGTGGTTCGAGCAGCCCGGTGGCGGGACGGCGTACGTGTTCGAACGCTCGATCGCCTACCTCCTCGCCGACGGCACCCTCCTGGAGGTGCACGACTGAGGGCGGTGCCGGTGTGCGGCGGTTCCGGTGTACGGCGGGCCGGTCTGCGACGGTGCCGGTGTACGGCTCGGCTAGGCGGCGCCGATGGCGGAGACCAGGCCCAAGGCCAGCGTCAGGTCGAGGTGGATGAACGTCTCCAGCTTCGCGCCCGGCGGGACGTCCGGGTCCGCGGCGATCTCGTCGAGGACGGCCAGTGCGGCCGGGCTGTCCAGGTCGTTGCCGAGCGCGCGCTCCGCCTTGCGGGCGTAGTCGCGGTCCATCGGGCGCCCCGGGCTGCGCGCCCACCCCGCGACGAGGTTCCGCCACGCGTCCAGCCGCGCGGCGGCGGTCATGAACCGGGTCGCCGTCAGTACGAGCGGGTCGCGGTACGGCGCCTCCAGCATCGCCAGCCGCGCCGCGAGGGGGTCCATGGACGCGTTCGCCATGACCGAGTACCAGTCGCCGGTCTCGTGCGGGACGAGCACCCAGTGCCCGGCGACGTCGACGTTCGTCGAGGAGGCGATGTAGAGGTCGGCCTCCGGCGGCGGCGCGTCCCAGCTGAGGAGCTCGAACGGCGCGATGTTGTAGTCCGTCCAGTCGCGGTCGTGGACGGACAGGTCCGGCGAGCACGCCACCGGGACCCCGCGCCCGGCGCGTTCGGCGACCCGCCGCAGCAGGTCGGCGACCACGAGGGCGCGGTGCCCGGCCCCTTCGAGGACCTGGACGCGCAGGACCCGCCCCGGCGGGACCTCTTCGGCCTGCCCGGTGCGATGGTCGTAGAGGCGCATGCCCCCAACCCTAAGCAACCCGCCCGAACCGCCCGCCTTCCGGCCCCCGGTCGACCGGGCCGCCGGTCAGCGGGCGGACCCGTCCGGCGCCCCCGCAGGGGCGGGCGCGGGCCCCGGCACCGGCCCTGGTGCAGCCCCTGGCACAGGCCCTGGCACAGGCCCTGGAGCGGGGCCGGGAGCGGGCGGCGCGGGCTCGGGCGCGGAGGCGGCCGACGGGTTCGGCGGGACGGGCGGAGGCTCGGGCATCGGCGGGGCGTCCGGCTTGCGGACGGCCGCGAACCGCAGCCGCACGTAGTCGGCGACCCAGCCCGACTCGCGGCGCAGCGCCGGCGCGGCCAGGTCGTTCACCCGGCTGAGCAGCGGCTCGACCAGCTCCGGCGGGACGTCGGCGAGGGCCCCGGCGGCGTAGGCGCGGACCCAGTCGGCGGCGCCGTTCGGCCCCTCGGTCATCTGGCTCGGCCGCTCGGCGTGCTCCAGCAGCCGCAGCGTGAAGCCGGCCTCCTCCAGCTTCGTCGCGTACTCGGCCGGGCTCGGGAAGTACCAGGGCAGCTCGGGCTCGCCGAGGCCGAAGACGCGCCAGGCGGTCTGCATGGCGGCGACCAGCTCGGCGCAGTTGCCCTCGCCGCCGAGCTCGCCGACGAACCGGCCGCCGGGCCGCAGCGCCGCGTGCACCTGCGCGATCACCGCGTCGGGGTCGCGGGTCATCCAGTGCAGCGCGGCGTTGGAGGCGACGGCGTCGCAGGCGTCGGTGATGGTGAAGGTGTGCGCGTCGCCCAGCATGAAGGAGATGCCCGGGTTCAGCGCGCTGGCCTGGGCGACCATGTCGGGGTTCCCGTCGATGCCCAGCACCTCGGCCCCCCGGGCGGCGATCTCCGCGCTGAACGCGCCGGTGCCGCAGCCGAGGTCGATGATCCGTTCGCCTGGCTGCGGGTCGAGCAGGTCGACCAGGGGCGCGCCGTGCGCGGAGACGTACCCGAAGGCGGAGTCGTACGTCACGGCCCAATTCACTGTCGTAATTTATCGGACATGTGATCGGCGGGTGCGCGGTTCCCCCCGCTCAGGCCCTCCGGGTGACCCGCGTCACGAGCGCCCGTCCCGTATCGTCCGGGCCATGGACAAGCCCGATGTCGTGCGGATCGTCGGCGCCGAGCGGCCGGACGGCCTCGCCCTGCGCACCGCCGGGCTCGGCGAGCGCGGGCTGCCGGAGCTGCGTGCGGACGGCCTGCCGCCCTACCTCGGGCAGGGCTGGGCGCGCGTCCTCGGCGAGGCGGCGCGCGTGCTCGCCGCCTCCGGCGGCCGTCCGGCGGAGCTGGCGCTCGCGCCGGACGTGACGGTCCGGCTGCGGCCGGAGGAGGACGGCGCGGTCACGCTGCTGCCGCCCGCCGGTCACGAGGGCGGCCTGGACGAGTGGCGCCGCGACGTGGTCCTGCGCATGTTTCCGGCCGCCCGGGTCTGACGCGCCCCCGCCGGACTTCCTAGAATCGCATTCGGAAATCCGCCGGCGCGAGAAGGGGACGCACGTGGCCTACGCCGAGATCGAGTACGAGGTTCAGGACGGGATCGCCACGGTCACCCTGAACCGCCCCGACAAGATGAACGCCTACACCTTCACGATGCGCAACGAGATGCTCGACGTCTTCGACCGCATCGACGCCGACGACGACGTCCGCGCCGTCGTGGTGACGGGCGCGGGCCGGGCGTTCTGCGCGGGCGCCGACCTCAGCGGCGGTGGTGGCACCTTCGACAAGGAGAAGTCGAAGGACATGTTCGCCGGCGAGGACGACGTGCTGGAGGACGGCACCCCGCGCGACGGCGGCGGCACGGTCGCGCTGCGCATCGCCCGCTGCCTCAAGCCGGTCATCGGCGCGTTCAACGGCGCCGCGGTCGGCGTCGGCGTCACGATGACGCTGCCGATGGACGTCCGGCTGGCCAGCGAGAAGGCCAAGTTCGGGTTCGTGTTCGCGCGGCGGGGCATCGTCACCGAGGCCGCGTCGAGCTGGTTCCTGCCGCGCCTGGTCGGCATCGCGCAGGCGATGGAGTGGGCCGCGACCGGCCGCGTGTTCGACGCGCGGGAGGCCCTGGACGGCCGCCTCGTGTCCCGCGTGTACGCGCCGGACGAGCTGCTCCCGGCCGCGTACGCGCTCGCCCGCGAGATCGCCGACAACACCTCGGCGGTGTCCGTGGCGACGATCCGGCGCCTCATGTGGTCGGGCCTGTCGGCGCCGTCCCCCTGGGACGCGCACGCCGCCGACTCCCGCCTGATGGCCGAGCTGGGCGGGGGCGCCGACGCCGTCGAGGGCGTCACCTCGTTCCTGGAGAAGCGTCCCGCCGCGTTCCCCATGCGCGTCAGCAAGGACCTGCCGGCGAACGTCCCCGACTGGCCCGTCCGCTAGCACCGCCCTGCGCGCCGCCCCCGCCTGCCGTCCGCGGTCCGCGAGGGCGGCGCGCCGCGCGTCAGGGCCGCCGCCCCGCGCCGTCGACGATCGCGGACACCTCGACCGCCTGCTCGTTCATGACGGTTCCGGCACGGATGATCTCGGGGCCGCCCCGCTTTCCGGGGAGCTTCGGAAGGCGCTGCTCCTCGGCCTGGACGATCCGCCGCCCGAGGTAGTCGTACGTCCCGAGGGCCAGCACGAACTCCAGCCGCTCCCCATCCCGGCCGGTACGGGAGACGGTGGTGCCGGGACGTCCGAGCGCGTCCCTCGTCCCCTCCTTCACCTGCACGCCCGGGATGCGGGCCAGCGCACGGAAGACGGCGGCGCGCCGCGAGTCCGGCGTGGACGGCCCCTGCCCGAGGAAGTCCGCGAGCCGGCCGAACACCCACTGGTCCCGGCCGTCCTCGCCGGTGTAGAGCCGCCCGCCGTTCTCGGCGTTGTAGGACGCAGCGCGCTGGTCGATTTTCGCCAGCAGCGCGGCCGGGTCGTCCGGCAGCGCGCGCAGGTAGTCGTACCACTGCGCGGGCGAGCGCTCCTCGGCGTCGCCGTCCCGGACCGTCCGCGAGACGACCAGCCGCGGCTTCCTGCCCGGCCCGGCGTCGTACCGGGCGGTCTCGCGGCCGTCGAAGCGGACCCAGCTCTCCAGGTGCCGCATGGCGGACGGAGCGCCCTCCATGCCCGCCTGATACGTCCTGGTGTAGACCCACTGGTGCGGCGCCGGGCGCCGGTCGGGGCGGCCCGCGACGGTCTCCGCGGCGCGTTCCAGGATCCGCGTCGCGCTCACCGGACGCGCGGCGACCGGCGGCGACGCGGAGTCCGTGCCGTCCAGGGCGACCGCCGCGACGGCCGCCGCAGCGGCTGCGGCGACCCCGGCCGCCAGCCCCGCCCGCCATGCCGCGACGAGCACGCGGCGCCGGCCGCGGGCCTCACGGACGAGCCGGTCGCGGCCGGTCGCCAGCCGCTCGGGCCCCGGTTCGGGCACCTGCGCGCGGAACGCGCCCAGTTCTTCGAGGTCGTTCATTCGCCCGTCCCTTCCTGCACGTTCGTCGGATCGGTCCCTCCGAGCGCCTCCCGCACCTTCCGCCGCGCTCGGTGCAGCCGGGACCGCACCGTCCCGACGGGGATCGACAGCGCCTCGGCGACCTGGTCGTAGGACAGGTCCGCCCACGCGACGAGCAGCAGCACGTCCCGGTCGCCCCGCGGCAGGCCGGCCAGCGCGCCGGCGAGCGGCCGGGAGGCGGCCGCCGCGCTCACCCGCGCGTCCACCCGGTCCATGGCGTCGGTCACCGGGTCGGCGCCGGTGCGGGCCAGCGCCCGCAGCATCCGCGTCTCCGCCCTGCGGTGCTTGCCGATGAGGTTCGCCGCGATCCCGTACAGCCACGGCCGCGCGTCGGGGCGCCCCGGGTCGTAGCGGTCGCGGCGGCGGAACGCGGCCAGGAACGTCTCGGCCACGACGTCGTCGGCGGCCTGCTCGCCGAGCCTGCGCGCGACGTACCGGTGGATGGAGGGCGCGTGCCGGTCGTACAGGGCCGCGAACGCCTCGGGGTGCCGCCCGGACCGCTCGATGAGGCGCGCGTCGTCCTCCGGCGGCGTGAAGCCGGCCGGCGGCGTGGTGGTGTCCGGTGGCGTGGTGCCGTCCGGCGGCGCCGGTGCGCGTGGACTGACGGTCATACGGCTCCGTCCTCTGCGGTGGGTCCGTGCGGGACGCCGCACGGTCACCCGTCATCACCCGCAGGGGCGGCGGGAGTTCACGGCCGCCGGGGAGGGCGGTGGAACCGGAGGGCGACACTTCTCTCACCGGGGGTGGCGCGGGGGGCCGGTACCGGCTGCATCATGGGGCTGCGTCCCCCCGTCGCGCCCCAAGGACGATCTTGGTAATCCGGACCTTGGTGACGTGTGTTGCGAGTGAGGCGCAGGGTAAGAAGCGGCCCGAGGCAACACGTTACGGGGGTGCGTGGTGCGGATCAGGACATTCGCCATCATCGCGGCCGGTCTCCTGCTCGTCTCGGGATGCGGCCACGCGGAGAAGCGGCAGGCGCGGACGGCCGGCCACCAGGTCGCGGCCGGGAAGAAGGCGCGGACGGCGCCGCACCCGCAGCAGCCGCCGGCCCAGCGGAAGATCGACTGCGACCGGACCAAGTGCGTCGCGCTGACGTTCGACGACGGTCCGGGCCCGTACACGAACGGGCTGCTCGACGTGCTGAAGAAGGAGGGCGTGCGCGCCACGTTCTTCCTCATCGGGCAGAACGTCGCCGCGTTCCCGGCCGCCGTGCGCCGCGAGGTGATGGAGGGGCACGAGATCGGCGACCACAGCTGGAACCATCCGCAGCTCACCGCGATGTCGCCGCCCGCCGTCAAGACGCAGATCCAGCGCACCCAGGACGCGATCACCAAGGCGTCCGGCGGGATCAAGCCGACCATCATGCGCCCGCCGTACGGCGCGACGAACAAGCGCGTCGGGCAGACCATCGGGATGCCGCTGATCCTGTGGAGCGTCGACACCGAGGACTGGCGCTACCTGAACACCGCCCGCGACACCCGGGTCGGGATCAAGGAGCCGCAGGCCGGCGGCATCATCCTGTTCCACGACATCCACAAGCCGAGCGTGAAGGCGATCCCGGCGGTCATCGCGGGGCTGAAGAAGCGCGGCTTCACGTTCGTCACGGTGTCGGAGCTGTTCCAGAACCGGCAGCTGAAGCCCGGCCAGACCTACTCCGAGCTGCTGCCGCCCAAGACCGCGTCCCCGGCGCCCGTCACGGCCAGCCCGCCGCCTCCCGGCTCGCCCGCCGGCCCCGCACCGTCGAGGTCCGGGCCCGCGCCGTCCAAGTCCGGCCCCGGGCAGCAGCAGGCCGAAGGCCACTGACGCTCCGGGGAGGCGCTCCGGCCCGGTCGCGCCGGCCTTCGCGCGAACGCCGTCAGACTCCGCGGCGCTTCGGCGGGGGCATGGGCGGGACGACCTTGCCCGCGACCACGATCTCCTCGGGCACCTCGACCAGCTCGCCGTTGCGACGGCGCACCTGGAGCGTCTTGTCGGACCAGGATTCGAGTACGCCGACCACGTCGCTGTACTCTCCCGTTGGCAGACGACGGCGCAGCGAGACCCGCTGACCCACGTCCGCGCTACTGATGGACACCACCAGGCGCGCGGCAAAGCGGCCAGACATGTGAGGACCCCCATGTCGAATCGACTGCGCGGTGGTGGCCATACTATTCACAGCGAGCTTGCGGTGAGCCGTGACGTGCGGCGGGGCCGGAAACCCGAGAGGAGTCACTGACGTGACCTACGTCATTGCGCAGCCCTGCGTGGACCTGCTCGACAAGGCATGCATCGAGGAGTGCCCGGTCGACTGCATCTACGAAGGGAAGCGTCAGCTCTACATCCACCCGGACGAGTGCGTCGACTGCGGTGCGTGCGAGCCGGTTTGCCCGGTTGAGGCCATCTACTACGAGGACGACGTCCCCGACCAGTGGAAGGACTTCTACAAGGTGAACGTGGAGTTCTTCGACGACCTGGGCTCGCCCGGCGGCGCCTCCAAGGTGGGCAAGATCGACAAGGACCACCCGATCGTCGCGGCGCTGCCCCCGCAGAGCCAGGACGACTGATAACGGGCTGAAACCGGCCGGTGCGGCGGGTCGCGACCTTTCGGGAGCGTCCCGGCGACGGTCATTGCGGTTCAACGCATCCGGGCCGTGGTCTACCGCGCATTCCGCGGGAGGCCACGGCCCTGCTGATTCGGGGCGCCCGCGCGTCCCGGCGAGGAGGGCTGGGTCTTGTTCACGCTGCCGGACTTTCCGTGGGACCGGCTGGAGCCGTACAAGAAGCGCGCGGCCGAGCATCCGGACGGCATCGTCGACCTGTCCGTGGGCACGCCCGTGGACCCGACGCCCGACGCCGTCCGCAAGGCGCTCGCCGAGGCGTCCGACGCGCCCGGCTACCCCGCCACCTACGGCACGCCCGAGCTGCGCGAGTCGGTCGCCGGCTGGCTGCGGCGCCGCGCGGGCGTGACCGGCGCCGACCCGGCCGCGGTGCTGCCCGTCATCGGCACCAAGGAGCTGGTGGCGTGGCTGCCGACGCTGCTCGGCGCCGGCCCCGGCGACAAGGTCGTCTTCCCCGAGCTGGCGTACCCGACCTACGACGTGGGCGCCCGGCTGGCGGGCGCGGAGCCCGTCGCGACGGACGGCCTGCTGAAGCTCGGCCCGGTCCGGCCGAAGATCGTGTGGGTGAACTCGCCGTCCAACCCGACGGGGAAGGTGCTGCCCGCCGAGCACCTGCGCAAGGTCGTCGCGTGGGCGCGCGAGCGCGGCGCGATCGTGGTCAGCGACGAGTGCTACCTGGAGTTCGGCTGGGACGAGGAGCGCCCGCCCGTCTCGGTCCTGCACCCGGACGTGTGCGGCGGCTCCCACGAGGGCCTGCTCGCGGTGAACTCGCTGTCCAAGCGGTCGAACATGGCGGGCTACCGCGCCGGGTTCGTCACCGGCGACCTCGCGATCGTGAAGCGGCTGCTGGAGGTCCGCAAGCACGCGGGGATGATCGTCCCGGCGCCGGTGCAGGCGGCGATGGTCGCGGCGTTCGACGACGACGGGCACGCCGACGAGCAGCGCGCCCGGTACGCGCGGCGCCGCGCCGGCCTGCGCGCCGCGTTCGAGCGGCACGGGTTCCGCATCGACCACTCCGAGGCGTCGCTGTACCTGTGGGCGACGCGCGACGAGCCGTGCTGGGAGACCGTCGGGCACCTGGCGTCGCTCGGCATCCTCGTCGGCCCCGGCGAGTTCTACGGGACGGCCGGCGCCCGGCACGTCCGCATCGCGTTCACCGCCACGGACGAGCGCGTCGCCGCGGCCGCCGCCCGCCTCTGACCCCGCCTCCGCAAGCCCGGAGACCACGTACGACCGGAACCCGGATCCGCCCTCGCGGATCCGGGTTTTCCACATGAAACCGGATCTTTCTCCTTTGCGTCTGATCGCGGTATGGGCGTGGACCGCCACAATCGGTAGGATCCGCAGGTCTCCGCCCGCTTTTCCGGGCGCGTCGATGGAGGGATGTCCGTGGGTGGTCCCGAGCTGGTGCTCGCGATAGCGCTGATCGTCGCCGCGGTGGCGGTGGTGGTCGCGGTGGTCGTGCTCGTCGTGGTGCTGAGCCGGCGCCGGTCGTCCCCGCCGCCCGCTCCGGCGGTGCCGCACGACCCGTTCGCGCCCGAGCAGAGCGTCGCCGGCGACCCCCGCACGCTGAAGGCCGGCGACATGGTCGAGTACCTCGGCACCCGCTACTTCGTGCGCGGCTCGCTGCGGCTGCGCGAGGGCGGCTTCACCTGGTCGGAGCACCTCCTGGACGCCGACACCATCGAGGGCCAGAAGGTGTGGCTGTCGGTGGAGGAGGACCCGGACCTCGAGGTCGTCTTCTGGACCGAGTACGAGATCGGCGACCTGCGCCCCGGCGACCGGACGGTCACCGTCGAGGGCGTCGAGTACCGCCGCGACGAGCACGGCACCGCCGACTACACCAGCGAGGGGACGACCGGGGTCGGCGTCCGCGGCCGCGTCGAGTACGTCGACTACGAGGGGCCGGGCGGCCGCTACCTGTCGTTCGAGCAGTACGGCGGCGGCCAGTGGGAGGCCGGGCTCGGCGAGCGCGTGCCCGCCGGCACCATGACCATCTACCCGGGCAGCGGCTGAATGCTGACCGTCCTCGACACCCCCTACCAGGACGCGCGCGCCGACGGGCTGTCGTACGCGCTCGGCCTGCCGCCGCTGGACGCGCTCGCCGTCCTGCCGGTGGAGCGCGGCGGGCTGACCGTCCAGCTGCGCCTGCTCGGCGCGTCCCACCAGGTGATCGCCGGGCCGCTCAGCGAGACCGTGGCGTGCCTGCCGGGGACCGATGCCGAGCCGCTGCCGGGCAGCGCCGCGACGACGCTGCCGGGCTGGTCCTACGCGTTCACCGCGACGACGGCCGTGCACCCCGACGACGCGGCGTTCGGCCGGGCCGTCGAAGGGATCTGCGCGCGGCTCGCCGACCGCGGCGACGCCCTGACCGGCGCCTTCCCCGGTTCGCGGTACGCCGTCACCGCCCTCGCCCTGGACGGCGCGGCCCTGGACGGCGCGGCCCTGGACGCCCTGGACATGCGCCCGGACGGCGCGGCCGCCGGCGGCGGGACGGGCGCGGAGAACACCGAACAGCGGGCCGGGATCGGCTGGCGCACCTGGCACGCCTACCCCCAGACCCGGGAGATCGTGATGACGCGGAGCCGGTTGGTGAGACCTACATGAACAGCACGCACCGGGCCGCGGCCGGCGGGGCGGCCGCCGTCCTGCTGGCCGTGGCGCTCGGCGGCTGCGGCGACTCGCAGTCGTCGTGGCTGGCCAAGAAGTACCACAAGATCGGCTACAACACCTTCCAGTCGTCGCAGTCCCCGCGGACGGTCGCGTCGGCGATCAACCGCAAGTTCAAGGCGATCGACCGCGTCGACGACCTCGCGACGTACGGCAACGGCGGCGGGGTGTTCCTGCGCTACCCGAAGCTGGTCGTCGGGGTGACGCCGTACGGCGGCGGCAGCCACATCACCCTCGACAAGCCGTCCGGCGGCTACAACCGCTACTACTCCCATGTCGGCCACCGCTGGAGCGCGCCCGGCAGTGGCGGCTGGAACAAGCACGGCATCGCGTCCTTCCGCGGCGGCGGTCCAGGGTCGGGCAAATGAGGAGCAACGGATGAATGACATGGCTCATGACATCGGCGCGACCTTCGCCTACGGCGCGGTCGGCATCGCGCTGATGGCGATCGGCTACCTGGTGGTGGAGGTGACGACGCCCGGCCGCCTCGGCCACCAGATCTGGACCGAGGGCAACCGGGGCGCCGCCCTGCTGCTCGGCGAGAAGCTCCTCGGCATCGGCGCGATCGTCACCACCGCGATCGTCACCAGCGACAACGACCTGAGCAACGGCCTGGTCGACACCGCCGTGTACGGCGCGATCGGCATCGTGCTGATGGTGGTGGCGTTCTACTTCCTCGACATGATCACGCCGGGCAAGCTGGGTGCGACGCTGGTCAACGGCGAGGCGATCCATCCGGCGGGCTGGGTGGTCGCCGCCGCCGACATCGCCGTCGCCGCGATCGTGGCCGGGGCGGTCTCCTGACCTCCCGCGACCTCGACCGGACGGCCCCGCCGCCGGCCGCCGCCCCGGACGCGCCGGCCGCGCCGGCCGCCGGCGCCGTCGGCGCGCCCGCC
>NZ_JABMCA010000032.1:0-107805 GCF_014706005.1 Actinomadura sp. RB99 | reverse complement strand
GCCACCGCCCGCAACGCTCTCCACGCCGGCGCCCACGTCACCATCGCGGCCCGCGACAAGACACGCCTGAAAGAAGCCGCAACCGACCTCGGCGACAACGTCGAGGCCGCCACCGTCGACGCGCAGCAAGGTAAAACGCATTACCTGGCGGTGGCCATTAGCGGTACCCGCGAAAGCGCTTAGAGGCATGATGAGCTTCATTGTCCGCATGACCTTTCAGAGTCTTGAAGTGATGCCCGCAGACGACACTGTGACCCAATGACCAGTGGCCGAGACAGGACGGAGCGGGGTTGATGGCGCCTTCGGACGACACCTACAGTTCATACGAGACTTATTTCAGGACCAGGAAGTACACGCAGCGCTATCCAAGGCCCAATCGCCTGGCATTCGCACGCGTACTGCGCGCAGCGGCGCCCGGAGCGGTCCTCACCGACATCGGCGCCGGTGACGGTCGCTACGCCATCCCCTTGGCGGAGAAGGGCTACACCGTCATCGCGGTGGAACGATCCGATGCGGCACGCGCCCAGATAGCGGATACCGCACTCAGGCTGGGGTTGAAGGGGAAGGTCCACTGCTTCAAGGAGCTTGAAGCAGTGGACGCCGGACTCGCCGCGGAAAGCGAACTCTCGCTGCTGTTCTTCGGAGTTCTCGGACATATGTCTTTCAGGGAGCGGGAGGCCGCTCTCAAAACCATCCAGGCGATGTCGAGCGGCCGGGCCAATGTGATCGGCTCGGTGCCGAACACCTTCCGTCGGTACAGGAGTGAACGGGTCAACGCCAAGATCGAGGACTTCGGCAGTGCGCCACGGTTCATCTACACGCACGAACTCGACGGCGCCACCCATGGCTTCGCCTACACCGCCTACTCGCCGAAGCAGTTGCGGCAGGAATTCATGCTGCACGGCTGGGAATGTGTGGAGATCAAGACGGAGTCGGTATTGAGTGAACGAAAAGTCACCCGGAGCTCCGTCATCGGAGTGGCGGACGCGCTCGTCTCCCGCTTGACTCCGAGTCGCTTCTCCCATGCCATCTTCTTCCATATCCGCTCACCAGAGTAGGCCCTCGAGAAGGCCGTCCACGATCCCGGTCGCGAATCAGCCCCGTGTCGGCGCGCACTCGAAATCCGACCCTCCCGCGGGTCCGTGACCACACAACCTCTGCCCCTTCCCGGCGACTCGCATGGATGAGGAAATCCAAATTTTTACCGTAGCTGCGAATCTGGCCGCTCACGAGACCGTTACCCAGCGAATGCGGGGCGGGCTCGCGACGCTTCCACTGGCGTTCGGGGAGAGCGGACTGCCCGTGCATCCGTCCCTCAAGTCCGAACTCGCCGCGGCGTCCAACCTCAACGCCTACGGCGCAGTCAACGGTGAGCACGAACTCCGGGAAGCCGCGGCCGGATACTTCCAGCGCCGCGGAATCGCGGCCGGCTCCGACCAGATCGTCTGCGGCCCCGGCAGCAAGCCCCTGCTGTTCGCCGTGATGCTCGCACTCGGCGGCGACGTCGTCCTCCCACGCCCGAGCTGGGTCAGCTACGCCGTCCAGGCCGAGATGGGGGGAGTCCGTCCGATGTTCGCGGCGACCCGTCCAGGCGAAGGCGGAGTGCCCGATCCCGAGGAGCTGACGGCGCAGGTCACACGAGCCCGTAGACAGGGACGCGACGTGCGGTCGGTGATCGTGACGATCCCCGACAACCCGACCAGCACGCTGGCGCTGCCCGAGACCGTGGAAAGCCTGTGCCGGACAGCCGGCGACCTCGACCTGACCATAATCTCCGACGAGATCTACCGCGATCTCGTCTTCGACGACGACCACGACTTCCCCAGCCCCTCCCGATACGCCCCCCAACGCACAGTGATCACAACGGGACTGAGCAAGAACCTCGCCCTCGGAGGCTGGCGGATCGGAGTCGCCTGGGTACCCGACCCCGAACTCCGGCAACGACTGCTCGCCGTCGCCAGCAACATCTGGACTGCTCCGTCCGGCCCTATTCAACGGGCCGCCGCATACGCGTTCCGAGAACCCCCCGAGATCACCCAACACGTGGCGGCCTCCCGCCGGCTCCATCAGGCCGTCGTCACGGCGATGGCCGCCCGCCTCACCGAAGCGGGCATTCCCACACCAGCCCCCGAGGCCGCGTTCTACCTCTACCCCGACTTCGAACCCCTGCGCCCAGCCCTCCAGGCCAAGACCTCCTCAGACCTCACCCGCCTGCTCATCGAACAACACGGTGTCGCCGTCGTACCCGGCAGCGCCTTCGGCGATCAGCCCCAGGAACTCAGAGTACGCATCGCAACGAGCCTGCTCTACGGCCAGGACGACGCACAAAGAGAGACGGCTCTCACCAGTCCGGAACCCACCCGCCTCCCCTGGATCGCCGCAGCCCTCGACCGCACCACACAAGTGCTAGCCAGCCTGGCCGCCGGCTCCTGAAACGGCGATCAGGTGATTTCCTCCGCCGCCCATGCGCGCGCAGCGATCCGTAGCGGTGATCCCTCGAACGAAAGTGTGGAACGGCTTTGGAAAAGTGTGGAACGGCTTTGGAGTTGACACAGGGGACCGGGCCGGTAGCGATCGGCGTCGAGGAAGAATTCCACATCGTCGATCTGGAGTCCCGTCGGCTCGTACCGCAGGCCGACAGTCTGCTCTCCCAGTTGTCCCATGAACAGTTCGTCGCCGAATTGCAGTGTTCGATGGTGGAGGCCAACAGCCGCCCGCATGCCCGGCTCGTCGACCTTGCCGACGACCTCGCGGCGCTGCGGCGCAGCGTCGTCGCGGCGGCCGACGGGCTCGGCTTGGGCATTGTCGCGGCCGGCACCGTTCCCGTTGCAGACCTGGAGTCGCTCAAGGTGACCCCGGATCCCCGCTACGAGAACATTCTCGACGACTACCAGTTACTCGTCCGCGAGCAGCTCATCTGCGGCACCCAGGTGCATGTCGACATCGGCGACCGCGATCTGGCGCTCAACGTCGGCCACCGCATCGCACCATGGCTGCCGGCGCTGCTCGCACTGTCGGCCAGCTCCCCGTTCTGGCTGGGGCTGGACACCGGATACGCCAGCTACCGCACGCTGCTGTGGTCACGCTGGCCGACCACAGGGCCGCTCGGCGCGTTCAAGGGGGCCGCCGAGTACGACGCGATGATCGAGGATCTGATCCGGACCGGAACCATCAGCGACCCCGGGATGATCTACTACGACGTGCGCCCGTCGGCGCACCTGCCCACACTGGAACTGCGGATCGCCGACGCCTGCCCCCGGCTGGAGGACGTCGTGCTCCTCGCGGGCCTGTTCCGCGCGATCGTCGGGGGCGAGATCGACGCGGTGACCGAGGGCCGGCCGGCGCCGGAAGTCCGTACCGAAGTGGTCCGGGCGGCGACCTGGCGAGCCGCCCGCTACGGCCTGGAAAGCGAACTGGTCGACCCCCTCGACGGCACATCGATGCCGGCCCCGCAACTTCTGCAAGGGCTGCTGGAACGCCACCGGGAGCGGCTGGAGGCGGCAGGCGACTGGGGCCTGGTGGCCGAGCTGGCCCAAGCGGCCCTGGCACGCGGCACCTCGGCCGCCCGCCAACGCCAAGCTTTCGAGCGCGGCGGCCTGCCGGACGTGGTGGACACACTGATCACCGAAACACGCACCAACATCGGCTGACTGCCAGGCGCGGGCCCGAACCGCGGGCACCAGCACGATGGCCCAGCTCACTCGAACCGGACACGCCACTTACCACCGAGTAGGGCACGGCGCCTTCCGGCCGAGTCGCAAGGAGGTCATCCAAGCATCGGCCCTGGTCACGTCCTTGGGCCTCTCGGCCGTCATGCGTGAGGGCCGCCGAGGTCTCCTCACCGAGCCGGACCTTGCGGCCGAGGCTGGCCAGGTGCAGGTGCAGGTGCCGGGCCTTGGCCTGCAGTTCGGTGGCGGTGCGTCCGGCGGCCGCCAGCCGGGTCCTCACGTGCCGGCAGCGAGGCGCTGTCCCGGATCATGGCCGCCGACCTGCGGGACACGGACGTCACCGTCAACCTGCTGCTGCCCGGCGGCCCGACCGTCACGGGAATGCCGCCCCTCGACTCCGTGCCTGAAGGCCGGAAGTTCCTGGAGCACGAGGTGATGGGCCCACCCATCGTCTCGCCGGCCTCCGACGACGCGGCTGGCGTGCACGACGAGCGCATCGTCGCCGCCGAATTCGAGCGCTGGCTGCACGCCAGGAACGGCAGACGGTGAGGCTGGCCTGACGACCCCGACGCCGAAATCCGCGCTGCCGCGACCGCGCCGGACGCTGACCAGCGGATCTGATCCCGACCAGGACGACGGCGACCGTCCGTGACGAGACATGCCGATCAAAGTACGCGTCCGTCTCCGGCGGTCTTGGACGGGCGTCCAGAACACGAGGCCGTCCCCGTGAAGATTACGGGTACGGCCTCGTGGCTGGCCCGCCAGAACAGGCACTTAGGCGGGGACGTCGGTTAGACGGCGCAGGGTGAACGGCTCGGCAAGAATTTCGTCCAGGACCTGGGCGATGTGCTTGAAGTGCGGCAGCGAGAAGTGGAAGTCGAGTGCGGCGCTGTCGGCCCACTCCTCAACGATGATCATGCGGTCGGCGCGGGTCGGGTCGGCATAGGGCTGGTAGCCCAGGCAGCCCTCCTCGGCCAAGGACGGCGCGATCATCGCGTTCAGCTCGTCCCGCAGGCGCTGCTCCTGCCCGGGCTTGGCGATGAAACCGGCAACGATGGTGAGGGTGTTGGACATGGCGGAAACTCCCGATCCTCTACGGTTGGTCTTCAGTGGTGCTGTGTTCGCTGGCGAACGATGCCATCCTGCGGGCCTGGCCGCCGATCACCCAGAGCTCTGTTCAGCCGGGGTCTGTCCTACCTGGGTCTGCCAGGACCAGGCAGGACAGACCGATATCACCGATAGTGGGGATCATGGATCGTGCCCAGCAGCTGAGTGAGTTCCTCAAGTCCCGACGCGCCCGCCTGCGCCCCGATGAAAATGGTGTGGGCAGCTTCGGCGGTCAGCGGCGCGTGCCGGGTCTGCGCCGGGAGGAGCTGGCGCTGCTGGCAGGGGTGAGCGTCGACTACTACACCCGCCTGGAACAGGGCCGCGCCCGTAATGCGTCCGCCGACGTCCTGGACGCCGTCGCCGGCGCGCTCGGCCTCGACGCTGACGAACGCGCCTATCTGCACAACCTGGCCAAGCCCGGCTCCGCTCGCAAACGCCCTGGCCGACCCCAGCAGGTACGTCCCGAGATGCGCCAGGCCCTGGAGGCCCTGTCCGCCGTCCCGGCCTACATCATCGGACGCCGCCTGGACGTCCTGGCCTGGAACGAACTGGCCCGGCTCCTTATAGCCGACTTCCCCGCCCTGCCCACCACCGAGCGGAACATGGCCCGGTTGGTCTTCCTCGACGAGGCGGCCCACGAGCTGTACCCCGACTGGGAGACCAAGGCCCGCGACACCGTCGCCAACCTCCGCTTCGACGCCGGACGCCACCCCGACGATCCCCAACTCGCCACCCTGGTCGGCGAACTATCCCTGCATAGTCCCGACTTCCGCCGTCTGTGGGCCGACCACAACGTCCGCGGCAAGACTCGCGGCCGCAAACGCTTCGCCCACCCCAGGCTCGGTGAACTCGCCCTCGACTACGTCGCCATGCGGGCCCCCGACGATCCCGACATGACCATGATGATCTACAGCGCCCCCATCGGTTCCGACGCCGCTGCGGCGCTCCACCTCCTGGCCAGCCTCGCCGCCCCCTGTGCGGCTACAACCGATCTTCGCGCACAACGCAGCCTCTGATCCCCAGAGTATTCACCCTCCAACAAGGCTCCAGGAGGGCGCGCACGGTGCCCGACTCATCCCGCCGCGGCCAGATCGGACGCCGGCGAAACTGAGCAGCCCGCAAACAGGTGCCACCGGAATACGGCAGGGGCCGTGGTTGAGTGGGTATCGCTGGTCAGCGTGCTGAGAGTGCAGCGTATGCCGTTGGATCTACCGATCTTGAGGGTTCGGGCTGCTTCGGTGGCGGAGGCTCTCTCGCCGACCAGGCGGCGCAGGGTGGCGAGTTCAGCGGGGCCGATGACTCGGGGTCGGCCGATGCGCTGCTTGCCGGGCAGCATCTTCCCCTCGGCCTCGCGCCGCTTGGCGGCGACGATCCCTCGGCCTGGCGTTCGGCGCGCAGTTCCAGCTCGTACTCGGCGGCCGCCGCGAGGACGGCGAACATGAAGCGGCCCTCCTTGGTTTCCAGGTCGAAGTTCTCGGTCGAGCTGAGCACGCGGACACCGCGCTCACGAAGTTCGGTCACCGTGGCGAGTACGTGTCCCGCGCTACGGCCCCATCGGTCGCACTTCCAGAACTTCAGCGTGTCGCCGGCGATCGGCCTGGTCAGCAACTCCTCCCACTGCGCCCGCGCGGTGCCGCGCTTGCCGGACTCCTTCTCTATCGCCATCTCGTCGTAGCCGTCGGCCTCCAGGGCGTCGAGCTGGAGCTGCGGGTTCTGCGCCATCGAGCGGTTGGCAGCGGGCGAGGAGCTGGCGGTGGACTGCTGGCACGGCGGTGATGCGCAGGGCGTAGCCCTGGCCGCGCCGTACGGTCACCCCTTGGGCGAGAGCGGCCCGCTCGACGGGCTCCAGGTCGGCCGCGCGGAGGAAGTCCGCGACCTTGCCCGGCATGTCGAGGGTGACCGGCAGATCCAGGGCGGGGTGCCCTCTTGCGCGATGCCGTTGTGGTCGGGCATGAGGTCGGCGACCGCCGTGCGAATCGCACCGCGGCTGACGCCGCGGTTGCGGGCGAGCGCGCAGAGCTGGTCCCCCAGAGGTCATAGGCGCGGACCTGGTTGGTGACCAGGGAACCGGCGACCTTCAGCATGTCCGGCCAGTGCGTGATCACCTTGTTCAGGTTCGCCCGGTTGCGGGCCAGGCCCTCGACCGCACCGTACGTGCCCGGTTCGACGCCGGGCCGTGCCCGGAGACCCGCTCGTTACGCAGACGGCCAGAACATGGGATGGCGGCTTGTCTCGTTCAACGACAGCGACGAGCAGCTCAGCGACACCTTCCCCGTCAGCCGGGAGCAGTTCATCAGGGTCCGTGACCTCTTCGATCACGGCGATGATGAGTGGTTCGCGGACTCGTACCTGGTCACGGCCGAGCATTGGTCGCAGCTCATCGAGGTACTGGGTTGTCCACCTCCTGAGCCTGACAAGTCCTACTTCCTTGAGGGGTACGCCACGGACTTGTAGCTACGTGGCCGGGCTGGAAGGGGGCGGTTGTGGGGGTGGGTTTTGGGCGTGACAATCGGCTGCGTGCATCGGGTGCCGGGAGGCGGGCCGTATGCGTGTCCGTGTTGCGGGTATCTGACGCTTGAGCGGCGGGGCTACTTCGAGATCTGCCCCGTGTGCTTCTGGGAAGACGATGGGCACGACCACGACGCCTATGAGAGCCGCGGCGGTCGTAACCGGGGGCTCAGCCTTGCGGAGGCTAGGCAGAACTTCGTCGCTTACGGGGCGAGCGACCGGCGGAGGCTTCAGTACGTTCGGGCTCCGCGTTCGTGGGAGCGGCCGCCGCAGAGCCAGGGGTAGGGGACGGCGAGCCGGCGCTTGATGTCAGGGGGGTTCATTACCGTGCGGGTTGGGCGCGGCCGGCTCCGGAGCATCCAGCTCTGTAGGGAATGACGGTCCCCCCGGCCTGCACGAGGGCGGCACTTGTGCCCAATCTGCGACCGGGCGTAGCTGGGAGTCAGAGCGCAGCTCGGCAGAACCGGCCGCGCCCACGAGCGAGCCTGCTAGGCGGGCTTGCCTGCGTCGATCCACTGCTGGAGCTTCGCCAGTTGGTCCTCGGGCCAGGTGCCGTCGCAGGGCATGCGTCCGGTCAGCAGGGAACCGATGATGGCGTCGGCGTGCTTGGAGACGTCCGCGTGGTCGTGCAGGTCGAAGAAGGACAGCATCGAGTCGCGGTCCTTCGCGCGGAACAGGGGCTTGATGTCCCGCTCGAAGCTGAGGTCGCCGGGTGATGGCATGTCTTGTCTCCTTGTCGTGGAAGCGGTCCCTAGAGAAGACAAGGCAGGTCGGCGATCGGTGACAGGTCGCGGGCGGTGGCTCCGGCCACTGCTGGACTTTTTTCGGGGCGGCGAGGGCGGCGGTTCCTGGTTGTATGGGGAGGAATGATCGTTCCCGGCTCGAGGCGGCCGGGTGGCATTGGTGGGAGCAGGCCGTGCGCACGGAGGGGCGTGGGGCGCCCGATGCGGGGTCGCCCTGGGATGAGATCGTTCCGCTGCTGTGGATGGGCGGGCACCATTACCGGGATCAGGCCGGAGTGCGGGTGCCGGTCATCGTGGATCGCGAGTTCGATCTGGTGATCAGCCTGTACGAGCGCGAGGGGCACGGCCCCGGCGGTGGTGTCGAGCACCGGAGCGTTCCCGTGCCGGATGGGCCGTTGACCGCTGGGCAGCTTGAGGCGGTGTGCGGTGCGGCGGAGCTGGCGGTGGAGGCGGTCGGGCGCGGGCGGCGGGTGCTGGTCCGGTGCCACTCCGGCTACAACCGGTCCGGCCTCGTCGTTGCTCACGCCCTGACGCTTCTGGGGTACAGCACCAGTGACGCCATATTCCTGGTCCGCTACCGCCGGTCGAAGTGGGCGCTGAACAATTCCTTGTTCGTCGACTACTTGAACACGGGGCTCGACGTCGCGCGGTTGCTGACGGGGCTTGAGGCCTGACTCCGCGGCGGCGATGAGTTCTGGAGGCGGGGGTGGTCTCTCCTCTGAGTCGTCGAGAGGAGTGCGGGCATGAGCGGGGTTCGGGTTCTGGTCGGGACGCGCAAGGGAGCGTTCGTGCTGACCGCGGACGGGAAGCGGGAGCGGTGGGAGGTCAGCGGGCCTCACTTCGGCGGGTGGGAGATGTACCACGTCGCCGGGTCGCCCGCGGATCCGGACCGGCTGTACGCGTCGCAGTCGACGGGCTGGTTCGGGCAGCTGATCCAGCGGTCGGACGACGGGGGCGCGACGTGGCGGCCGGTGGGCAACGACTTCCGGTACGACGGGGAGCCGGGGACGCACCAGTGGTACGACGGGACGCCGCGTCCGTGGGAGTTCAACCGGGTCTGGCATCTGGAGCCGTCGCCGGTGGATCCGGACGTGGTGTACGCGGGCGTCGAGGACGCGGCGCTGTTCCGGACGGGTGACGGCGGAAGCACGTGGGAGGAGCTGCCCGGGCTGCGCGGGCACGGGTCGGGGCCGGACTGGCAGCCGGGGGCCGGCGGGATGTGCCTGCACACCGTGGTGCTCGATCCGGTGGACGCGGCGCGGATGTACGTGGCGATCTCGGCGGCGGGCGTGTTCCGCACGGACGACGCGGGCGCGACGTGGCGGCCGGTGAACCGGGGGCTGCGGTCGGAGGGCATCCCGGACGCGGAGGCGGAGGTCGGGCACTGCGTGCACCGGATCGCGATGCATCCGTCGCGTCCGGAGGTGCTGTTCATGCAGAAGCACTGGGACGTGATGCGCAGCGACGACGCGGGGGAGACGTGGCGGGAGATCAGCGGTGATCTGCCGAGCGACTTCGGGTTCCCGATCGCGGTGCACGCGCACGAGCCGGACACCGTCTACGTGGTGCCGATCAAGAGCGACTCGGAGCACTACCCGCCGGAGGGGAGGCTGCGGGTCTACCGGAGCCGGGCCGGGGGGAACGAGTGGGAGCCGCTGACGGACGGGCTGCCGCAGAGCCACTGCTACGTCAACGTGCTGCGGGACGCGATGGCCGTGGACTCGCTGGATCCGTGCGGGATCTACTTCGGGACGACCGGCGGGCAGGTGTACGGGTCGTCCGACGAGGGCGACACCTGGACGCCGATCGTGCGCGATCTCCCGGCGGTGCTGTCGGTGGAAGTGCAGGCGCTGCCGTGATCCGTGTGGTGCTGCCCGCGCATCTGCGGGCGCTAGCCGGGGTGGACGGGGAGGTGGAGGTCGAGGGGACGACGATCGCGACGGTCCTGGACGCGTTGGAGGACCGGTTCCCGGTGCTGTGCGGGACGATCCGTGATCGGCGGACGGGGCGGCGCCGGGCGTTCGTGCGCTTCTACGCCTGCGCCGAGGACCTGTCCCATGAGCCGGTGGACGCGCCGCTGCCGGGGCCGGTCGTCGCGGGGGCCGAGCCGTTCCTGGTGGTCGGCGCCATGGCGGGCGGTTAGAGGCAGCGGCGTGCCGGTGCGTGGTTGCCGACCGTGGCCCCGGCACGCCGCTAATACGACTGAATGTAGTACTACAAGGCGTAGTACGGAAGTCGGTAGTACTACCCGCCGTGGTGACCTCGCCCTCAGTCGGATAATCTGGACGTCGTGAAGGGTCTTGGAGAGCTTGAACGCACGGTCATGGAGGTTCTGTGGGCGCGGGAGGACGCCGGCGCCGGCGCCGCCACCGCCCGCGACGTGAGCCGTGCGCTGGCCCATGACCGCGACCTCGCCCACACCACGGTGATGACGGTGCTGGACAGGCTCGCCAAGAAGGACTTCCTCGAACGCGAGCGGGACGGCCGCGCGTGGCGGTACCGGCCGGTCGAGAGCCGGGAGAGCTACGTCACGGAACTGATGCTGGGCGCCCTGGACGAGACGGGCGACCGCGACGCCGCGCTGGCGCACTTCGTCCGGTCGGTCTCGAGCGACGAGATCGACGTGATCCGCCAGGCCCTGGCTGGCCTCACGAAGGAACCACCGGCATGACCGGCACCGCCCTGCTCGCATTGATCTCCCTGGGGACCGTCGGCGGGGCGCACCTGCTGTCCCGGGCCAGGTGGACGTGGCGCACCCCGCGCCTCGGCATCGCCCTCTGGCAGTCGCTCGGCCTGTGCTGGGGCGTCGCCACCATCGGGGCCCTCCTCGGCGTCGCGATGGCGCCGTACCGCAAGGGCGTCCTCGGCGGCATCCCCGGCCTCTACGCCGACCAGGCGGCCCGGCTCGACACGGTGCACATGGCGGCGCTGCTGTCCGCGGTGAGCCTCGCCGCCGTGCTGCTGGTCATGCTGATGTACGCGGTGGTCCGCGTCGTCCGCGCCAGGCACCGGCACCGAGTACTCCTCGCCCTCGTCTCCCGCCGCGATTCGGCCGTGCCCGGCACGCTGGTCCTCGACCACCCGGGCGCGGCCGCTTACTGCGTTCCGGGGGTCCGCTCGTCCAAGGTCGTGGTGAGCGCCGGGACCCTGGAGTTGCTGGACCGCGCCGAGCTGGCCGCGGTCCTCGCGCACGAGCGCGCGCACGCGCGCGAGCGCCACGACCTGGTGCTGCTGCCGTTCGCGTCGCTGCGCCAGGTGTTCCCGCAGTTCCGGCTGGTCGGGCGGTGCCTGGACGCGGTGGAGCTGCTGATCGAGATGGCCGCGGACGACCGGGCCCGGTCGGGGCGCCCGCCGCGCGAGCTGGCGACGGCGCTGCTGCGCTTCGCCGCCGCCCGCCCGGCGGCCGCGCCGTCCGGGACGCTCGGGGTGGCGTCCTCGGACGACATCCCGGTGATGGCGCGGGTCAACCGGCTGCTGGAGCCGAAGCCGCTGCCGCGCCGCGCCCGCCTCGCCGCGACGGTCGCCGTGCCGCTGCTGGCCGGCCTGCCGCTGATCCTGATCGTGCTGCCCACCTGAACCGCCGGGGCCGGTGCGGAACCGGCCCTCCTCAGTCGGCAAGGACGGTCCCGTAGAGCCGGTCGACGTGCAGCCGGATCACGAGCCGCCGGTCCTTGACCATCTGCTCCAAGAACGCCCGCTCGTCGGCCGGGTCGGGGAAGCCCGGCGTCATCGCGAGGAGCTCCCGCCCGGCGTCGTCGCCGGGCTTTTCGCTGATCCCGGACAGTTCCGCGCGTCCCTCGGCGACCACGAACGACAGGTGGTCCGGGGCGGACGCGTGGAGCGCGGCCCGCGGGTCGGCGCGGATCTGCCTGACCTTGGCGCGCCCGGCGGTGGTCGAGATCCGCGCGATCCGCTCCGCCGCGTCCCAGGTGTAGACGACGGTGGACAGGTGCGGGTGGCCGCTCTTCTTCGTGGTGGCGAGGACGGCGAACTGCTGCTCGCCGAGGAGGCGGGCGAGGTCGTCCTCGCCGACGGGCTTGGGGCCGGGTCCCTGGCCGGGGCCGTACGCGGTCATGGTGATCTCCTTCAGGCGTTGGTGGGGACGGACTCGACGGGGGCGGGGGCGTCCGCGGCGGCCTTCGGGCTGCGCAGGACGAGGACGCCGACCAGGAACGCGGCGACCAGCAGGCCCGCCGAGACGGTGAACGCGAGGTGGTATCCGCCGGTCAGCGCGGCGGCCTCGGACCGGCCGTCCGCCCGCAGGTGCTCGGTGCGGGACGCGGCGAGCGTCGACAGCACCGCGACGCCGAGCGCCATCCCGATCTGCTGGACGGTGTTGAACAGCCCGGACACCAGGCCCGCGTCGTCGGGGCGGGCGCCGGCCATCCCGAGGCCGGTCAGCGCGGGCAGGACGAACCCGGCGCCGGCGACCAGCACCATCACGGGCAGCAGGTCGGCGATGTAGCTCGCGTCCTCGGGGATCCGGGCCAGCCACCCCATGGCGCCCATCAGCGCGACGAGCCCGGCGAGCAGCACGGCGCGCTCCCCGAAGCGGCGGCTGAGCCGCGCCGAGACGAACAGCGAGATCGCGCCGATGGCGACGGCGGCGGGCAGCATCGCGAGGCCGGTCTCCAGCGCGTCGTAGCCGAGGACCTTCTGCATGTAGAGGGCGACGATGATCTGGAACGAGAACATCGCGGACAGCGACAGCATCTGCGCGAGGTAGGAGCCGGACGCGTTGCGCGAGCGCAGCAGCCGCAGCGGCATCAGCGGGGTGGCGGCCTTCGCCTGCCGGACGAAGAACCCGGCGAGCAGGACCAGCGAGACGGCGCCGAGGCCGAGCGTGCGGCCCGACAGCCAGCCGTCGTCCTCGGCCTTGACGACGGTGTAGATGCCGAGCATCAGCCCGGACGTGACCAGCAGCGCGCCCGCGACGTCGGCGCCGGCGCGCAGCCCGGCGCCGCGGTCGCGGGGCAGCGCGACGACCGCCAGCGCGATCGTGGCCAGCCCGATCGGCACGTTGATCAGGAAGATCCAGTGCCAGCTCAGCGCGTCGGTGAGGACCCCGCCGAGCACCTGGCCGATGGACGCGCCGGCGGCGCCGGTGAAGCTGAAGACGCCGATGGCCTTGGCGCGCTCGCCGGGCTCGGTGAAGAGCGTCACGAGGATGCCGAGCACGACGGCGGAGGCCATCGCGCTGCCGACGCCCTGCAGGAACCGGGCGGCGATCAGCACGCCCGGCGCGGTGGCGGCGCCGGCGAGCACGGACGCGCCGGTGAACACCGCGTTCCCGGCGAGGAACATCGTCTTGCGGCCGATGAGGTCGCCGAGCCGCCCGGCGAGGAGGAGCAGGCCGCCGAAGGCGATCAGGTAGGCGTTGACGGTCCAGCTCAGCCCGGCGGCGGAGAAGCCGAGGTCGCGCTGGATGGACGGCATCGCGACGGTGACGATGCTGCCGTCCAGGATCGTCATCAGCGCGGCGGCGGATAGCACGCCGAGAGCGGTCCCTCGGGACCGTGCGGACAGGTTCATGGGGTCATCTCCCGTTTGAGGCAACAGGAGAGACTTTAGCAGATAGTTTTGTTAGAGACGATCTGCTGGGGACCTACTTGTTGCGCTCGCGCTGGCGGCGCACCGGCTGCGCCTGCTCCACCGGGGTGCTGAGGTGCCCCTCCGCCAGCCGCCGCAGCGCCCGCACGAGGACGTCGCGCTCGCCGTCCGGCAGCGCCCCGAGCGCCTCCGCGTGCACCCGGTCGACGATCTCCTGCCCACGCCGGGCCGTCTCGGCGCCCTTCTCGCTGACGGCGATGATCCGCGCGCGCCGGTCCGTCGAGGACGGGCGCCGCTCGGCGAGCCCGGCCTTCTCCAGGGCGTCCACCGTCACGACCATCGTGGTCTTGTCCATGTCGCCGATCTCGGCCAGCTGGATCTGGGTGCGCTCCTCCTGGAGCGCGTGCACCAGCACGCAGTGCATGCGCGGCGTCAGCCCGATCTCGCCGAGCGCCGCCGTCATCCGCGACTTCAGCACGTGCGAGGTGTGGTCGAGCAGGTAGGACAGGTCCGTCACGGTGTTGGCTGGGGCGAGCGCGGTCATGCCTCCAGAGTACCCACTGGTTCCGTACCGGATTATCTACTGCCGTCCGCATCCCCGATGGGATATCGTGAAGGCATGAAGCGCACCGCGTGTCTGTGCTGGCGGCCGTCCTAGGACGGCCGACACCCACGCACGCCTCGGGCCGTCCGCTGGACGGCCCGCTCTCTTCTCCGCGCCGGGTCCGTCCGGCGGGCCCCGGAACCAGGAGGAGAGACCCATGCAGACCACCGAGACGCCACAGCCCGCTGAATCGCCGCGGCCCGCTGAATCGCCGCAGGCCACCGGCCCGTACCGCGACCTCGAAGCGCGCGTCGCCGCCGATCCCGGCGCGTTCCGCATCCTGACCGGCGACCGGCCGACCGGCGCCCTGCATCTCGGCCACTACTTCGGCACCCTCGCCAACCGCGTCCGGCTCCAGCGCGCCGGCGTCGACCTGTTCGTGCTGGTCGCCGACTACCAGGTGCTCACCGACCGCGACGTCGCCGACCGGCTCGGCGAGCACGTCGACGGCCTCGTCGCCGACTACCTCGCCGCGGGCATCGACCCGTCCACCGCGACGATCTTCCGGCACAGCGCCGTGCCCGCGCTGAACCAGCTGATGCTGCCGTTCCTGTCCCTGGTCACGGTCGGCGAGCTGGGCCGCAACCCCACGGTGAAGGACGAGATCGCCGCGTCCAAGCAGTCCTCGGTCAGCGGGCTGATGTTCACCTACCCCGTCCACCAGGCCGCCGACATCCTGTTCTGCAAGTCCAACCTCGTCCCGGTGGGCGCCGACCAGCTCCCGCACCTGGAGGTCACCCGGACGATCGCGCGCCGCTTCAACGACCGGTACGCCCCGGTCTTCCCGGTGCCGGACGCGCTGCTGTCGGCCGCGCCGACCCTGCTCGGCACCGACGGCCGCAAGATGAGCAAGAGCCGCGGGAACGCGATCGCGCTCTCGGCGTCGCCGGACGAGACGGCCCGGCTGATCAAGCGGGCGGTGACCGACGCCGACCGGCACATCGAGTACGCGCCCGACACCCGTCCCGAGGTGTCCAACCTGGTGCTGCTCGCCGCGCTCTGCCAGGAGCGCGACCCCCGCGAGGTCGCCGCGGAGATCGGCGACGGCGGCGGCGCGGCGCTCAAGCGGACGGTGACCGAGTCGGTCAACGAGTTCCTGCGCCCGATCCGCGCCCGCCGCGCCGAGATCATGGCCGACCGCGGCCACCTGCGCCGCGTCCTCGCCGAGGGCAACGCCCGCGCCGCCGCCATCGCCGACCAGACCCTCGACGAGGTCCGCGAGGCCATGTCCATGGCCACGTCAACTACTCGGCCCTGAATGGCCGAGCTCGGTGGCTCGGTCCGGAAGGGCTTTGTTCATGCTCCCGGGCTGCCCCGTACGGTTGGGCGGCCACGGGTCACATCGCCGGTCCCCGCTCAGGCGGGGACCGGTGGGGGCATGTTGACGAATACCCACGCCGAGCGTGCGCGGTCGCGCACGTTGACCCCGGCGACGACGTCGGCGGGCCCAGCGAGACCGCACCGGCGACAGCAGAAGGCGTCCCGCGAAGGCCGGTTGGCCTTGGCGGTGTGGCCGCAGCGCGGGCAGCGCTGCGAGGTGTAGGCCGGGTCCACCTCGATGACCGGCACGCCGGCGCGGCGGGCCTTGTAGGCGATGAACGCCCCGAGTTGGTGGAACGGCCAGGACGACTGCCGTGCTCGCTGGTCGCGTCGAACCGTGACCCGCTCACGGATGCCCTGAAGCTGTTCCAGGGCGATGCCGCGTTCGGTGCGTTGGGCGACAGCAACGACGGTCTTGGAGATCGTGTGGTTGATGTGGGTGGCGTGCCGTGACTCACGGCGTGCACGCTTCTTGAGGAGTTGCGCGGCTGAGCGTGTCCTTCTGGCTTGGATCTCGGCCTTCTTGCGGGCCTGCCAGCGGCGGTAGCGGTCCAGGCGCCGCCCCGAGTGGTTGTCGCCGTCGCTGGTGGTGGCCAGGTTGGTGATGCCCCGGTCCACCCCAAGCCAGTCCTTCGGCTGGTACCGCTCGGCTTCGGGGACCTCGCAGGTGGCGGCCAGGAACCACTTCCCGTCCCGGAACGCCAGGTCCGATTCGCCTTTCCGGTATTCGGTGAGCTGCTTGAGCGCTGCCGCCGAGCAGGCGAAGCGGACGTTCTTCACCCGGCCGTCCACCGTCCAGATGGACACGGTCTGGGCATCGTAGTTCCATGACAGGCACCGGTCGTCGTAGGTGTGCGCGGCATCCGGCCGGAAGACGACGGGCTTGGAGGTGGCCTTGCGACGGCGTGGGGAGCCCTCGCCGCCGAGATTCCCGGCCCGGATATTGGCCCGCAACGTGGTGTAGGCGTCGGCGACCCGTTTGATGACGTGCTGCGTGGCCTGCGCGCCCAGGCCACGGGCCTTGAGATCGCCGTAGGCCATCGACCGCAGGTCCTTGACCGATCCTTTGAGCCCGTAGGCGGTGAACGATGCGGCCGATACCTGGGTCGCGCACTTGTTGACCGTGTACAGGGTGCGCTCGAGGGCCGAGGCCTGTGCGGCGTCCGGTATGAGCTTGACCTGCACCACGATCTTCACAAGTGTGATCGTAGCATTACTCTGTGTTGACACGAGGGGAATCGGGTGCGGATACACGCAGAGGCCGCAGCGACACCTACACGCTGCACGCGCACTTGGTCTTCACGCCGACAACGGCGAGGCCGACCACGTCCACCTCTTGGTTCACTGTCCGCGCGCAAGGTCGCTCCACGGCTGTTGAAAAGTCGATCTCGGGTGTTATCTTGCCTGGTCACAGGACTGTGATGGTCGGGTGGCGGTGGGGTGACCACATCGCGGCTCCCGTGCGACCGGTGCTCGTCGGTCCCGCCGCCGCGGTCGGCCTGACGCTGTGCGCTGCGGTGCTCCTGGACCTGGCCCGGGTCGCGGGCGCCGACCCCGCTGACGCAGTGAAGGTCAGCGGAGGGAGATGCCGTGCAGGACCGTGGCGACCAGGTCGTCCGCGGCCTCGGGCGGGACCTCGCGGGCGAGGCCCTCGCCCTGGAACAGCGCCGAGAGAACGGTCTCGTGCGAGACGCCGACGAGCATCGACGCGGCCGCCTCCACCCGGGCGTCCGGGGCGAGGCGGCCGAGGCCGCGCTCCGCGCGCAGGTAGCGGACCAGCCGCTCCTTCCAGTCCTCGTCGCGATCGCTCAGCGCCGCGAAACGGGCGAGGACCTTTGGCTGGGCCAGCAGCCCGGTGAGCGCGGGCAGCAGCCGGGCGTGCAGGGCGAGGCCGTGGGCGACGTACGCGCGCAGGTTGTCCTCGACCGTCCCGGTGCCCGGCTCGGGCAGCGCGCCCAGCCCGCGCATGATCGCCGTGGCGTGCGCGCGCAGCGCGAGCGCGATCAGCTCCTCCTTGTCGGCGAAGTGGTTGTAGAGCACCCCGCCCGCGACGCCCGCCTCCTGCGCGATGGCCCGGACGGTCAGCCCCGCCGTCCCGCGCTCGGCGATCATCCGCTCGGCGGTGGCGATCAGGTGCTCGCGCAGGGACAGGTCGCCGCCGTCCAGCGCGGCCGCTCTCCGAGGTGACATCACCCGCATCGTAGTGATCGGGCCGGCGTGGACCGCGACCCGGCTTACCGGCGGGCCCGCACGAGCCACGCGGTGCTGCGCAGCCGGACGGCTCCGTCGCGCTCGAACGGGCGCATCGCGTCGGTGATCGCGGCGCGGAGCTCGGGGCCGTCGCCGAGGTTGTGGCGGACGGGGCCCCAGCCGGCGAGGAAGTCCGCGGCGTCGGCGGCGTCTCGCCCCCAGACCTGCTCGGCGTGCACCTTCCGGCAGGTCACGTCGCGGAAACCGGCCGCGCCGAGGATCTCGCGGACGCGGTCCGGGTCGGACAGCGACATCGGGCCGGCGTGTCCGGTCACCGCCGCGGGACGCGGCGCGATCGCGGCGAAGACGGTGCCGAGGTCGGTGCCGGCGGGGGACGCCATGGCGAGGAAGGAGAGGCGGCCGCCCTCCCGCAGCGCGCGCCGGACGTTGCCGAACGCGGCGACCGGGTCGGCGAAGAACATGACCCCGAACCGGCTGACCGCGGCGTCGAAGGCGGCGTCCGGGAACGGGTGGACCTGCGCGTCGCCCTGCTCGAACTCGGCGTTCCGGACGCCCTCCTGCTCGGTGAGCGAGCGGGCGCGGGCGAGCATCGGCGCGGACAGGTCGACGCCGAGCGCCCGCCCGAGCCGGGCCCGCCGCGCGGCGAGCCGGGTGATGTAGCCGTTCCCGCAGCCGAGGTCGAGGACGTGGTCGCGGGGCCCGATCTCGGCGGCCTCCAGCAGGGCGCCGTCGAAGCCGTTGTTGACGGCGTCGTACCGCTCGTGGTGGTCGGCCCAGTGCTCGCCCTCGTAGCCGTTCCACGCCTCGGCCTGGTGGGTGTTGACGACGTCCATCGGTGCCTCCTTGTTGTGAACGCATGTTCATGAACGTATGTTCATAATGAGGGTGCGGCTCGCCGGAGGTCAAGCCCGGATGCGTTCTCTCAGGTCAGCGCGTCGACGAACGCGGCCGTCGCGGGATCGGCGGCGCGCGAATGCAGCAGCTCGGTCCGATGGACGACCCGGGGCGCGCGCACCGGCACCTCCGCGAGCCCGGCGCCGCCCGCCAGGCCCGGAGGGAGGACGGCCAGGCCGTGGCCCGCGGCGACGAGCGCGAGGAGGAACGGCAGGTCCCCGCCCTCGCAGGTCAGGGACGGCGGGAACCCGTCGCGCGAGCCCGTGGCCTGGCGGAGCGCGGGGAGCGGGACGGCGACGTCCGGGACGTCCAGCCAGAGAGCGTCGACCAGGTCGTTCAGGTCGACGCCGGGACGCGACGTCAGCGGGTGCGCGCGCGGCAGCACCAGCACGAGGGGCCGTTCCGCGACGGCGACCGCCGCCAGCGGGACGGTGTCGGCCAGCCGGAGCGGGTCGTTGGGTGCGGCGATCCCGTCGACCAGCCCGATGTCGAGGTCGCCCGCCGCGACCGCCACGTCCACCTCGGCGCGGCCCATCACCTGCACCGCGGCCTCGACGCGCGGGTGGGCGCCGCGCGCGCGGGCTAGTGGCTCCGCGATGTAGGCGGAGGCCAGGGGCGACGCGCCGACGCGCAGCCGGGCCCGCGCCGTCCCGGACATCCGGACGATCTCCGAGCGCGCCGCCTGGAGCCGCAGCAGGATCGGGCCGGCGTGTTCGAGGAGCCGCGCGCCCGCCTCGGTGGTGCCGACGGGCCGCCGGTGCAGCAGCGTGATCTTGAGGTCGTTCTCCAGTGACGCGATCTGCTGCGACACGGCGGCCTGCGTGTAGCCGAGCTCGGCCGCGGCGGCGGAGAACGAGCCCGTCCGCACGACGGTGACGAACGTCCGGAGGAGGTGCGGGTCCATCGGATAAGTGTTGCTTATGTTCGCATCGGAAATCATCGTTGGTGCTTAAGCGGGGTGCGGCGTCAGGGTCGGGGCATGACCTTCACAGCGCGCATCGCCCTGGTCGGGGACCGGTCCCCGAATGTCCAGTCGCACGTCCGGATCCCGCGGCTGCTGGAGGCCGTCCGGGAGCGCGACGGCCTCCTCGCGGAGGCGTACTGGATCCCGACCGACGAGGTCGGCGCCGGGCTGGACGGCTTCGATGGCGTCTGGCTGCTGCCCGGCAGCCCGTACCGCAGCGAGGCGGGCGTCCTCACCGCGATCCGCTCGGCGCGGGAGGGCGGGATCCCGGTGCTCGGGACGTGCGGCGGCTTCCAGCACATGATCCTGGAGTTCGCGCGGAACGTGTGCGGGATCGCCCGCGCCAAGCACGCCGAGAACGCCGAGGACGACGACCCGGGCGAGGACGCGGTGATCATGCCGCTGGCGTGCTCGCTCGCGGGGCACGAGGGCGAGGTGAACGTGGCGCCCGGCTCGTCCGCCGAGCGGATCATGGGGACGTCGCGCAGCATCGAGCGCTTCAACTGCACGTTCGGGCCGAACCCCGCGTACATCGGGACGCTGGAGGCGAGCGGCCTGCGCTTCACCGGCCACGACGACGAGGGCCAGGTGCGGATCGCCGAGCTGCCCGGCCACCCGTTCTACTTCGCGACGCTGTTCCAGCCGGAGCTGGCGGGGGACGGGAGCCGCCCGCATCCGGTGGTCGCCGCGTTCGTCGCCGCCGCGTGCGCGGCGGTGGGCGAGCGCGCCGCCGGCCGGTCCTGACGCGCGGCGGCGCCGGGCCGCCCGGCGAGGGACGGCCCGGCGGGTGAGCCGAGCCGGGTCAGACGCGCTTGTCGAGGAGCGGTTCCCGCGCCGGAGCGGCGGGCTCGGGCTCGGGTGCGGTGGCGGCCGGGCGCAGGAAGAGCACGCCGAGGACGACGGTCGCCACCGTCAGGGCGAAGTCGGCCCAGATCGCGGTCTCGGCGGCGGACGCGAACGCGGCCCGGCCCGGGTGCGCGCCGAGCGCGGCGAAGAAGATCGCGCCGAGCACCGCGACGCCCGTCGCGCCGGAGAACTGCTGCGCGGTGCTCAGCACCCCGGACGCGGCGCCGGCCTGCGCGGGGCGGATCCCCGACATCACCGCGCCGATCACCGACGGCAGCGTCAGCCCGCCGCCGAGGCCGAGCAGGCCGAGCGGCGCGAGCAGCCACGGGGCGGTGACGTCGCCGCCGAGGACGTGCAGCTCGACGGCCAGCGCCAGCACGCCGAGCGCGCTGACGACCGTCCCGCGCACGAGCACCTTCAGCCCGAACCGGGCGACGAGCGGGCGGCCGAACAGCGACGCGACCATGGTCAGCAGCGCCATCGGGCCGAACTCCAGGCCCGCTTCCAGGGGCGTCAGGCGCAGGCCACCCTGCAGCAGCATCGTCAGCACGACGTTCATGCTGCCGAACGAGGCCAGGAACGCGACGTTCAGCGCCAGGCCGAGGTCGAACGAGCGGGCGCGGAACAGGGCGAGGTCGAGCAGCGGTTCGCCGCCGGTCCGGGCGAGCCGCCGCTCCCACCACAGCGTCGCGGCGAGGACCGGGACGGACGCGGCGAGCGAGATCCACGTCCAGGCGGGCCAGCCCTGCTCGCGGCCCATCGCGAGCGGGACGAGCGCGAGCGCGAGGGCGCCGGAGATCCCGGCGGCGCCGGCCGGGTCGAGGCGGGGCCGCCGGTCCGACCGGGTCCCGGGCAGCGACCGGACGGCGAGCGCGAGCGCGGCGGCGCCGACCGGCACGTTCACCAGGAAGATCGTCCGCCAGCCGAGCCCGAGCGGGTCGGCCTGGAGCAGCAGCCCGCCGCCGATCTGGCCGGCGACGCCCCCGCCGCCGAGGACGACGCCGTACCAGGCCATCGCGCGCGGCCGGTCCGCCGCCGGGAGCGCGGCGGTGATCAGGGCGAGCACCTGCGGGACCATCGCCGCGCCGGTCAGCCCCTGGAGCAGCCGCGCCGCGACGAGCTGCACGGGCGACTGCGCGAGCCCGCACAGCAGGGACGCGGCGGTGAAGGCGGCCATGCCGAGGAGGAACAGCCGCCGGTGGCCGAACAGATCGCCGAGGCGCCCGCCGGTCACCATCCCGCTCGCGTAGGTGAAGGCGTAGCCGGCGATGACGAGTTCGAGGGCGACGGGCCCGGCGTGCAGGTCGCGCTGGAGCGACGGCGTCGCGACGTTCACCACCATGTAGTCGAACGACACCATGAAGGTCGCCGAGAGGATGACCGGCAGGATCAGCCGGCCGTGCTTTCCGGATGTCATGCCCTCTACGGTCGTGAAACGCGGCTCGTGTCACATTGAGAGGAATACGTAGTCGGCCGTGCGGGGTTCTTCAGATTTCCGGACCGGGTGTTCAGGAGGTGCGGTGGCGTCCGTTCTCGTCGCCCGTGAGGCGGAGCTGGCCGCCCTGGCGGACGCGTACGCGCGCGCGTGCGAGGCCGGGCCGGTGACCGTGCTGGTCGGCGGCGAGGCGGGGATCGGCAAGAGCCGGCTGGTCGCGGAGTTCGCGGCCCGGCTGCCGTCCCGGACGCGGGTGGCGCGCGGCGACTGCCTGGAGGCGGGCGGCGGGTTCGCCTACGCGCCGTTCATCGCCGCGATGCGCGCGCTCGTCCGCGACCTCGGCGCCGAGCGCGCCGCCGGCCTGCTGCCGGGCGGCGGGCGGCTCGGGCTGGCGCACTGGCTGCCGGTCCTCGGCGTCGCGCCGGACGAGCCCGACCCGGTGCACGGGCGGGCCCGGCTATACGAGGACGTCCTGACGTTGGTCGAGGGCGCGGCGCGGGAATGCCCGCTCGCCGTCGTCCTGGAGGATCTGCACTGGGCGGATCCGTCGAGCCGCGAGCTGCTGGCGTTCCTCGTGCACAACCTGTCCGGGCCGGGGGTGCTGCTGGTCGGCACGTACCGGTCGACGGACCTGGACGAGCGGCACCCGCTGCGTCCGGTGCTGGCCGGGCTGGCGCGGTCGCCGCGCGTCCGCCTGCTGGAGCCCGCTCCGCTGACCTGCGAGGAGGTCGGCGGGCTGGTCGCCGCCCGGCTCGGCTACCTGCCGGATCGCGGCGTCGTCGAGGAGATCGCGCGGCGCAGCGAGGGGAACCCGCTGTTCGTGGAGGCGCTGGCGGACGCGGGCGCGCAGGGCGGGACGCCGCGCCGGCTGCGGGACCTGCTGCTCGCCGGGTTCCGCTCGCTGCCGGACGGGTCGCGTGGCGTGCTGCACGCCGCGTCCGTGGCGTCGGCATGGGGCGGAGGTCTGGCGCACCGGTTCCTGGCGTCCGTGGCGGGGCTGGACGACCTGTCCCTAGAGGACGCGATACGCCCTGCCGTGGACCGTGGTCTCCTCTTGGCGGAGGGCGACGGATACACGTTCCGCCATGCTCTCCTACGCCAGGCCGTGTACGAGGACGCCCTGCCGAGCGCGCGCGCCCGCCTGCACAAACGCTCCGGAGCCGCCTTGCAGGCCGACCCCGATCTCGTCCCGGACGGGCGTGCTGCGGCGGAGGAGGCCGCGCACTGGTGCGCGGGGGGCGAGAAGGAGCAGGCGTTCGACGCCCTGTGGCGCGCCGCCGCTTCCGCGCGCGCCCTCCACGCCCACCCCGAGCAGCTGCGCATCCTCGAACGCGTGCTCCGGCAGTGGGACGGCATCACCAAGCCCGAGCGCGTCCTCGGCGCCGACCGGGTCGACGTTCTGCACCGCGCGGCGGAGGCGTGCCTGTCGGCGGGGGAGGCGGCGCGAGGCGTCGACCTGGCGTCCGAGGCCCTCGCGGCGCTCGACCGGGACCGCGATCCGCGCCGCGCCGCGCTGCTCCTCGAACTGCGCAGCATGCTCCGGCACCGGCTTGGCGACCCGGCGCTCGACGACCTGCGCGCGGCCGTGGCGCTGCTGCCGGACGGGGCCCCGGCGGCGGTCCGGGGGCGTCCGCTGTCGACGCTGGCCAACCGGCTGTTCCTGATGTCCCGGCCGGACGAGGCGCGGGCGCTGGCGGAAGAGGCGCTCGCGGCCGGACGCGAGTCCGGGGACGCGCGCGTGCGGGCGTGGGCGCTGCTGACGCTCGGCTCGCTCGACGGCGCCGCCGGGGACCTCGACACGGCGCTGGCCCGGATCGCCGCGGCGGCGGAGATCGCCCGTGCCGCCGGGGAGTCGGCGGTCCCGCTGGTCATCGCGGTGATGGCGGAGGCGGACGCGCTGCACGGCATGGGCCTGGACGAGCGCGCCGCCGGGGCGGTGGCGGCCGGGCTGGAGACCGCGCGCCGCGCCGGTCTCGACCGGGACCAGGGCGCGGGCCTGGCCGCGAAGGGCGCCGAGCCGCTGTGGGACCTCGGCCGCTGGGACGAGGCGGCCGCGCTGCTGCGGGACGTCCTCGCGCTCGACCCGCCGCCGCTGTTCCGCGCACTCGCGCAGGTCAACCTGGGGGTCATCGCGCTCGCGCGGGGCGACGCCGCGGCGGCCGGCGAGGCGGCGGACGCGGCGCACGCGGTCATGGGGGACCGCTACTGGGGGAAGGCGTTCCGGCTCCCGCTGCACGACCTGCGCTGCCGGGTCGCGATGGCCCGCGGCGACCTCGCCGGCGCCGACGTGATCCTCGGCCGCGCCCTCGACGGACCCGGTCTGCGGGAGACGTCCCGCTTCGTATGGCCGCTGCTGCTGACCGGCGCCCGGCTGTGCGGGGAGCGGCTCGCCCGGTCGGCCGCCGAACCCGGCGTGGCGCGCGGAGCCCGCGAACGGCTGGCCGAGCTGCGCGACCTGGCCGGAGAGCTGCCGGTCATCGGACCCGTCCAGCACGCGTACAGGGCGGCGTTCCGCGCGGAGGCGGGCGATCAGGACTGGGACGAAGCGGTGCGGGCGTGGCGCGATCTCGGCCGGCCGTACCCGCTGGCGTGGGCCCTGTTCCGCTCGGCCGAGGCGCCTGGAGTCCCGTCCGGGCGGGCGGCCGAGGCGTGCCGCGAGGCCGCGTCGATAGCGGCGCGGCTCGGCGCGAAACCGCTGCTCAAGGAGATCGAGCTGCTCGCCGCGCGCGCCCGCCTCTCCATCGAGGAGCCGCCCCCGGCGCCCGATCCGCCGACGCCGGACCCCGCGCGGCGGCTCGGCCTGACGCGCCGCGAGGCCGAGGTGCTGCGGCTGGTCGCGGACGGCCGCAGCAACCGGCAGATCGCGGAGGCGCTGTTCATCTCCGCGCGGACGGCGGGCGTCCACGTCTCCAACATCCTGGCGAAGCTGCAGGTCGCGTCCCGGACGGAGGCGGCGGCGCTCGCCCACCGGCTCCGCCTCTTCGACCCGCCCGCCGGCTGATCCGCCCGCCGGCTGATCCGCCCGCCGGCTGATCCGCCCGCCGGCTGATCCGCCCGCCGGCTGATCCGCCCGCCGGCTGATCCGCCCGCCGGCTGATCCATCCCAGCCCCGAGAGAGACGCGCTCAGGGAGACCGGATCCCGTCGCCTAGTACTCCTTGAGGGCGATGGCCGTGGCGGCGGCGTGGATCGGGGCGATGACCTTCGCCATGATCCGCTCCCGGCCGGGCATCCGGTTCATCAGCGCGAGCATCGCCATCGACATCCGGACCGCGCCCGCCGTCCGCATCACCATGCGCTTGAGGTTCGCTGGCCCCAGCTTCTGGTTCCGCTCCACGAACGGGCGCATCTCCCGCTCGTACGCGGCGAACCCGGTGCGGTGGTCGCCGCCCGCGGCGGCCAGTTCCCCGGCCAGCACGTACGCCCCGACCAGCGCCAGGCTCGTGCCCTGGCCGGACGCGGGCGACGCGCAGTATGCGGCGTCGCCGAGCAGCGCGATACGCCCGCTCGACCAGCCGTCCATGCGGACCTGGGCGACCGCGTCGAAGTAGAAGTCCGCCGCCGCGCCCATCCCGTCGAGCAGCCGCGGGACCTCCCAGCCCTCGCCCGCGTACGCGGACGCCAGCGCGCGCTCCTGCGCGGCCCGCTCGCGGGGGACGTCCGTCCCGTCCGACCGGAACAGGAACATCGCCTTGGCGTCCGCGCCGCCGTCGGTGCTGTAGGCGAGGGCCGTCCGGCCGGGTCCGACGCAGGTGACCTCCTCGCGGTCCAGGCCCAGGTGGTTCGGCACGCCGAAGATCGCGATGCGGTGGCCGAGGTCGCGGACGAACCGCTCCTCCGGCCCGAACGCCAGCGACCGGGTGACCGAGTGCAGCCCGTCCGCCCCCACCACCAGGTCGAACGTCCGGACGAGGCCGCCGGCGAAGGTGACCTCGACCCCCGCGCCGGTCTCCGCGAGGCCGGTGATCGAGTCCCCGAACAGGTACTCCGCGTCGGTGCGCTCGAAGATCAGCCGGTGCAGGTCGCCGCGCAGCACCTCCGCGTCGCCGTGGACCCGGCCGCCGAAGGTGTCGCCGTCCATGCTCGCGACCCGCCGGCCCGCCGCGTTCACGACCGTCCCGCTCCGGACGCCGGTGCGCCGCGCGCGGACCTCGTCCAGCAGGCCCATGCGCTCGACGACGGTCAGCGCCGCGCCCCGGACGTCGACCTTGTAGCCGCCGTCGCGGATGGCGGGCGCCCGCTCGACGACGGTCGGCGCGAAGCCGTGGCGGCGCAGCCAGTAGGCGAGGGTGAGGCCCGCGATGCCGGCACCGGAGATCAGGACGCTCGTGTCCGCGTTCGTGTTCATGCCCCGGACGGTACAACCGTTTAAGACATTTGTGCAAGACGCTCGTGTAAGACGTTCGTACAAGAAATCGGGTAGGGTCCCGCCATGGGCAACCGTGAAGACCTCCTGGACGGCGCGAGGCGCTGCCTGCTGAGCAAGGGGTACACGCGCACGACGGCGCGCGACGTCGCCACCGAGTCGGGCGTCAGCCTGGCCGCCATCGGCTACCACTTCGGCTCGAAGGACGAGCTGCTGCGCGCGGCGCTGCGCCAGGCGATCGAGGAGTGGGGCGCGGAGATCGCCGCGATGCTCGCCGCCGAGACCGACCCGGGGCTGTCCGGGGCGGAGCGGTTCGAGGCCACCTGGGAGCGGATCCTGGCGTCGTTCGCGCGGACGCGCCCGCTCTGGGCGATCCAGTTCGAGGTGATCGCGCAGATCGAGCGGACGCCGGAGCTGCGCGCCGCGTTCCCGGACGCCAACCGGGAGGCGCGGCTCGGGCTGGCCGAGCTGTTCGGCGCCGGCCCGTCCGTCCTCGGCGAGCGGCGCGCCGAGATGGCCGGGGCGTGCTACCAGGCGCTGCTGGCCGGGCTGGCGGCGCAGGCGCTCGTCGACCCGGACGGCGTGCCGGCCGCGTCCGACCTGGTGGACGCGGTGCGGGCGATCGGCGCCGCGATCCAGTAGAACGGAATCATTCGTTCCCCTACTATGGGAGCCATGGAGACCACCACGCCGGCGCCCATGAGCGGTCGCAAGGCTCAGGCGGCGCGCAACGACGAACTGATCCGTGAGGCGGCCCGCGCGGTGTTCACCGCGGACCCCGGCGCTCCCATCGCGGCCGTCGCCGAGCACGCCGGAGTCGGCATCAGCGCCCTCTACCGCCGCTACAAGAGCAAGGAGGACCTGCTCCAGAAGCTCGCCGACGACGGCATGGACCGCTACCTCGCCGAGGTCGAGGCGGCGCTCGCCGACGACGGCGACCCGTGGGAGGCGTTCGCCGCGTTCATGCGCCGCTGCCTGGACATCGGCGCGGGGTCCCTGACGATGCGGCTCGCGGGCAGCTTCCCCGTCACCGACGCGATGAGCGCCAAGGGCCGCGAGATCCACATCGCCACGAAGCGGCTGCTGGACCGGCTGAAGGAGGCCGGCGCGCTCCGCGGCGACATCGAGGTCGGCGACGTCTCGGTGATGCTGGAGTACCTGCACGGCATCCGGATCGGCGGCGACGAGCGGATGAACCGGCTGCAGCACCGCTACCTGGCGCTGATGCTCGACTCCCTGCACCTCGCCGGCGCCGAGGAGCTGCCCGGCCCGCCCCCTACCTGGCAGGAACTGCGCGGACGCTATGACGACTAGAACGCCCCCCACGCTGGACCGGCGCGCTCTCAACCGCGCGCTGCTGGCGCGCCAGATGCTGCTGCGGCGGCACGAGATGACCGCCGTCGAGGCGATCGAGCATCTCGTCGGGATGCAGGCGCAGGCGCCGAACCCCCCGCACATCGGGCTCTGGAGCAGGCTCGACGGGTTCGCCTTCGACGAGCTCGCCGCGCCCATGACCGACCGGCGCGTCCTGCGGATCGTGCTGATGCGCGGCACGCTGCACCTGGTCAGCGCGCGCGACGCGCTGATGCTGCGGCCGCTGACGCAGCCGATCCTCGACAACCACCTGAGGAGCCCGCGCGGCGCGGGCCTCACCGGCGTCGCCGACGCCGCCGCCCACGCGCGGAAGATCCTGGAGGAGGCGCCGCGCTCCGACAAGGAGCTGCGCGCGATCCTCGCCGAGCACCGGCCGGACGCGGACGCCGCGCTGCTCGCCTGGGCCGTCCGCCTCTCGCTGCCGCTGGTGCAGGTCCCGCCGCGCGGCATCTGGGGCAGGTCCGGCGTCGCCAAGCACACCACCCTGGAGTCGTGGCTCGACGGCCACCCCGTTCCGGAGCCGTCCGTGGACGAGATGGTGCTGCGCTACCTCGGCGCGTTCGGGCCCGCGACCGTCCAGGACGTCCAGCAGTGGTCGGGGCTGACCCGGCTGGGCGAGGTCGTCGAACGGCACCGGGCCGGCCTGCGGGTCTTCCGGAACGCGGACGGCCGCACGCTCTACGACCTGCCGGACGCGCCGCGCCCCGATCCGGACACGCCCGCGCCCGTCCGGTTCGTCCCGGACTTCGACAACCTGCTGCTCTCGCACGCCGATCGCGCGCGGATCATCACCGAGGAGCACCGCAAGCGGGTCTTCACCGTCAACGGCATCATCCGCGCGACGTACCTGGTGGACGGGTTCGTGCACGGCATGTGGAAGATCGAGAAGGAGCGCGGCGGCGTGACGCTGCGGATCTCCCCGTTCGCGCCGGTCCCGGCGGGCGAGCGGGAGGCGCTCGCCGAGGAGGGCGCGCGCCTGCTGGCCGCCGCGCACCCGGACGCGAAGGCGCACGCCGTCGAGTTCGAGCCGCCGGACCCTCGCTGAGCCGTGGCGTGACGCGCTGACCTGCGGTCGTTCAAGGGCGACGCGCCGCGAGCCGGCGCGCGGTCAGCCGCGCTTGTTCGCGCAGGGCGCTTCGCGGTGCGGGTCGAGCGAGGTCAGCAGCGCGTGCAGGGTCCGCCGGAACTCCAGCATCTGCTCGCGGGTCAGCGGGTCGAACAGGTTCCGGCGGACCTCGGCGACGTGCCCCGGGGCCGCCTTCTCCAGCGCGGCGAACCCCTCGTCGGTCAGCTCGGCGATGGTCGTCCGGCGGTCCTCGGCGTCCTTGGACCGGCGCACCCAGCCGGCCTCCTCCAGCCGGTTGACCGCGTGCGAGAGCCGGCTCGGCGACGAGTGGACCACCGCGGCGAGCTCGGTCATGGTCAGGGCGCGGCCGGGCGACTCCGACAGCATCGCCAGGATCATGTAGTAGGCGTGCGGCATCCCGGAGTCGCGCTGGAGCTGGCGGTCGAGGGCCTCGTTCAGCAGCCGGGAGGTCCAGAGGAACGCGCGCCAGGTCTCCTGCTCGTCGGCGTCGAGCCACCGGGTGTCGGTCATGTCCGTATTTTACGCAAGTATTTGAACCCTCAAGACTTGAACGTTCAACCAACTGGGAGATATGGTTCAGATCTGAACTTTTACCGTTGGGGGATGCCATGAGCCGGATGCCGGTGCTCTACCTCAGCCACGGCGCGCCGCCGCTGGCCGACGACGCCGTCTGGACCGCCGAACTCGCCCGCTGGTCGGGCGACCTGCCGAAGCCGGAGGCGGTCCTCATGGTCTCCGCGCACTGGGAGGAGGCGCCGCTGTCGATCGGCGCGACCCGTCCCGTGCCGCTCGTGTACGACTTCTGGGGCTTCCCCGAGCACTACTACAGCGTCCGCTACGACGCGCCCGGCGCCCCGGAACTGGCCGATGACGTGCGCAAGCTCATTCCCGGCGTGCACCAGGACGAGGAGCGCGGCCTCGACCACGGCGCCTACGTCCCGCTCGTGGAGATGTACCCGGACGCCGACGTTCCGGTGCTCCAGATGTCCATGCCGACCCTGGACCCCGAGCGGCTCTTCGAGATCGGCCGGACGCTCGCGCCGCTGCGCGACCAGGGCGTCCTGATCGTCGGCAGCGGGTTCACCACCCACAACCTGCGCGCGATGAGCCCCGCCCCGGACGCCCCGCCGCCCGCCTGGTCCGCCGAGTTCGACGAGTGGGCGGACCGCGCCGTCGAGGGCGGCGACGTCGACGCGCTGCTCGACTTCCGCGCCAAGGCGCCCGCCGCGCGCCTCGCCCACCCGCGCACCGAGCACTTCGCGCCGCTGTTCGTGGCGCTCGGCGCGGACGCGGACGCGCCGTCCGGGCGCCGGTCCGTCATCGACGGCTACTGGTTCGGGATGGCGAAGCGCTCGTTCCAGTTCGGCTGACCGCGGGCATGCCATCGAGCCCGCGTGGCCGGAGGCCCGGGCGGGTCATCGAGGGCACGGTGACGGCCCGCGGCGGTGTGCGTGCCGCCGCGGCCCGTCCCGCCAGGTCAGTCCGGGCGGGGCGTCACTTCATGTCGGCGAAGCCGGTGCGCCACGACGGGGTCTGCGGCTTCCAGCCCAGGCCGAGCGCCTTGGCGTTCGACACCGGACGGCCCGTCGTGGCCGCGTGCTTGCCGGCGCTGCCCGGCGTCGGGGCGCCGAGCGCCGCGCTGTACACCGGCAGCCACTCCGCGGTCGTCGCCGGCTCGTCGTCGACGATGTTGACCGGCCCGGCCGGCCAGTCCAGCGCCGCCAGCGCCGCCGCGGCCGCGTCGTCGGCGTGCACGAACGACGTCCACGCCGGCGCCAGCCGCAGGCTGCCCGCCTTCACCCGCTGCGCGATCGCGCCGTCCGGCGCGTACCAGGTGCCGGGCCCGTACAGCGCCCCGTACCGCAGCACGACGCCGCGCGGCATCTCGGCCACCGCGTGCTCCAGCGCCGCGATGCCCGCGTAGGGCGGCAGCGAGGAGTCCAGCGCGTCGGTCTCGGACGCGGGCGTCTCGCCCGCCAGGTACAGCCACGCGATGCTCTGCGCGATCATCGTCTCGACGCCGGCCGCCTTCGCCGCGTCGACCAGGTTGCGCGTGCCCTCGACGCGCAGCCGCGAGTTGGCCTCGAAGTCCTCACCGCTGAGATCGGTGAGCTGGTGCACGACCACGTCCGGCCGCGCCTCCGCGACGGCCGCGCGGACGGCGCCGGCGTCGAAGGCGTCCAGGACGACCGGCGCGGCGCCGAGCGCGGAGATGGAGCCGGTGCGCTCCTCGCGGCGTGTCGTCCCTGCGACCTCGTGGCCCGCCTGGACGAGCAGCGGGATCAGCCGGCGGCCGATGACTCCGGTCGCTCCGGCGAGGAAGATCTTCAAGGGGGTAACCTCCACGACTGTCACGCCTTTGTGGTCGTCTGACGGCAGGATAGGCAGAGTCCTGATCCAGGTCACGCGCGGCCCCGGCGCGGGCCGCCCCCCGTGGCCGCCGGACGACGGGCGGACGAGCCGCACCGCCCCGTGGAAGCTCGTCCGACACGAGGGTACCGCCGGAGACCGTCCGTGTGCGTTTCGTGCCCGGCGCGGGGGACAATTCTGTGCATGAACATCACTCTCGTCCGAGGTGACATCACCGAACAGGACGTCGACGCCGTGGTGAACGCGGCGAACTCGTCGTTGCTGGGCGGCGGCGGGGTCGACGGGGCGATCCACCGCAGGGGCGGCCCGGAGATCCTGGACGAGTGCCGCAAGCTGCGCGCCGCGCAGTACGGCGGCGGGCTGCCGACCGGGCAGGCGGTCGCGACGACGGCGGGGCGGCTGCCGGCCCGCTGGGTGATCCACACGGTCGGGCCGGTCTACTCCCGGTCCGAGGACCGCTCGGGCCTGCTGGCCTCCTGCTACCGCGAGTCGCTGCGGGTCGCCGACGAGCTGGGCGTCGCGTCGATCGCGTTCCCGGCCGTGTCGGCGGGCATCTACGGCTGGCCGATGGACGACGCCGCCCGGATCGCGGTCGGTACGGTGCGGGCGGCGCAGACCAAGGTGTCGGACGCGAGGTTCGTGCTGTTCAGCGAGGACGCGTACGCGGCGTTCGAACGCGCCGTCGGGATGCCCTGAGGGGCTTCACCGCCGATCGGCCTTCTGCCGAAGGCTTCGCCGGCATGCCCCGGCGGGCGCCGCCGTCAGTCGTCCTCCTTCGGCGGCGGCACGACCAGCACGGGACGTCCCGCGTGGTGCAGGACCCGCGTCGACACGCTGCCGAGGATCACCGACCGGGCGCCCGCGAGGCCGCGCGAACCCGTCACGACCAGCGAGGCGTCCAGTTCATCGGCCACGTCGACGATCGCGGCCCACACCGGCCCGCCGCCGCGCTCGGCGCGCGGGGTCACCTGGGTCGCGCCGGCGGCCTCGGCGAGCTCGACGCCCTTGGCGGCGAGCGCCTCGGCCTGCTTCTCCTCCTCGAACTTGCCGTCGTCGCCCTGCTCGGCGGCGACCGGCACGGCGGCGGCGAGCGGCGCCCAGGTGATCTGGGTGAGCAGCGGCTCCCACACGCTGAGGATCACGATCGGCTCCGGCCGGAGGTGCCGCGCCGCGTATTCGATCGCGGTCTTCGAGTCTTCAGAACCGTCGAATGCAATCAGTACTGTCATACCGGAGATATCTCCAGATCAGCCTGCGGAATTCCCTCCGGGACCGCTCGTGATCAAGCTCTCACCCGGCCGCGGGCGCGCGCCCGGGACCGGGCGGACCGGCGAACGCCTGCGCCACGTCCAGCCACCGGTCGGCGTCCGCGCCCGTCGCGACGACGGCGAGATCGGCCCGGTTGCGCCGCTGCGTGACCAGGTGGCAGAAGTCGAGCGCGGGCCCGGTGACCGCCTGCGCCGCGCCGTCCGGGCCCCACGTCCACTTCTCGCCGCCCGGGCCGGTCAGCTCGACGCGGAACTCCTCCGCGGGCGGCTCCAGGCCCCGGTTGCGGAACGCGAAGTCGCGGGTCCGGACACCGATGTGCGCCACGTGCCGGAGCCGGGCCGACGGCTCGCGCCGGACGCCGAGCGCGTCCGCGACGTCCTCGCCGTGCGCCCACGTCTCCATCAGCCGCGCCGTCGCCATGGACGGCACGCTCATCGGCGGCCCGAACCACGGCAGCCGGGTCCCCGGCGGGACGGCGGCGAGCGCCTCGACCATGCGGCGGCGGCCGTCCCGCCACCGGGCGAGCAGGTCGGCGGGGTCCGCGGCCGCGCCCTCGCGGGCGCCCCGCTCGACGTAGCCGGCGGGATCCGCGACGGCCTGTTCGAGGTGGTGCGCGAACGCGTCGGCGTCGGTCGCGGCGTCGACCGCCTGCCCGTCCGTCCAGGCCAGGTGGGCGACCTGGTGCGCGATCGTCCAGCCCTCGGCGGGCGTCGGGTCCGCCCAGCGCGCGGCGGGCAGCGGCGCCACCAGGGCGTCGAGGGAGTCGCCTTCGGCGGCGAGGTCGGCGAGCAGGCTGTGCAGGTCCGGCATCCGACCAGGATTCCGTGCCGGACGCCGTCCCGTACAGCCCTGGACCGCCCCGAACAGAACGCGATTCAGTGCAGGACCGCGCCGGTCGGTCCGTGAGCGCGCGCGGGCGGGCGGGTCAGTCCACGAGCGCGCGGGCGGCGGCGTAGTCGGCCTTGCCGTTCGGCAGCCGCAATGAGCCGTCGGTTCGCACGAACGCCTTCGGGATCTTGTAGCGGGCCAGGCGGGCGGCGCAGCCCGCGCGCAGCGCGCCGTCCTCGGGAGCGGCCGCCGGGCGGAGCACCGCGACGATCTCGGTGCCCCAGCGCTCGCTCGGCCGGCCCACGACCAGCGCGTCCTCGACGCCGGGCAGCTCGCGCAGCACGCCCTCGACCTCCTCGGCGAACACCTTCTCGCCGCCGGTGTTGATCGTCGTCGCCTCGCGCCCGTGCACCTCGACGGTGCCGTCCGCCAGGTGGCGGGCCCGGTCGCCGGGCACGACGAGGCGGTCGCCGCCGATCGTCAGGAACGTGGCGGCGGTCTTGTCCGGGTCGCCGAGGTAGCCGAGCGGGATCGCGTCGCCGCCCTTGGCCAGCCAGCCCAGCTCGTCCTCGCCCGGTTCCAGCCTGCGGGTGCGGTCGGCGCTCAGCACCGCGCCGCCCGGCGCCATCGCGAACGTGCGGGCCTCCGCGCCGGCGCGGGTCACCGCGAAGCCGCTCTCCGACGAGCCGAGGACGTCGACGATCCGCGCGCCCGGCAGCAGGTCCAGCAGCCGCCGCTTCACCTCGGGGCTGATCGCCGCCGCCGAGTTGATCAGCGTGCGGAGCGTGCGCAGGTCGTGCGGGCGGCGCTCCAGCGCGTCCGCGACCGGCCGCGCGAACGCGTCGCCGACCAGCGGCATCCGGGTCGCCCGCTCGCGCTCGGCGGTCGCCATGAGGTCGGCCGCGTCCAGGCCGTCCACCCGGTCCGGGAAGATCACGCAGCCGCCGGCGCACCACGCGCCGAGGGCCGACCAGGTGCCGGCGCCGTGCATCAGCGGCGGGCCGACGACCACCCGCTGGTCGGTGCGCAGCGCCCGCGCGACCGCCTCGTCCAGGTCGTCGAGGGGCGACCCGTCGCGGCGGCGCATGCCGAGCGGTCCGAGCATCAGGTCGCCGATCCGCCACAGCACCCCCTTGGGCAGCCCGGTCGTCCCGCCGGTGTAGAGGATGTGCAGGTCGCCGGCCTCGGGCCGGACGCCGGGCAGGGGATCGGCGGACGCCGCCGCGAGCGCCGCCTCGTAGTCGAGGGCGCCGGGCAGCAGGCCGGCGCCGGACTCGTCCGCCACCTGGAGGAGCAGCGGCGGGACGCCGAGGCGCTTCACGACCCGCTCGATCGCCTCGGCGAACCGCGCGTGGTACATGATCGCGGCCGGGCGCGCGTCGGCGAACAGCTGCGCCAGCTCGTCGTCCACGTACCGGTAGTTGACGTTGAACGGGGCGACGCGGGCCTTGTGCGCGCCGACCAGGCCCTCGACGTACTCGGGGCCGTTGTGCAGGTAGAGCGCGAGGTGGTCGTGCGGCGACTCCCACGGCTCGGCCGCCCGCCGGTCGCCGCGGACGCCGAGCCCGTGCTCGTGCAGGACGTGCGCGAGCCGGCGCGTCCGCCCGGCGACCTCGCTCCAGCTCAGCCGCCGGTCGCGCCAGACCATCGCCTCGCGGTCGGGAACGGCGGCGGCGACGGCCTCGTGCAGGGTCGCCAGGTCGAGCTGGGGCATGCGGCTCTCCTCAAGGGGACGCGGGCGGGACGGGTGCGGGTCGGGGACGCGCGTCGGAGGTCAGCGTAAACGACCACTTACCGTCGTGACCGAATCGGGTTCGATTACCGGCATGTCACGCCAAAGACCGACAATCTGCAGGTGGTCGGATCGCAAAAGCCCGTCGGGGAGGTGACCCGCGGCACCACCAACCCCAACCGCCTGCGCCGGATCGACCGCTGGATCGCCGCCACGCAGGCCGCCGCGCTGCGCGCGGGCGACCGGCCCCTCGCCGTTGACCTCGGCTACGGCGCGTCCCCCGTCACCACCTACGAGCTCTACACCCGGCTGCGCGCGGTCTCGCCCCGGCTGGAGGTCGTCGGCATCGAGATCGAACCCGACCGCGTCGCCGCGGGACACGCCTTCCTCGGCAGGACCGGGCCGCACGACGGGCTCTCGTTCCGGCGCGGCGGCTTCGAGGTGCCCGTGCCGCGCAGGCCCGTCCTGATCCGCGCGTTCAACGTGCTCCGCCAGTACGACGAGGCCGCGGCGTGGCGCGCCTGGGAGCGGCTGTGCGCGCGGCTCGCCCCCGGCGGCGTCCTCGTCGAGGGCACCTGCGACGAGATCGGGCGCCGCGCCGTCTGGGTCGCGCTCGGCCCCGAGGGGCCGCGGACGATCACCTTCGCGGCCCGTCTCCCGGCCCTCGGCCGCCCGTCCGACCTGGCCGAACGCCTCCCGAAGACGCTGATCCACCGCAACGTGCCCGGCGAACCCGTGCACGACCTCCTCGCGGCGTTCGACCGCTGCTGGGCGACGGCCGCGCCGCACTCGGCGTTCGGCCCCCGCGCCCGCTGGATCGAGGCGGTCCGGCTGCTCGCCCGGACCCATCCCGTCCTCTGCCGCCCGCCCTACGGCGGCCGCCGACGCTGGCGCCTCGGCGAACTGACCCTCCCTTGGACGGCCGTCGCCCCCCGCACCTCTCGTTGAGCCGCGGCGGGTCGCCGTCATGGACGGACTCATGGCGCCGACCTGCCGCACGCCGACCTGCCGCACGCCGACCTGCCGCACGCCGACCCGCCGCACGCCGACGCGTCAGCCTTCGCGGTGCAGCCTGTGCGGGGCCGCCTGGACGCGGGGCTGGACGTCGATCCGGTCGATGTTGACGTGCGGAGGGCGCGTCACCGCCCACGCGACGCAGTCCGCGACGTCCTCCGCCACCAGCGGCTCCGGGACGCCCTCGTACGGCTTCGCCGCCCGCGCCTCGTCGCCGCGGAACCGGACCAGCGAGAACTCCTCCGTCTTCACCAGCCCCGGCGCGACCTCGGTGATCCGGACCGGCTTCGCCACCAGCTCCAGCCGCATGACCTCGTTCACCGCGTACGCGGCGTGCTTGGCCGCGTTGTACCCGCCGCCGCCCTCGTACGGGACGTGCGCCGCGAGCGAGGTGATGTTCACCACGTGCCCCGCGCCGCTCTCGATCAGCTTGGGCAGCAGCGCCTTCGTCACCCGGACGAGCCCGAGCACGTTCGTCTCGTACATGGCCCGGTAGTCGTCGAGGTCGGCGGTCTCGACGGTGTCGAGGCCGAGCGCGCCGCCCGCGTTGTTGACGAGCACGTGGCAGGCCCCGACCGCCGCGACCAGCGCGTCCACCGACTCCTGCGAGGTCACGTCCAGGGTGAACGGCACGATCTTGGCCGCGCCCGGGACCTCCTCGGAGATCTCCTTGGCGAGCCCGTCGAGGCGCTCGCGGCGCCGCGCCGCCAGGACGACGTTGAAGCCCTCCGCCGCCAGCCGCCTGGCCGTGGCGGCCCCGATTCCGCTGCTTGCTCCGGTCACTACCGCGGTCTTACGCATGCGTCCAGCCTCCCAGGTGCGGGCCTGGCGCCGGCCGGTGAGGTCGATCACTGTGGCGAGAAGTGACGATTGTCCCCCTTCCTAAGGGAACAGGTAACCCGCTCGATAGGTTGCACTACCGGAGGTGGTGTCCGGTGTCGCGTCGTATCAACCGAGTTGCGACGGTCAGTGTTCATACTTCCCCCCTCGACCAACCCGGTACCGGCGACGCGGGCGGCATGAACGTCTACATCGTCGAGGTGGCCAAACGGCTGGCCGCCCGCGGCGTCGAGGTGGACATCTTCACCCGCGCGACCTGCCGCGCCCTGCCCCCCGTCGCCGAGCTCGCCCCCGGCGTCCTCGTCCGGCACGTCGTCGCCGGCCCGTTCGAGGAGCTCGACAAGAGCGAGCTGCCCCGCCAGCTGTGCGGCTTCACCTCCGGCCTGCTGCGCGCCGAGGCGTCCTACGACCCCGGCCACTACGACCTTCTGCACACCCACTACTGGCTTTCCGGCCAGGCCGGATGGGCGGCCAAGCAGCGCTGGGGCGTCCCGCTGGTGCACTCGATGCACACCATGGCCAAGGTCAAGAACGCCGCGCTCGCCGACGGCGACAAGCCCGAACCGGACGAGCGCGTCCTCGGCGAGGAGCAGGTCGTCGCCTCCTCCGACCAGCTCGTCGCCAACACCCGCGAGGAGGCCGACGAGCTGATCGGCCTGTACGGCGCCGACCCGCGCCGCGTCGCCGTCGTCAGCCCCGGCGTCGACCTGTCGGTGTTCCGACCCGAGTCCCCGATCCTCGCCCGCAGCACCGGGCTCCTCCCGCACCGCACCGGCCCCGCCCGCCGCCGCCTCGGCCTGCCCCGCGAGGCGTACGTCCTGCTGTTCGTCGGCCGCATCCAGCCCCTCAAGGCCCCCGACGTGCTGCTGCGCGCCGCCGCCCGCATGCTCGCCGACGACCCGTCGCTGCGCTCCCGGCTCGTCGTCGCCGTCGTCGGCGGCCCGAGCGGCTCCGGCCGGTGCCGCCCCGAAGGACTGCAGTCCCTCGCCGCCGAACTCGGCATCGCCGACGTCGTCCGGTTCGAGCCGCCGGCCCCGCAGGCCGACCTCGCCGACTGGTACCGCGCCGCGGACGTCACCGTCGTCCCGTCGCACAGCGAGTCGTTCGGCCTCGTCGCCGTCGAGTCCCAGGCGTGCGGGACGCCCGTCGTCGCGGCCGGCGTCGGCGGGCTCCGCACCGCGGTCGCGGACGGCGAGTCCGGCGTCCTCGTCACCGGGCACGACCCGGCGGACTACGCCGCCGTCCTGCGCCGCCTGCACGCCGAGCCCGGCCGCCACAACCGCCTCGCGCGCGGCGCCGTCCGCCGCGCCCAGGACTTCGGGTGGGACGCCACCGTCGACCGCCTCCTGGACGTGTATACCGGTGCCATGTCGCTACCGGCCGTCCGCCTCGCACCGCCCGCCCTCTCCCCGCAGCTCACCGCGGAGGTCACGGCATGAGCGGCAGCGAACCGGGGGGTCCCTCGAAGGGAGAACGCATGAGCGGCACCGTCGAGACGATCCGGGACGCGCTGCGGGCCGCCGAGCTGGAGTTCGACGAGCCGCGCGAGAACGCGTTCTTCGTCAAGCTGCCCGGCCAGCACAAGCTCGCCACCATGACCTGGCTGATCGTCGGCGACCACAGCCTGCACGTCGAGGCGTTCTTCTGCCGCCGCCCCGACGAGAACCACGCCGAGTTCTACCGGTTCCTGCTGGAGAAGAACGGCCGCATGTACGGGGTCGCGTTCGCCCTCGACGACGTCGGCGACGTCCACCTCGTCGGGAAGGTCCCGCTGGAGTCCGTCAGCGCCGACGAGATCGACCGGCTGCTCGGCTGCGTCCTGACCTACTCCGACGAGAACTTCGACAAGGCCCTCGAACGCGGGTTCAAGTCGTCGATCCAGCGGGAGTGGGACTGGCGGGTCAAGCGCGGCGAGAGCCTCGCCAACCTGCGGGCCTTCGCGTCCTTCGCGGACCCGGCCAATCGCGAGTAGATCCGCGCGTCCCGATAGGCTCTGCACCATGGCGACCCTGGTATTGCTCCGGCATGGCGAAAGCGTCTGGAACGCGGAAGACCTGTTCACCGGCTGGGTGGACGTCGACCTGTCCACGAAGGGCGAGAGCGAGGCGACCCGCGGCGGCGACCTGCTGCTCGACGCCGACATCACGCCCGACGTGGTGCACACCTCCCTGCTGAAGCGGGCCATCCGCACCGCCAACATCGCGCTGGACGTCGCGGACCTGCTGTGGATCCCGGTCAAGCGCTCCTGGCGGCTCAACGAGCGCCACTACGGCGCCCTCCAGGGCAAGAACAAGGCGCAGACGCGCGAGGAGTTCGGCGAAGAGCAGTTCATGACCTGGCGCCGGTCCTACGACACCCCGCCGCCGCCCATCAAGGACGACGACCCGCTGTCCCAGGTGAACGACCTGCGCTACGCGGAGCTGCCGTCCGAGCTGATCCCGCGGTCGGAGTGCCTCGCCGACGTCGTGGACCGGCTGCTGCCGTACTGGTACGACTCGATCGTCCCGGACCTCGCCGCCGGCAAGACCGTCCTGGTCGCCGCGCACGGCAACTCGCTGCGCGCCCTGGTCAAGCACCTGGACGACATCTCCGACGACCAGATCGTCGGCCTGAACATCCCGACCGGGATCCCGCTCGTCTACGAGCTGGACGACGACTTCGCCCCGCTCAAGCGCGGCGGCGAGTACCTCGACCCGGCCGCCGCGAAGGCCGCCATCGAGGCCGTCAAGAACCAGGGCGGCGGCAAGAAGCCCGCCGCGCCGAAGAAGGCCGAGCCGAAGAAGGACGCGCCGAAGGCCCGGCGGGGCCGCAAGAAGTAGACCGCCGCGCGGGGCCGCCGGCGACGGCGGCCCCTCACGACGCGAACTCGACGAAGAGCGGTCCGAGCACGGCGCCGAGCCCGAGGAACGACAGGGGCCCGGTCACCCAGGCGGACGCCCGCGCCTGCGGGAAGGTCGCTCCGGCCTTCTCCAGTTCGCGGCGCAGGTCCCCGAAGGGCTCCCGGTCCCGGTCGGGCAGCGGCACCAGCGCCACCGGTGTGTACGCGAAGGTCTCCACCAGGGTCAGCGTGGTCGCGAGCCATCCGCCGAAGGCCGCGTGCACGGCGTATTGCACGAGGCCGTGGATCGCCATGCACGCGAGGTAGAGCAGGAGCGACAGCAGGGCGGCGGACGCGGTGCCGTGCGCGATGCGGAAGACCGGCCCCCAGAGCCGGCCGATGACCCGGGAGCGCGTCACGAAGGCCAACAGGGTGGCGGCCATCAGGACGCCGACGATGCTCCACGTCGCACCAGCGCTCACCCTTTGATGATCGCAGAACGGGCCTTTCCCGATAAGCCTCCCGTAACGACCGCCCCCGGCCGCGTCCCCGCCGCCGTCCCCGGCCGCGCCGCCGTCCCGGCGGTGCCTTCCCCGCTCCCCGCTCATGATCGTTAACGGGGTACTGTGGCGCGATGGCATGCCGCATCACCGAGCTGGTCATCGACTGCCGGGACCCCGAGACCCTCGCCGAGTTCTGGTGCGCGGTGCTCGACTACGCCGTCCTGGAGCGCGATGACAACGGCGACATCGAGATCGGGCCCGCCGGAACCGGGCTGGGCGAGGGCGACCTCAGGCTGGTCCTCAGCCGCAGCGACGAACCGAGGCGCGGCAAGCTGCCCCTTCATCTCGACGTGAACGCGACCGACCGCGACCAGGACGAGGAGCTCCAGCGGCTGTTCGACCTCGGCGCGCGGACCGCCGACGTGGGGCAGACGGGCGAGGAGTCCTGGCACGTCCTCGCCGACCCGGAGGGCAACGAGTTCTGCTTGCTCCGCAAGAGGGTGGAGCCCGCCCCGCGTTGAGCGCGGCCGTGCCGACCGCTACCGCGCCGGGGACGCGGAGCGCCGGCGGAGGGGCGGCGTGGCGGCCGCCACGGCGGCGACGGCGGCGAGGCAGAGCAGTCCGCCGCTGACGGCGGCCGCGGTGCCGGACGTGGCGTCCGCGACCAGCCCGGCGCGCAGGTTGCCGAGGTCGGGACCGGCCTGCCCGACGATCTGCTCGGCGGCGCCGACCCGGCCGAGGAGCTCGGCCGGGGTGCCGAGCTGGACGACGGTGCCCCGCGACACCACGGAGACGGTGTCGGCGGCGCCCGCCAGGACCAGGCAGGCGAGGCCCGTCCACGGGTCCGGGGCCAGGCCGAACAGCACGAGCGCGGCGCCCCAGCCGACGGAGCCGGCGAGCATGACCCGGCCCGGATGGGGAAGCCGGGTGAAGGTGCCGGAGAGCAGCGACGCGGCGACGCCGCCCGCCGCGATCGCGGTGAGGAACAGCCCGAGCGTGCGCGGGTCGTCGCCGAACCGCTCCGCGTTGATCAGCGGGAACAGGCTCACCGGCATCGACAGCACGGTGACGGCCAGGTCGGTGAGCAGGGCCCCGCGGATCACCGGGGTCCGGACGAGGAACGCCAGGCCGTCCAGCACCCCGCGCAGCCCGGGACGCGCGGGCTCGCCGCCCGGAGGCATCGGCGGCAGGCCGAACGCGCCGTAGAGCGCGGCGGCGAACGTGAGCGCGTCGACCAGGTAGCAGCCGCCGACGCCGAGGCCGCCCACGATCAGCCCGCCCAGCGCGGGCCCGACCAGCATGGCGCCCTGGAAGGCGATCCGCCGCAGCGCCAGTCCGGCGGCCACCTGCCCCTTCGGCAGCAGCCGCGGGATGAAGGCGCGCGAGGCGGGCCCGCCGCCCGCGGCGAAGCAGGACTGCGCCGCGACCACCCCGAGGACCCCGGCCGGCGGGAGGTGCCCGAGGAGGCCCTGGAGCGCGAGGGCGAGCGAGCACGCCGTCTGCCCGGCCGTCGTGAGCAGGTAGAACCTCCGGCGGTCCACGCGGTCGACGAGCGATCCCGCGAAGAGCCCGAGCGCGACGAGCGGAACCGCCTGCGCCAGGCCGACCGCGCCGGTCCAGGTGGTGCTCCGCGTCGCCTGCCAGACCTGGAACATCACGGCGACGAGCGTCATCTGCCCGCCGAAACCGGAGAGCGTCTGCCCTGCCCACAGCCGCCGGAAGGCGGGCGACGCGCGCAACGGCGCGACGTCGAGCAGCATGTTCCTCAGTGCCATGCGCGATCGCCCTCCCGGGCGTGGGGGATCGCGGGGCGGATCCTGCGGACGGGGCCGAGGCGGACCCTACAGGGCGAGGGCCGGGGTCTCCAGGGCGGCTTCGGGGGCCTCAGGGCGAGACCGGGTTCGAGGTGGGTGATGGCCTGGTCGACGATGGCGATCAGGCCGACCGCCCTGGAGTGACCCTCGGACTCAGGAGCCGACCTGCTCCAGGGGGCGTTCGGGGTCGGCGGACATGCGGCGGTCACGGCGCAGGATGGCGAGCGCGATGCCCAGGCCCGCGACGGTGAGGGCCGCGCCGACCAGGTACAGCGAGCGGGCGCCGGGACCGTGGTCGATGACGGCGCCGCCGAGCCAGCCCGCGAACGCGGCGGCGACCTGGAAGCCCGAGGCGTTGACCGCGACGGCCAGCGTCGGCGCGGCGCCCGCGGCGCTCAGCACGCGGGTCTGCATGCCCGGGATGATCGCGAAGGCGAGCACCCCGAGGACGAAGACCAGCGGGACGGCGAGGAGCCGCACGCCCCCGGCGGCCCAGAACAGCACGAGCACGGCCGCCAGCGCGGCGAGCAGGCCGGCCAGCGACGGCATCAGGGCCCTGTCCGCGAGCCGGCCGCCGAGGAAGTTCCCCGCGACCGCGCCCGCCCCGTACACCAGCAGCAAGGCGGGCACGGCGCCTTCGCCGAAGCCGCTGACTCCGGTGAGCAGCGGTGCGATGTAGGAGAAGACGGTCACGACGCCCACGTTGCCGACGGCCGTGAGCGCGATGGCGAGCCGGACGTCGCGGCCCGCGAAGACGCGCAGCTCGCCGCGGACCGAGCCGGCGGGGGCCGGGATCGCGGGGACGAACCGCAGCACCATCAGCAGGCCGGCGAGGGTGACGGCGGCGACGGCCACGAACGCGGCGCGCCAGCCGAGGTGCTGGCCGACGAGCGTGCCGAGCGGGGTGCCGAGGACGATGCCGAGGTTCATCCCGAGGGCGACCTTCGCGACGGCCGAGGCCTGCCTCCCCTCGGCGGCCGTGGAGACGGCGGTGGCGATGGCGACGGCGAAGAACGTCGCGACGACGAGCCCGGCGGCGAACCGGGCGGCCAGCAGCAGCCCGTAGCCGGGCGCCGCCGCGGAGCCGAGGTTGGCGAGCACGGACACGGTCACGAGCCCGGCGACGAGGGGGCGGCGGGGCAGCCGCGCCGTCAGCGCGGTGACGACCGGACCGCCGACGATCATGCCGAGCGCGTAGGCGGTGACCAGCCGGCCGGCGGCGGGCACCGGCACCGCGAGCCCGGCGGCCACGTCGGGCAGGATGCCCGCGATCACGAACTCGCCGGTGGTGAGGCCGAAGACCACCAGCATCAGGGACAGCAGGGGGAGGGGCACGCGCAGCTCCATGTAGTTCGAACTCGTATAGTTCGAACTATCATTATCATGACTCGAATCAGGTCGGGTAGACTTCCGGCATGGCCCAGCAGCCCGCGCCGGCGGCGGACGACATCGACCGGGACGTGTGCAAGCTCGTCCACCGGTTCGTGCAGCGGCTCGACGTCCACGTGCGGCGCGTCGCCGAGGACATCGGCATGACCGCGTCCCAGGTCGTCGCGCTCCGCGAGCTGTCGGAGCCGATCACGGCGCGCGAGCTGGCCGTCCGGATGGCGTGCGAGGCGTCCAACGCGACGTTCGTCCTCGACCGGCTCGAAGCGCAGGAGTTGATCGAGCGCCGGCCCCACCCCACCGACCGGCGCGCCAAGCAGATCGTCCTCACCCCGGCGGGCGAGCGGGCCCGCGCCGGCGTCCTCGACCGCCTCGGCGCGCACTCCCCGCTGGCCGCGCTGGCCGACGACAAGCAGGAGGCCCTGCGCGACCTGCTCCGCGACCTGCTGGCCGACGACTGAGCCCCCGCGGCCCGCGCCCGGCGTGAACCCGCGCCTCTCGCCGAACGGTGCGGGTGCGAGGTCGGTGCGGGTCAGGCGAGGTCGGCGAGGGTGTCCCGGAAGCGGTGGACGAGCGGGTCGGTCTCGTCGGCGCGCCAGACGAGATAGAGGGTCGTGTTCGTGCCGGCGAGCAGGCGGGGCGTCACGCCGACGCGGCGCAGCGCGCGGTGCGAGTCCGGCATCACCGCGCCGCCGAAACCGGCCGCGACCAGGGCGAGGACGGTCTGCACGCTGCGGGCGCTCGCGCCGATGCGGGGGACGACGCCCGCCTGGTCGCACAGCGCGAGGATCTCGTCGTGGGAGTGCGGTGACGCCTCGCGCGGCCACACCACGAGCGGGATGCGGCCGAGCGCGCTCAGCGGCGCGGGGCCCGGCGCGTGCGCGAGCGGGTGCGCGGACGGCAGGAACAGGGTGAGCGGCTGGTTCCACCACGGCCGGGTGGCGAGCCGCGCGTCGCGGGACGGGAGCCGCTGGACGGCGAGGTCGAACCGCCCGTCGAGCACGCCGTCGGACATCTCGGCGTCGTTGAAGCTCTCCTCCAGCCGCAGGTCGACGCGGGGGAGCTCGCGGCGGAGCCGACCGAGCGCGCCGCCGAGCGGCCCGTTGATCCCGGACCCGGCGAACGTCACCGTCACGCGCCCGGCGAGGCCCTGCGCGGCGAGCCGGACGTCCTCCAGTGCCGCCTCCGCCTCCGCCAGCACCACCGAAGCGCGCTTCACCAGCGCTTTTCCGGCGGCGGTCGGAGTGAGGCCGCGCCCTTCGCGGACGAACAGCTCGGTGCCGAGGCGGCGTTCCAGCTCGCGCAGCTGCCGGCTGAGGGTCGGCTGGGTCAGCCGCAGGCGGCGGGCGGCGCCGCTGATCGAGCCCTCCTCTGCGATCGCGACGACGTAACCGAGCATCCGCAAGTCCATCCATGCCTCCTGAGCATGGGAAGTATATCTCCACATGCCTCATAGGCAGCCGAAGCGGTTTCCTGGGCCACGATCTAGTCATCGCAACCGCTTCAAGGAGGACGAGATGGACCGCGAAGAGCGCTACCGGTACGGAATGAAGGTCCTGGAGCAGGTCGACGGGGAGGCCGGGCAGCGGGTCGTCGACTCGCTCGCCGACGTCTCGCCCGAGCTGGGCCACCAGGTCGTCGCGTGGGCGTTCGGCGACATGTACGCCCGGCCGGAGCTGCCCGCCCGCGACCGCCAGCTCGTCACGCTCGGCGTGCTGGCGGCGCTGGGCGGCTGCGAGATCGAGCTGGAGGTGCACATCAACGCCGCGCTGAACGTCGGCCTGACCGCCATGGAGGTCGCCGAGGCGCTGCTGCACACGTCCGTCTACGCGGGGATACCCCGGTCCCTCAACGCGACGCTCGTCGCCAAGAAGGTGTTCGGCGAGCGCGGCCTGCTGCCGATCAGCAACCTGTCGTGAACGCGGCGGGGCCCTTCCGGGAGCGCCTCCCGGAAGGACAGGGGGTCAGGTGAGCGCCGGCTCCGGGGCGCGGTCGGCGGTGGCGGCCCGCCCGGCGCGGCCGCGCCGGGCGCCGAGCGCGAGGAGGGCCGCCCCGAGGACCGTCCAGCCGGCGAGCACCGCGATCGGGCGGGCGGCGCCGGCGCCGTCGAAGAAGGCGGCCGAGCGCAGCAGGGTCGCGCTCGCGCCGGGCGGGAGGTACTGGCCGATCTCGCCCCACGGCCGGGGCAGCAGCTCGGGGGCCGAGGTCGCGGCGGACAGCGGGTTGCCGACCAGCAGGAAGACGAAGGCGCCGACGCCGAGCCCGGCCCGTCCGAGGGACGCCAGCCCGGCGACGGTACCGGTGACGGCGGCGATGGTGACCGCCATGACGCCGGCGATGGCGAGGTAGGGGCCGGGCAGCAGCGACATCCAGGACTGCGCGAGCGCCGCCGAGCCGAGCCCGCCGAGCACCGCGAACAGCAGCACGCCGGCGGACCGCCAGGACACCCGGCGGACCGCGAAGGTCAGCAGCGCGGCCGCGGCGATCGACGACATGATCAGCGGGAGCGCCATGCCGCCGAACCCGGTGCCGCGTGGGTCGTCGGGGTCGGCGGCGACGACGTCCCGGACGGCGGGCACCGCCCCCGCCGCCGCGTCCCGCTTCGGGGCGAACCGCTGGGCCAGCGCGTCGAGCTGCTGCGCGACCGCCGGGGAGGCCGCGGAGGCGGTGAGCACCTGCGTCCCGGACGGCGTGGCGATGATCGCGCCGTAGGCGTCGCGGTCGGTGAGGGCCTTGCGCGCCGACGCCTCGTCCGGGCGGGTCGAGATGGCGAAGGCGCCGGGCCGGGCGTCCGCCAGCCGCTCGGCGACCGGTCCGGCCGCGGGACCGGCGACGACGATGGGGACGCGGCGGGGCGCGAGGTGGGCGGCCGGCCACGCGAACGCGGTGATCATGACGAGCTGCAGGAGTGCGGCGCCGGCGGCGACGCCCAGGGCGCGCACGGCGGGGGAGGACTTCATGCCCGCTCCTCAAGAAAAGCGAATGTCCGTTCTTTTAGCTCCCGGAAAGCGTCGCACCGCCCCGTCCGGCTTGTCAAGAAACGAACGTTCGTTTTAGATTGGCGCCATGCCGCGAGTCAGCGAGGAGCACCTCGAACGCCGCCGCCGCCAGATCCTGGACGCCGCGCGCCGGTGCTTCGTCCGCAAGGGCGTCCACGAGACGTCCATGCAGGACATCTTCGCCGAGTCCGGGCTGTCGGCCGGGGCCGTCTACCGGTACTTCAAGAGCAAGAACGAGATCGTCGCCGCCAACCTCATGGCCGTGGTCGGCGACCTTCAGGCGTTCCTGGTCGACCTCACCACCGGTGACCGGCTGCTCCCGCTCGACGAGATCTTCGATGCGCTCGCCGAGAAGCTCACCGGCCTGTCCGGCGAGGACGGGCCCGTCCGGCTCGCCCCGCAGGCCTGGGCCCTCGCCATGTACGACGCGGACCTCGCCGACCACCTCACCCGGTCGTTCGCCGGGCTGCGCGAGATCTGGGGGGCCTACCTGCGGCGGCTCGTCGGCGAGGGGCGGCTGCCGGCCGGGACCGACGTCGAGGCCGCGAGCAAGACCCTCTTCGCGATCATGCCCGGATACCTGCTGCAGCGGCTCCTGATCGGCGACGTCGCGCCGCAGGACCTGAAGCGGGGCATCAGGGCGCTCGCCAACGCCGCCCTCGTCGCCCGGCCCGTCGTCTGAACCGCCGCGCGCCGCGGGGCGGGCGAGGGCGCGCCGACCGGGTCAGGGGAGGTCGGTGATCTCCGCGGGGCGCTGCCCGGTGACCAGGTAGACGACGTTCTCCGCGACGTGGACGGCGTGGTCGGCGAAGCGCTCGAAGTAGCGGCCGGCGAGCGTGATGTCGACGGCCGGCTCGACGCCGTGCTTCCACTTCGGGGACAGCAGGATGTCGAACAGGCGGCGGTGCAGGCGGTCCATCTGGTCGTCGTCGGCGTCGAGCTCCAGGCCCATCTCGACGTCCTGCGACGCGATCACGCTGCCCGTCTTGGCGATCATCCGCTCAGCGATCTGGCCCATCTCCAGCACGGTGGCCTGCAGCTCGGGCGGGACCGCCGACTCGGGGTGGCGGCGGCGGGCGGTCTTGGCGATGTGCACCGCGAGGTCGCCCATCCGCTCCAGGTCGCCGCTCATCCGCAGCGCGGTGATCAGGGTGCGCAGGTCGCCGGCGACCGGCTGCTGCCGGGCCATCAGGTCGAAGACCGTCTCCTCGATCTCCGCGTCGATCTTGTTCACGTGCTCGTCCCCGCTGATGACCTCCTCCGACAGCCGCAGGTCCGCGTCCAGCAGCGCGGTGACCGCGCGCGCCATCGCGGAGCGGACGAGGCGGGTCATCTCCACCAGCTTGTCGGAGAGGGAGTCGAGCTCCTCGTGATACGCGTCACGCAATTGGGATTCCTTGGGGCAAAGGGGGTGAAAGACGGTCATTCTGGGCGGACTCGCCCACGCAACAGCCTGCCCGACCAGCATGAACCCTCGCGTATAAGAAGGTGAACTTTCGGGGAACGAGACGCCGTTCCGGCGGCCCGCCGGGCGGCGGGCCTCGAAACGCCGCTTACGATCCGTGGTGTGGAGGTCGAAATCGTCGCGAGCCTGACCGGGCTTGCCGGGCTCGCGATCGGGCTCGCGACTGGATTGGCGGTGCGCGTGAGCGAGCGAGCCCAGCGGACGGCGTCCCTGGCGGCGCCTGCCGGAGGCGTCCCACCGGGCGTCGCCTCGGTGCTCAGCGTCCTGCGGTCCTCGGCCGTCGTGCTGGACGCCGAAGACCGGGTGCTGCGGGCCAGCTCGGCCGCCCGCGCGTTCGGCATGGTCAGCGGCGAGCGCCTCGTCATCGACGAGCTGCTCGTGATGGCCCGGCTCGTCCGCCGCGACGGCGAGATCCGCGAGACGGAGATCCAGGTCGGCGAGACCCGCCGCCGCGGCCGCGCCGAAGGGCGCTGGTTCGCGGTCCGCGTCGCGCCGCTCGGCTCCCACGGCCTCGTCCTCGTGCTCGCCGAGGACCTCACCGAGATGCGCCGCACCGAGGCCATCCGCCGCGACTTCGTCGCCAACGTCAGCCACGAGCTGAAGACCCCCGTCGGCGCCCTCTCGCTGCTCGCCGAGACCGTCGAGGGCGCCGCCGACGACCCCGAGGCCGTCCGCCGCTTCGCCGGGCGCATGCAGTACGAGTCGGTCCGGCTGACCAACCTCGTCCAGGACCTGATGACCCTGTCCCGCATCCAGGGCGACGAGCCGCTGCCCGAGCTGCGGCCCGTCCGGCTCGACGAGATCACCGCCGAGGCCATCGACCGCTGCTCGATCAAGGCGTCCAGCAAGGACATCGAGCTGGCCGCCGGCGGGCAGGAGGGCCTGCGGGTGCGCGGCGACGAGGAACTGCTGATCACCGCGCTGCGCAACCTCATCGACAACGCCGTCGCCTACAGCCCCGAGCACACCCGGGTCGTCGTGTCCGCCCGCCGGTGCGACGACCGGTACGTCGAGATCAACGTCACCGACCAGGGCATCGGCATCCCGGAGGCGGAGATCGAGCGGATCTTCGAGCGGTTCTACCGGGTCGACCCGGCCCGCTCGCGCCAGACCGGCGGCACCGGCCTCGGCCTGGCCATCGTCAAGCACGTCACCACCAAGCACGGCGGCGAGGTGACGGTATGGAGCAAGGAGGGGTCCGGATCGACGTTCACGCTCCGGCTCCCGCTCCTCGACCCGCCCATCCCCGCAGTCAGGCCCGTCGAGAGGGCAGCAATGGAAAACGCCCGGGAGGCAACACCGTGACCCGCGTGCTCGTCGTTGAAGACGAGGAGTCGTTCAGCGACGCACTGTCGTACAACCTGCGCAAGGAGGGCTTCGAGGTCGCGGTCGCGGCCACCGGGCCCGACGCGCTGGACATCTTCGAGCGCAACGGTGCCGACCTCGTGCTGCTCGACCTGATGCTGCCCGGCCTCCCGGGCACCGAGGTCTGCCGGGAGCTGCGCACCAGGTCCAGCGTGCCGGTGATCATGCTCACCGCCAAGGACAGCGAGGTCGACAAGGTCGTCGGCCTGGAGCTCGGCGCCGACGACTACGTCACCAAGCCGTTCTCCACCCGCGAGCTGATCGCCCGCATGCGCGCGGTGCTGCGCCGCCAGGGCGAGGTCGAGGAGCTGGCCCCGGCCACCCTGGAGGCCGGGCCGGTCCGGATGGACGTGGAACGGCACGTGGTCAGCGTCGGCGGCGCCCCGGTCCAGCTCCCTCTGAAGGAGTTCGAGCTGCTGGAGGTGCTGCTCCGCAACGCGGGCCGCGTCCTGACCCGCATGCAGCTGATCGACCGCGTCTGGGGCGCCGACTACGTCGGCGACACCAAGACCCTGGATGTCCATATCAAGCGCCTGCGCGCCAAGATCGAGGCGACCCCGTCCTCGCCGCGCTACATCGTCACCGTCCGCGGCCTCGGCTATAAGTTCGAGCCCTGATCGGAACGAGAACGGCCCGTACGGCGAGTGCCGTACGGGCCGTTCCGTCGTTCGAGATGGGGCCGGGTCGGGGCCTTACGGGGTGGGCGAGCCGGCGGGCGTCGGAGTGGCCGAGCCGGTGGGGGTCGGCGTCGTGCCACCCGTGCCGGAACCGCCGGACACGGTCGGGGACGGGGACGCGCCGCCGGTCGGCGTCGCCTCGGTCCCCGGCGCGGCCGGGTAGGTCTCGTACTCGCCCTGCTGCGGGATCACCGGCACCTGGACCTGCACGGAGCCGGCCTGCTCGAACCGCAGCGTCACCATGATCTGCTCGCCGCCGAGCAGCTGCTGCGCCGCGCCGGTCAGCACGACCAGCGGGCCCGTGCCGGTGGCCGGCGACGGCACGGTGGCGCCCTGCGGGGGCGCCGACGGCGTGGTGCTGGACGTGCGCGACGGGTTCCCGCTCGGCACCTGGCCCGGGCCCGTCGGGCTCGGCTTGACAGGGGTGCCGGTCGCGCCCGGCGTCTCGGTGGCGCCCGGGGTCTCGGTGGCGCCCGGCGACTTCTTGCCCTTCTTCGGCGACGGGCTCTCGCTCGCAGGCGCGGCCGGAGCGATCGTCTGCCCGATCAGCTTCACCGCGCCGCCCACGCCGGACGGCGCGGCGGCCGGGATCACGACGCCGCCGCCCTGCAGCTTCACCTGCGAGAAGGCCGGCGAGCTCACCGAGATCAGCTTGTCCGGACGGCCCTTCACCTGGTTGACGATCGTCGCGTACAGCGGCGCGGCGCCGCCCGCCGGCAGCGTCTGGCCCGGCTTCGGCCCCAGCACGAACAGGTTGCGCACGGCGATCTGCGCCGCCGCCGGCTTGTTCGACGGGACGGACGTGTTGACGCCTTCCGTCAGCTGGGTGGGAGCGGAGGTCTGAGGTTCCTCGCCGGCGCCGCAGCCGGAGATCACCGGTGCGATCGCGACGGCGCCCGCGACGGCGAGCGCGACCACTCGACGGCTGTTTCGGATCACGGCGTCGGTCTCCTCGCGAAAAAAAGGGGTGTTGAAGGTTCCAGGTGGCGTGAGATACGCCAGGGGAAGCGTAGCGAGGTCCCTGCCCGAACCCTGATCCGGGGTGGCGACACGGACGGAAAATGTCAGCCGTATCTCAGCGATTTGACCTTCTGCGCGAGATCCGGGCCGGGGGTCGCGCCCGCCACGACGTTCTTGACGACGCCGTCCGGCTGGACGAACACGGCGGTGAGCGCGGACCCCGCCGCCGGCGCCGGGGCGTAGGCGCCCGCCAGCAGGGCCTTCGAGTCCTCCAGGATCTCCGCCGTGCCGTCGTGGGCCGTGCCCGCGCACGCCTTGATGTCCTTGAGCGGGACCGGCTGCCGCCCCGCCGCCGGCCGCGGATCGGCGACCAGCATGAACCGGACCCCGTACTCGTGCGCGCTGCCCGCCAGCGCGGCGACGACGCCCGGGCACTCCGCGCCCGGCGGCACGATGCCGAACACCGCGGGCCGCAGGTCCCGCAGGTCCCTGGTGTTCTTGTCGCGGTTCACCACGTCCACCGCTCCGGCCGGCAGCAGCCCGCCGATCTCGCCCGGCGCGGCGGCCGGGCTCGGGGCCAGCGCGACGCCCTTCGGGCGGGGCGCCGGGCGCGGCCCGAACGCCGTCATCAGCGCCCCGCTGATCAGCGCGACCAGCAGCGCCCCGGCGATGATCGGGATGGCGACGCCGAACCGGGTGACCGGGCGGGCGACCCGGCGCAGCCGCCTGCGGCGCCGGCGGCGGCGCTCCTCGCGGCGGTACGCGAGCACGTCGCGGTCCAGCTCGCGGGCGTCATCGGGCACGACGACGTCGACGTGCGGGAGCCCGTAGTCATCGGGGTCGGGGTCGCCGTCGGGCCTCACGCCGCACCTCCCTCGCCGTCGCTCGCCGGCACCGCCTCGCCGTCCGCCACTGCCCGTTTCGGTCCCTTCCGGCCGCTTCGTACCCGCCCGGGGCGGCATGTTCACCTCCAGTATGGGGCGCGTCCGCCCGATCGGCAGCGGTGACGCTTGTATCGCGAGGGGGGTTGGCGGTAAGGGCGTTCCGGGGGGAGACTGGTGGTGCTCCGGTCACGCTGAGTGCGGGGAACAGGTGCGTGATGCACCATTAAAGAGCTTTGTCAATACCCCAATATGCGGCTTGACCTGCGGATATGTCAGGAAGGCCGGTTCAGCCACGCTGGTTTCCGTGCTACCCTGGTCGTAGCGGAAGGGGTACTTGTCACATGACTTTCCAGGTCGGCGACACCGTCGTCTACCCCCACCATGGGGCTGCTCGGATCGAGGCCATCGAGACTCGCACCATCAAAGGTGAGGAAAAGACCTATCTGGTCTTGAAGGTCGACAAGGGCGACCTGACAGTGCAGGTTCCGGTCGAGAACGTCGAGGACGTGGGCGTCCGGGACGTCGTCGGCCAGGAGGGTCTGGAGAAGGTGTTCGAGGTGCTTCGCGCACCCTACACCGAGGAGCCCACCAACTGGTCGCGCCGGTACAAGGCGAATCTCGAGAAGCTCGCCTCCGGCGACGTGAACAAGGTCGCCGAGGTCGTTCGCGACCTCTGGCGGCGCGACAAGGAGCGCGGCCTGTCGGCGGGCGAGAAGCGCATGCTCGCCAAGGCGCGCCAGATCCTGGTCAGCGAGCTCGCGCTCGCCGAGAAGACCAACGAGGACAAGGCCGAGGCCCTGCTCGACGAGGTTCTGGCCAGCTGAGTTGAACGCGCGGATTCCACGGGTGGGCGTCGGTACCGACGTCCACCCGTTCTCGTCGGAGCCGCGCCCCCTCTGGGTCGCGGGGCTCGAATGGCCCGGGGAGGGCCACGGCCTGGCCGGGCACTCCGACGGCGACGTCGCCGCGCACGCCGCGTGCGACGCCCTGCTGTCGGCCTGCGGTCTCGGTGATCTCGGCGCCGTCTTCGGCACCGCCGACCCGCGCTGGGCCGGGGCGTCCGGGGCCGACCTGCTGCGCGAGGTCGCCCGCCTGGCCGCCGACGCCGGCTTCGCCATCGGGAACGTCGCCGTCCAGGTCGTCGGCAACCGGCCCAAGATCGGCAAGCGCCGCGCCGAAGCGGAGAAGGTCCTCGGCGAGGCGCTGGGCGGCGCCCCCGTGAGCGTCTCCGCCACCACCACCGACGGCCTCGGCATGACCGGCCGTGGTGAGGGGCTGGCCGCCATGGCCACCGCCCTGGTCGTTCCCACCTCCTGATCTTCCCGCCTCCCATCTTCCCGCCGCATCGCGGCCGCAAAGCGGGCTTCTCCGGGCTTAAGGCGCGCCGTCCTGGATCATCGCGGCGAAGATGCGGGTGAGCGGCGTCCGGGCTGGCTAGGGTCGCCTTGAAGGCCCACCCCGCAAGGCGTTCACCCCGGAACGAGAGTCATGCCATCTGATCCCACGCGCCCCGGCGGCCCCCGCTACAGCCCTGCCCAGCGGCGGCTGCTCACCGCGACCGCCGGCCTCGTCGTCGTCGCGCTGGCGGCCGGCGCCTACGTGCTGACCTATCCCGTCCTGCGCGAGCTCGCGCTGGCCGGACGGGCGAGCCGCCGGTGGGCGCCGGTCTATCCGGTGATGGCCGACGCGCTCACCGCCATGACGATCCTCGCGCTGGTGGTCGCGCGGAACGCCCGCTGGTGGAGCAGGCTCCTGCGCTGGGCGCTGCTGCTGCTCCTGGTGGCCGGGGCCGCCGCTGCCGCCGTCCAGCACGCCGTGTGGGGATTCGACTCGCTGCCGCGCGACTCCGTCCGCGCGGGCGTGGCCGTGGCGCCGCACGTGATGCTGGTGATCGCGGTCTGGCTGTGGCTGACGATGATCAAGCAGATCCGGGTGTCCCGCCCCGCCGCGGACGAGCCCGGGCCCGTCGAGGCGCAGCGCGGCCACGTCAAGGTGCTCCCCGCCCTGGAGCCGCCTGCCGCGCTGGAGGCGCCGGCGGCCGAGGAGGAGCACTCCTACGAGGAGGAGCGCGGGTACGAGCCGCGCCCCCGTCCGCTGGACCTGCTGCCCGTCGCCTCGTCCGAACCCGAGCACGAGTTCGACCACGCCACCGTCCACGAGTACGAGGTGGCACGCGACCACGGTTACGAGGTGCCGCACGGCCACCGGCCCGACCTCGACCACGATGACGAGCCGGTGTCCCGGCACGACGTGACCCGCGAGGACGACTCCACGGGCGCGCGCGGGCACGATGACGATGACGAGTACGCGCACGGCCGTGAGGTGACCCGCGAGGACGACTACGCGGGGGTGCGCGCCGTCGCGCGTGAAGGCTACGGCGTGGCGTCCGAGGGCTACGGCGTGGCGCGCGAGGGCTACGGCGAAGCCGACGACGAGCAGGACTACGACGTCGACTACGCGGAGGAGTACGAGCGCGAGCCGTCCCCTCCGCTCGACCCGCTGCCCGAGCCCCGGCCGGCGCCCGCGCTGCTGCCCACCGACGTCGAACTGGTCAGGGGCCGCGACGCCGATGGCCCCGAGCCCGGCGAGAAGGCGCGGACGACCCGTCCCGACATCGTCGTTCCCGGTGCGGAGGGCGCCGCCGGCGTCGACGGCGCCGACGCCGAGGCCGGCGGTGCCGAGCCCGCCACCGACGGCGCCGAGCCCGCCACTGACGGCGCCGAGCCCGCCGCCCACGACGACGGCGCGGAGGAGCAGGACGGCCCGCCCGCCGACCGGGCCGAGGACCCGGACGCGGGCGACGGCGGCGACGCCCCGCCGGTCCCGCGCGTCCCGCACCCGTCGCCCAGCCCGGAGGACGAGCGGGAGCCCGGGGAGGGCCGCATCTGGGACTGGAACCCGCCGCCGTCCGGCAACTTCCGCAGCGGTCCCACGCCTCCCGTGGAGTGAGCCGCGGCCCCGGGCGCGTCCCGTGCGGGCGGGGCCGGATGAGGGGTGCTCGGAGCCGGTCAGAACGCGGGACACCGGGGAAGATATGTCTCCATGACAACGGTTTCGTGGGTGGAGCTGGACGAGGACGACGGCTTCGGCATCGAGAACCTCCCGTACGGCGTGTTCTCGCGTCCCGGGGAGATGCCGCGCGTGGGCGTGGCGATCGGCGCGTACGTTCTCGACCTCGCGGGGCTGTCGGCCGCCGGGCTGGTGGAGGACCGGCACTACTTCGCGTCCGGTTCGCTCAACGCGTTCATGGTGGCGGGGCGCGCCGCCTGGCAGGCCAACCGCGCCCGCCTCACCGACCTGCTGACGGACGCGGCGCACCGTCCGCGGGTGGAACCGCACCTGATCCCGCTGGCGGACGTGGAGGTGCTGCGCCCGATCGAGGTCGCCGACTACGTGGACTTCTACTCGTCCGAGCACCACGCGGCCAACGTCGGGAGGATCTTCCGGCCGCAGGGCGAGCCGCTCAAGCCGAACTGGAAGCGGCTACCGGTCGGGTACCACGGCCGCGCCGGGACGGTGTACCCGTCGGGCACGCCGATCGTCCGGCCGTCCGGGCAGCGCATGACCGGGGTCAGCGAGCCGGAGCCGTCGTACGGGCCGTCGCTGCGGCTGGACTTCGAGGCGGAGGTCGGGTTCGTCGCGGGCGTCCCGTCGATGCCGGGACGGGGCGTGCCGACCGGCGCCTTCCGCGATCACGTGTTCGGGTTCCTGCTGGTCAACGACTGGAGCGCGCGCGACCTCCAGGCGTGGGAGTCGCAGCCGCTCGGGCCGTTCCTCAGCAAGTCGTTCGCGACGTCGATCTCCCCGTGGGTGGTGCCGGTGGCCGCGCTGGAGCACGCGCGGGTGGACCCGCCCGTCCAGGACCCGGAGCCGCTCGGCTACCTGCGCTGCGCCGAGCCGTGGGGGCTGGACCTGCGGCTCGAGGTCCTGATCAACGGGCAGGTCGTGTCCGAGCCGCCGTTCGCCGGGATGTACTGGACGGCGCCGCAGCAGCTCGCGCACGCCACGGTGAACGGCGCGCCGCTGCGCACGGGCGACCTGTTCGCGTCCGGGACGGTGTCGGGGCCGGAGCGCGGCCAGCGCGGCTGCCTGCTGGAGCTCGGCTGGAACGGCCGCGAGCCGGTGGACCTCGGCGACGGGACGAAGCGGACGTTCCTGGAGGACGGCGACACGGTGACGATCCGGGCGACGGCCCCGGGCGCGTCGGGGTCGGTCATCTCGCTCGGGGAGGTCGTTGGCACGGTGCATCCGGCACTGACCTGACGGCCCGGTTATCCACAGAACGACGTTCTGCTGCCGTTCGCCGCGCGCGGCCTCGAACATGGAGGCGTCGGGGTCGGAGGGTCCCGCCGCGACACGGGTGAAGACGTACCGTAAGGGGACGAAGGCGTCCCCGATGGGAGGCGGCGATGCCGTACTACAGGGCCGTGGGGGAGATCCCGCGGAAGCGTCACGTGCAGTTCCGGCGGCCGGACGGCGGCCTGTACGCCGAGGAGCTGATGGGCGAGGAGGGCTTCACGTCCGACTCCAGCCTGCTGTACCACCGGCACGCCCCGACGGCGATCACCAAGAGCGAGGGCGTGCGGGACGGGGCCGCCGACGGCGCCGGGCTCGCCCCGAACCATCCGCTGCAGCCGCGCGCCTACCGCACCCAGGACCTGCCCGAGGGCGGTGACATGGTGCTCGGCCGGCAGATCCTGTTCGGCAACGACGACGTGACGCTCTCGTTCGTCGCGGCGGACGCCACCAGCGAGCTGTACCGGAACTCGGCCGGCGCCGAGGTCGTGTACGTCCAGTCCGGGCGGGCGAGGGTCGAGACGACCTACGGGGCGCTCGACGCCGGCGAGGGCGACTACGTGGTCATCCCGACCGGGACCATCCACCGGTGGGTGCTGCCGGAACGGGGCGGCGGGGCCTCTCTCCACGCGCTCGTCATCGAGGCGAGGGGGCACATCAGGCCGCCGAAGCGGTACCTGTCGCAGTACGGGCAGTTCCTGGAGCACGCCCCCTACAGCGAGCGCGACCTGCGCGGACCGTCCGAACCCCTCCTGGTGGACGGCGGCGAGGTGCCGGTCCTCGTCCGCAACCGGAACGGGCTGTCGCGCCTGACGTACCTGCGGCACCCGTTCGACGTCGTCGGCTGGGACGGCTACCTGTACCCCTACGTCTTCAACATCAACGACTTCGAGCCCATCGTGAAGCGGACGCACGCGCCGCCGCCCGTCCACCAGACGTTCGAGGGCCCGGGGTTCGTGATCTGCTCGTTCTGCCCGCGTCCCCTCGACTTCGACGACCGGGCCGTGCCGATCCCGTACAACCACCACAACGTCGACAGCGACGAGATGATGTTCTACGTCGCCGGGGACTACTCGGCCCGCAAGGGCTCGGGGATCGGCATCGGCTCCATCTCGCTGCATCCGTCGGGGTTCACGCACGGGCCGCAGCCGGGCGCCGTCGAGGCGGTCGTGGAGGCGGTGCGGCAGGGGCACGACCGCACCACGGAGATGGCCGTCATGATCGACACGTTCCGCCCGCTGCGGCTGGGCGCCGCGGCGCGCCGCTGCGAGGACCCCGAGTACGCGTGGACGTGGGCCCGCACCTCCGGCCAGCGGGAGGGCGATGGCTGAGCCGCCCGGTCTCGGCGAGCCGGTCCGGGCCTTCGACGCACGGCCGGCCCGGCGCCGCGCGCTCACCTGGCTGGCCGCGCTCGCCGCGGCCGTGGCCGTGCTGGTCCCGCTCGCCGTCGCCGCCTTCCTGTCCGGCCGCGCCTGGCTCGGCGCGCCGCTCACCGTGATCGCCATGGGCTGCGCCGCGGCCGCCGGGTGGATCGCGGGCTGGGGCATCGTGTGGAAACGCGCCCCCGTCGTGCACCTGTACACCGGTGGTCTCCTGGTGTCCCCACCTCCCGCCGCCGGCGGCGCCACTTCGACGTCCTCCCATCGCGCGCGTGGGGACGCACGCGGGGAGGGCGACACGTGGGGAGGGCACACCCCGCAGGGGACGCTCGCGACCCGCGGACCGGGCGGCGACGCCGCTGTGTTCGTATGGGACGACCTGGTCTCGGTGACGGTCTCCGGCGTCCACCTTGGGGGCCGGGCTCCGGCATCGTCCAGCGGCTCGACCCTGGGCGCGGGCGGCTCCGGGCCGGCCGGCGGGACGCGGTGGCGCTTCACGGTCGTGAGCTCGGACGGGCGCGTCCTGCGCTTCGGCGACGAGCTCCCGGGCGTCCGGCTGCTCGGCGAGACGATCGCCGCCGAGGTGACGCGCCGCGCGGTGCCCCGGCACCTCGCGGCGGTCAAGGCGGGCGAGACCGTGCGGCTGGGGCCCTTCACCGTCGACCTGGAAGGCGTCGAGAAGGACGGGCAGCGGGTCCCATGGCAGGCGGTCCGCGAGGTCGGGATCGAGGACGGCCTGGTGAACGTGCGCTCGTACGGCGGCCGTCCCGACCTGGCCGCGGTCGCCGGCCACATGCCCGACGCCCTGCCCTTCACCCTCCTCTGCGACCAGATCAAAGAACTACTAGGCACCCACTGACGTGCGGGCGGCTCTCCACGCCCCCACGGACCCGGTGACCTGACCCACGTCCCGGCAGGTGCGAGCCCGCGCGGCCGGCACCGGGCACGGGACGCCCTCCGGAGGTTTTTCGGGGATCCGAAGATTTCTTCGGGAAGGATGTCGAGGAACCGGCCGCGGCTCCGATCAGTGGGTGACGGGCGGCCGACGAGGGCCGCCACCGGGACCGGGGCGGCCGCGAGAGGCCGCGCCACCAGAACGAGGAGACACCGTGAAGTACATGCTGCTGATCTTCAACCGGCCGGGGTTCGTCGAGGAGCTGACCGAGCAGGAGCGCCAGGAGCTGTTCGGCGAGGTCGACGAGATCATGAAGGAGATCACCGAGCGCGGCGAGCTCGTGGTGACCGAGGCGCTCGCCGACCCGTCCACCACCCGGGTCGTCCGGCAGAAGGACGGGCTGCCCGCCGTGACCGACGGCCCGTTCGTCGAGGCGAAGGAGCACCTCGCCGGCTACCTCACCGTCGACTGCGACAGCCTGGAGCGGGCCGTCGAGATCGCCTCGCGCTGGCCGGACGTCCGGTTCGGCGGGCGCATGGAGGTCCGCCCCGTGATGCACCACGCCGGAAGCGAGATGTGACCGTGCCCGTCGCGGTCGAGGACCTGCTGCGCGAGCTGGCGCCGCAGGTCCTCGGGACCCTCGTGCGGCGGCACGGCGCGTTCGACGCGTGCGAGGACGCCGTCCAGGAGGCGCTGCTCGCCGCCGCCGTCCAGTGGCCGGAGGAGGGCGTCCCGGAGAACCCGCGCGGCTGGCTGCTGACCGTCGCGACGCGCCGCCTCACCGACCAGTGGCGCAGCGAGCGCGCGCGCCGCGACCGGGAGGCCGCCGTCGCGCTGCGCGAGGTGCCCGCCGGCGAGGAGGCTCCGGGCGAGGACCGTCCCGGCGACCGCGACGACACGCTGACCCTGCTGTTCCTCTGCTGCCATCCGGCGCTGACGCCGTCCTCGCAGGTCGCGCTGACCCTCCGCGCGGTCGGCGGGCTGACGACCGCGCAGATCGCGCGGGCGTTCCTGGTGCCGGAGGCGACGATGGCGCAGCGGATCAGCCGGGCCAAGCAGCGGATCAAGGCGACCGGCGCCCGGTTCGCCCCGCCGCCCCCGGCCGAGCGCGACGAGCGGCTCCGCGCCGTCCTGCACGTCCTGTACCTGATCTTCAACGAGGGGTACACCGCGTCCAGCGGCCCGGACCTGCAGCGCGCCGACCTCACGGCGGAGGCGATCCGGCTGGCCAGGGCGGTGCACGGGCTGCTGCCCGGGGACGGGGAGGTCACCGGGCTGCTCGCCCTGATGCTGCTGACCGACGCCCGCCGGCCCGCCCGCACCGGCGCGGACGGGCTGCTCGTCCCGCTGTCCGAGCAGGACAGGACGCGCTGGGACGCCGGGGCGATCGGCGAGGGCACCCGGCTGATCACCGACGCCCTCACCTGGTCGGCGCCCGGCCCGTACCAGGTGCAGGCCGCCATCGCCGCCGTCCACGCGGAGGCCCCGCGCCCCGAGGACACCGACTGGCCGCAGATCCTCGCCCTGTACCGGCTGCTGTCGCACCTGGCGCCGAACCCGATGGTCACGCTGAACGAGGCCGTCGCGCTCGCGATGGTGCACGGCCCGCGCGCCGGCCTCGACCTGCTGGCGACCCTGGACGGCGACGAGCGCCTGTCCGAGCACCACCGGCTCGCGGCCGTCCGGGCCCACCTGCTGGAGCAGGCGGGCGACCCGGCCGCCGCCCGCCGCGCCTACCGGGAGGCCGCCCGCGGCACCACGAGCCTCCCGGAACAGCGCTACCTCGAAGCCCGCATCGCACGACTCGACGGAGAACACCACGATGGAAACGACCACGCGAACCCTTGACGTCCCCGGCGCCTCCCTGCACTACGAGGTGCGCGGGTCCGGGCCCGTCCTGCTGCTGATCTGCGGCGGTATCTACGACGCGGCGGGCTACGCCGGGCTCGCTGGGCTGCTCGCCGACCGCTACACGGTCGTGACCTACGACCGGCGCGGCAACTCCCGCAGCCCGCTCACCGGCCCGCCCGAGCGCCAGGAGATCGCCGTCCACGCCGACGACGCGTCCCGGCTGCTCGGCGCGGTGGCCGGCGGCCCCGCCTTCGTGTTCGGCAACAGCTCCGGCGCGCAGATCGCGCTCGAGCTGGCGGCGCGGCATCCCGAGCAGGTCCGCGCGGTCGTCGCGCACGAGCCGCCGCTGCTCGGGCTGCTGCCGGACGCCGACCACTGGGAGTCGGTCATCGCGGACGTCGAGCACGCCTATCGGGAAGGCGGCGTCGGCCCCGCGATGGGCGTCTTCGGCGCCGCCATGGGCATGTCCGGCGGCGACGAGCCCGGCAGCGAAGGCGAGCCCAGCAGCGAGGGTGAACCTGGGGGCGAGGGCGAACCCGACGACGCGGGGGAGCCCGGGAACGCGGGGGAGCCCGACAACGCGGGGGAGCCCGACAACGCGGGGGAGCCCGACAACGCGGGGGAGCCCGGGAACGCGGGGGAGGCGGCGAGCCTCCGGGAGGCCGCCGGGTCCTCCGAGGCCGCGGAGGCGCCGAGCCCCGAGATGCTGGAGATGTTCGCGCGCTTCGAGAAGAACACCGACTTCTTCGCCGGCTACGAGGTGCCCGGCTTCGGGCGCCACTCCCTCGACGTCGGGAGGCTGCGCGAGTCGCCCGTCCGGATCACGGTCGCCGTCGGCGCGGAGTCCGCCGGCGAGCCGCCCCACCGGGCCGGTCTCGCCCTGGCCGAGCGCCTCGGGAAGCCCGCCGAGACCTACCCGGGCGACCACGGCGGCTTCGGCGCCGAGGCCCCCGCCTTCGCCGCCCGCCTCGCCGAGACCTTCTCCTCCTGATGCGAGGCACAGCCCCCGGTCCCCTCCGGGCCCGTCCGGAGGGGGGCCGTCGGATCGGGCGCGGGTGCGCGAGAGTCCGCGCGGGCAGGGGCCTATCCAATAACCTGGGGCTGTGAGTCTGCGCCTTTACGACACCGGTACCCGTAGCGTCCGCACGTTCGAGCCCCTCGAAGAGGGCCGCGTGGGGATGTACGTGTGCGGTGCGACGCCGCAGGCCTCTCCGCACATCGGGCACCTCCGGTCCGGTGTCATCTACGACGTGCTGCTGCGGTGGCTGCGCGCGTCCGGCTACGAGGTGACGTTCGCGCGGAACGTCACCGACGTCGACGACAAGATCATCGCGGTGGCGGCGGAGCGGGGCGTGCCGTGGTTCGCGGTCGCCGAGGGCAACCAGCGGGTCTTCACGCAGGGCTACGACCTGCTCGGCTGCCTGCCGCCGACGATCGAGCCGCGCGCCACCGGGCACGTCCCGGAGATGATCGTGCTGATCCGGCGGCTGATCGAGAACGGGCACGCCTACACCGCGGCCGGCGACGTGTACTTCGACGTGAAGTCCTGGGCCGACCACTACGGCGAGCTGTCGAACCAGCGGCTGGAGAACATGCGGCCGACCGGCGACACCCCGAACGAGGACGCCAAGCGCGACCCGCGCGACTTCGCGCTGTGGAAGGGCGCCAAGCCCGGCGAGCCGTCCTGGGAGACGCCGTGGGGCGACGGGCGCCCCGGCTGGCACCTGGAGTGCTCGGCGATGGCGACCAAGTACCTCGGGCCGGTCTTCGACATCCACGGCGGCGGCGTCGACCTGATCTTCCCGCACCACGAGAACGAGATCGCCCAGTCGCGCGCGGCGGGCGACGGGTTCGCGCGGTACTGGCTGCACAACGGGCTGCTGACCGTCGACGGCGAGAAGATGAGCAAGTCCGTCGGGAACGTGGTGCTGCTGCCCGACCTGCTCGGGAAGGCCCGTCCGGCGGAGATCCGCTACTACCTGGCCTCGGCGCACTACCGGTCGCTGATGGACTACACCGACGCGGCGCTTGCCGAGGCGGTGTCGGCCTACCAGCGCATCGAGGGGTTCGTCACGCGGGCGAGCGAGGTCGTCGGCGCGGGAGAGCCGGCGGGTTCGGTGCCCGAGGCCTTCGCGGCCGCGATGAACGACGACCTGGGCGTCCCGCAGGCGCTCGCGACGCTGCACGAGACCGTCCGGGAGGGCAACAGCGCCCTGGCGGCCGGGGACGAGGACGCGGTCCGCGGGCATCTGGCGTCCGTCCGGGCGATGGCCGGGGTACTGGGCCTCGACCCGCTGTCGGAGCAGTGGAGCCAGGGCGGCGGCGACGATCTGCGTCCCGTCGTGGACGCCCTGGTCGCGGTGGCCCTGGAGCAGCGGCAGGCGGCGCGGGCCCGCAAGGACTACGCGTCCGCCGACGCCATCCGCGACGGCCTCGCCGACGCCGGGATCGTCGTCGAGGACACCCCGCACGGCGCCCGATGGGAACTGAAGCGCGACTGACCTGGCCGCCCCCTGGCCCTGATCTCGCCGCCCTTTGGCCCTGACCTGGCCGAACCCGGGGCCCTGGCCTCGCCGGGCCGGGGCCGCGGCCCGGGCCGCCCGCCCTCCCCGGCGGGCGGTTCGGTCCGGCGGGCGTCGCGCACTGGCCGCGGCGGATAAAATGGCATGTTCGCGGGCGCCCGCATGTGCGCGCCCCGGAGTTTCCAGCCGCCCGACAGCCGCGAGGGCGAGCACGCAATCGTCGCGAGGGGCGTACCGAACAATGGCCAAGCGCAAGGGCAAGGGTCCCACCCCCAAGGCCGAGGACCGGCACTGGCACGGCAAGCGCCAGAAGGCGCGCGCCGTCAAGAGCGCCAAGCGGACCGGCACCCAGACGCTGGGCCCGGGCGCGCGCGCGGCGCGGACCACCGACGGCCGCCCCACGACGGGCCGTCCCGCCGGAGCGCGCCGCGCGAACGGTGAAGTCCCCGAGCTGGTCACCGGGCGCAACCCGGTCGTGGAGGCGCTGCGCGCGGGGGTGCCCGGCAGCACCCTGTACGTGACGTCGGGCACGGACGAGCGCGTCCGCGAGTCGATCCAGATCGCCGCCGACCGCGGCATCCCGCTGCTGGAGACCGGCAAGAACGAGCTTGACCGGCTCACCGACGGTGCCGTCCACCAGGGCATCGCGCTCCAGGTCAAGCCGTACCGGTACGCGCATCCGGACGACCTGCTCACCGGGACGTCCCCGCTGATCGTCGCGGTCGACGGGATCACCGACCCGCGCAACCTCGGCGCGATCGTCCGGTCCGCGGCGGCGTTCGGCGCCACCGGCGTGGTGGTGCCGGAGCGGCGCGCCGCGGGAGTGAACGCGGGCGCCTGGAAGTCGTCCGCGGGGACGCTCGCGACGGTCCCGGTGGCGCAGGCGACGAACCTGGCGCGGCAGCTGAAGGCGTACCAGAAGGCCGGCTGCTTCGTCGCCGGCCTGGACGCGCGCGGCGGCGTGACCATCGGCGACATGGAGATCGCGACGGGCCCGTTCGTGCTGGTCGTGGGCTCGGAGGGCAAGGGCCTCGGCCGGCTCGTCGCCGACACCTGCGACATGCTCGTGACGATCCCGATGCCGGGCAAGGCGGAGTCGCTGAACGCCGGGGTGGCGGCCGGGATCGCGCTGTACGAGGTCAGCCGCCTGCGCTCCTGACGCCCCGCCGTCCCTGACGTCTCGCTGCTCGCGGACGTCTCGCCGCCCCGATCGCCTCGACGGCGGTCGGGGGCGGGGAAGCGGTCAGGAGGGGGCGGCGGTGTTCCCGAGGCGTTCCTTGAGCGTGGCGGCGAACGCGGCGCGATCGTTGCTGCGCGGGTACGGCTCGTCCGGGACGGGGACGTCGAGGAACGCGCAGAGCGGCTCCCACCCGTGGGCGGCCTCGAACTCCAGGAGCCGCCCCGCCGGGATCTCGCGGCGCACCGCCTCGTTGTGCTCGTTGAACATCCTGATCGCGTGGTCCTCGTCGATCCGGCCGCCGAGGACGCCCTCCCAGACGATGCGGCGGGCGACGTCGCGCATCGCGGCGACTTCCGGCGGCGCGCCGTCGAAGTCCGCGTTGTGCGACTGGAAGATGGTGGCGCGCGCGCTCTGGTACCAGCATTCGGGGTCGCGGACGGTGAGGATGACCTTCGCGTCGGGATAGTGGCGGGTGAGGTCCCGCCAGTACGCGGCACCAGGCCAGTCGACCGTCGCGCGGTAGCCGTCGTAGACGCGGTCCCAGTCGGGGGTTCCCGTCTCGGCGACCTCGCGCCATAGACCGATCTGTGCGGGGTCCTCGAACAGGGCCGCCATATGGTGGCACGGCCCGAATCCGAGCCGTTCCAGGGCGGTCCGCAGGGAGAGCGTGCCGGTCCGGCCGAATCCGACGCCGATGACCTGAAGCAAGGGGAGCTCCTCTCGATCGGTTGCCGAGGCCAGCGTCGGCCGGGTGCCGGGGACCCGCAAGGGATACGTTCCGTACTCGCTCGACAGCGTGTGGTCACGCGAGCGGCATGGTGGCCGGGATCACTCTCTTTCCGTAAATAATCTCAACGTTCAGAGGATTGACGGTCAGGTAAGCCTCGTGCTGTTATCTCAACGTTGAGGTAACCAATGAAGGGTGATCCAGATGACCGCCATCGCGGCACCCCGGTCCCTGCGCAACCGCTACGCCGCCGACCTCGGCCTCGCGGCGCTCGCGCCCGCGAGCTGGGGCACCACCTACGTCGTCACCACCACGCTGCTGCCCGACGGCCGCCCCCTGCTGGCCGCCACGATGCGCGCCCTGCCCGCCGGGCTGGTGCTCCTCGCCGCCAACCGCCGCCTCCCCCAGGGCTCCTGGTGGTGGAAGTCCGCCGTCCTCGGCGTCCTCAACTTCGGCGCGTTCTTCCCGCTGATCTTCTTCGCCGCGTACCGGCTGCCCGGCGGCGTCGCCGCCACCATCGGCTCCGTCCAGCCGCTGGTCGTCGCGGTGCTGTCGGTGCTCGTCCTGCACGCCCGCCCCGCCCGCGCCGTGCTGTACTCGGCGATCGCCGGCACCGGCGGCGTCGCGCTGCTGACCCTGACCGGCGACGCCCGCCTCGACCCGCTCGGCATCGGCGCCATGCTCACCGCCACCTCGCTGATGGCCGCGGCGATCGTGCTGGCCAAGAAGTGGGGACGGCCCGAGTCCCCGATCGTCATGACGGGCTGGCAGCTCACCGTCGGCGGGCTCGTCCTCGCCCCCTTCACGCTCGCGTTCGAAGGCGTCCCCACGTCGCTGACCGGCCAGAACGTCCTCGGCTTCCTCTACCTCGGCATCGTCGGGACCGCGATCGCGTACGCGCTGTGGTTCCGCGGCATCGACCGGCTGCCGCCCACCTCGGTCTCCCTGCTCGGCCTCACCAACCCGATGGTCGCGACCCTCGCCGGCCTGACGATCCTCGGCCAGACCCTCACCGGCTGGCAGGTCGTCGGGTTCACCGTCGCCCTCGGCGCCCTCGTCGCCGGACAGGCGTTCAACCGCCGATCATGACCCGTCCCGGACGCCCTGCCGCACACCGAGGCGCCGCCGCTCCAGGAACGCGATCTCGACCTCGTCCTGTGTGCGCGCGAGCGCCTCACCGTAGGCCGCAGCGGCCTCCCCGTCCCGCCCCGACCTCCGCAGCAGATCCGCGCGGATCGCATGGAACAGGTAATAGCGGCTCAGATCCAGCTCCTCGACCAGCACGAGCGCCGCGTCCACCCCCTCGACCTCCGCGACCGCGACCGCCCGGTTGAGCGCCACCACCGGGCTCGGCGCCACCGCCATCAGCTGGTCGTACAGCGCCAGCACCTGCCGCCAGTCCGTCGGCGGACGGCTGTGCACCGCGTTGATCGCCGCCTGGATCTGGTACGGCCCCGGACGGTTCCGCCGCAGGCACCACCGCACCAGCTCCCGGCCCTCCTCCGCCATCGCCCCGTCCCACGAGCCAGGATCCTGGTCGGCGAGCAGCACCAGCTCGCCGTCCCGCACCCGCGCCGCCCGCCGCGACTCCACCAGCAGCATCAACGCCAGCAGCCCCCGCACCTCCGGCTCGTCCGGCATCAGCTCCAGCAGCACCCGGCCCAGCCGGATCGCCTCCGCCGCCGTCCCCTCCCGCCGGTAGCCCTCGTTGAACACCAGGTAGACCACCGCGAGGACCCCCACCAGACGTTGCGGAAGGTCCTCCGCCGCAGGCACCCGGTACGGGATCCGCGCCTCCCGGATCCTCGCCTTGGCCCGCACCAGCCGCTGCGCCATCGTCTTCTCCGGCACCAGGAACGCCCGCGCGACCTCCGCCGTCGACAACCCGCCCACCATCCGCAACGTCAGCGCCACCCGCGCCGCCATCCCCAGCGCCGGATGGCAGCACGTGAACAGCAGCCGCAACCGGTCGTCCCCGATCGCGGGCTCCGCGCCCGCCTCCGCCTCCGCCGGACCGCTCAGCAGCGCCGCCTGCGCGTGCTTCCCCGGCCGCGCGCCCTCCCGCCGCAGCCGGTCGATCGCCCGGTTCCGCGCCGTCGTGATGATCCACCCCGCCGGGCTCGGCGGCGGACCGTCCACCGGCCAGCGCCGCACGGCCTCGGCGAACGCGTCCTGCACGGCCTCCTCCGCGACGTCCAGATCCCCGAACGCCCGGACCAGCACCGCCACCGCGCGGCCGTGCTCCTCCCGGAACGCCCGCTCGACGTCGTCAGCACTCACCCTGGAAGGGTCGCACCTCCACCGGCAGCCCCGTCACCCGCGAGTACCGCCCGGCCCACCACAGCGCCTCGTCCTGGCTCTCCATCTTGACGATGGTCAACCCGCCGATGTGCTCCTTGCTCTCGGTGTACGGCCCGTCGGTCGCGATCACGTCATCGCCCTCGACCCGCACCACCGCGCTGTCGCCGGGCTCGTGCAGCGGGCACCCGAACACCCACGCCTCCGAGAGCTCCAGCTCCCGCCGGATCTCGCCGAGCTTCGCCATCACCTTCTCCAGCTCCTCCGGCGGCGGCTTCTCGCCCACGGGCTGGATGATGTTGAACACGTACCGCTTCATGCGTCCTCCAGTTTCCGATAGGTCGCGATGACGACCCCAGTCGTCGTCGTGACGGTGCCCACCAGCCGCAGATTCTCCGAGAATCCCGCGAACAACCGCCGTCCCGTCCCCAGCACCACCGGATGGATCAGCAGCAGGAACACGTCCACGAGCCCCAGCCGCGCGAGCGACCGGACGAGCTCCCCGCTGCCGTGCACCGTGAGCCGCTCCTCCCGCTCCTTGATCCCCGCGACCGCCTCCACGTCGTCCACGAGCACCGAGTTCTCCCACGGGAGCGGCTCCCGCAACGTCCGCGACACGACGTACTTCCGCGTCCGGTTCAGGACCTCGGTGTACGGGTTGTCCTTCCGGGCGGGCCACACCGCGCGGAAGTCCTCGTACGTCCGCCGGCCGAGCAGGATCGCCCCGCCGCCGCCCATCCGCTTGCCCATCTCGGAGGCCATGACCTCGTCATTCCCGGGAATCGCCCAACCACCGTGCGGGAACCCGTCCCGTTCGTCCTCGTCCGCCCGCGCCGGCGCCTGCATCACGCCGTCGAGCGTCACGTGCTCCACCACAGTCAGGTTCCCCACGAGCCGATCTCCTCACCTACGGCCGGCCCACCGCCGACCCCTCGCCCCCAATACGAAGACGCTCTCCCCGGATCGACACCGATCCCGAGAAACTTCCGCACGCCCTTCCCCACTGGGCGCATCAGGCGCTCATGGGACTTTCATCTTCCGCCCATGGGGCTCTCAGGACGTCTCGTTTGGCTTGCCGCGTCCCCGTTTCCCCCCAACGAGGAGGCTCCCGATGGACGAGAACGAGCAAGATGGACCGGCGCCACGCACAAGGCTGAGCCGCCGCGCCGCGCTGACCGCGATGGGCGGCGTCGGCCTGACGGTCGGAGCGGTCGCCGGCGGCGTGGCGCTCTCCGGCGGCGCCGAGGGCGGGACCGCCACGCCCGTGTCCGCCACGTCCGGTGCGAAGCGGCCGTCATGCGTCCTCACGCCGGAGACGATCGAAGGCCCGTACTACCTCGACTACGAGATGGTCCGGCGCACCATCACCGAGGACCGGCCGGGCGTCCCGCTGATCCTGCGGACGACCGTCGTCGACTCCCGGACGTGCCGTCCGATCCCCAGGGCGGCCGTGGACATCTGGCACTGCGACGCGGGCGGCGTCTACTCCGGCTACGAGGGCAACACCCTGCCCGGCGGCGGGACGCCCCCCACCGGCGCCCCCACCGGCGCCCCCACCGGCGCCCCCACCGGCGCCCCCACCGGCGCCCCCACCGGCGCCCCCACCGGCGCGCCGACCGGCCCGCCTCCCGGGGGCGGCGACATGCACCAGGAGCCGGTCAACGACCTGACCTTCCTGCGCGGCGTCCAGCTCGCCGACGGCCACGGCGCCGCCGAGTTCGCGACCATCTACCCCGGCTGGTACCAGGGGCGGGCCCTGCACATCCACGTGAAGGTGCACATCGGAGGCAAGGTCGACCGGCAGAAGAAGACCTACACCGGCGGGCACGTCAGCCACACCGGCCAGCTCTTCTTCGCCGAGGACCTGGCGGAGAAGATCGCCGCGCTGTCCCCCTACAAGGACAACACCGTCGAGCGCGTGAAGCTGGACGACGACTTCATCTACCAGCAGGCCGACTCCGGCCTGCTGACGATCCGTCCGCTCCACAAGGGCCGGATCGAACGCGGCCTGCTCGCCACCATCACCCTGGGCGTAGACCCGACCGCCACCTGACCCGCACGCACGACGCCCCCTTCCCCAACCGGAAGGGGGCGTCGTGCGTGGGACTTGAACCCTCCGCCTCCTGTTCCAAAGGCGCCGGGAAACCACCGCCGCCCGCCTGGCCCGCTCGTGACACCCCTCTCACCAGCGTGAACGTCCCAGTGAAGACGGCACGTCCCAGAAACACCGCCACAGGGACGCTTCCCCGCCACAACGAGAACAGGAATCCTCTTATGCGCATGATCATCTCTGCCGGCGCGGGCGTCGCCGTCCTTGCCCTCGCCGCCTGCGAGCCGGCCGCCCCCACGGCCGCGCCCGCCAAAACCGTCACCGTCACCCCGACGCCGACGCACACCGTGACCGCGGCGCCGAAGGCCGCCGCACCGACGAAGACGCACGCCGCGAAGCCGAAGCTGATCCGCGTTCCCGACGTCGTCGGCCACAACCACCAGAAGGCGCAGGACGAGATGCAGGCCCACGGCCTGTTCATGCTCGCCGAAGAAGACGCGACCGGTCAGGGACGGATGCTGCTGTGGGACCGGAACTGGGTCGTCGTCCGGCAGAAGCCCGCACCCGGAACCGTGGTCTCACCGAATACCACGATCACCTTGTACAGCAAGAAGTACACCGACTGATCCGGCGGCTCGGCGTCCTCCCGCGGGCGTCCACTTGTGGACGCAGGACGCCGCAGGTGGAGGACTGGTTTCCGCGTCCCAGGACCATACGCTTGCGCTGATCTCGGGAGGTCGTGGATGGATCGGCTGTACGAACGTTCCAGCAGGCGGTGCGAGGCCGGGTCGCTCGATCCGGCGGTGCGGGACGCGATCGCCGCGCACGCCGAGGCGCACCAGCTCGGCGACGTGCTGGGCGCGGCGCGGTGGTGCTGCGAGACGCGCAGCGTGCGGCTCAAGCGCCCGGGCCTGCTCATGCGGCTGACGAAGTCCGGCGATCCCGACAAAGAACACACCACGGTCGCCCTGATCCTGCCCCGCTACCTGGTCGTGGCCGTGGCCGGAGAGCAGCGGGGCATCCACGTCCGGTCGATCCGCCTGGAGGAAGTGAGCGTCGGTCGCGGCCTGGCCTCCAACATCGACACCGGCGTCAGCGCTACCGGCCTCTGGTCGGGGACGACGGAACCCGCCTCCTTCTACATCGGCCTGGGCGACGACACGGACGGCAAGGCCTTCCTCGACACCCTGCGCGGCGCGATCGCCGAGGTCAAGACCGCCTGATCAGCAAGCAGCTCGGCGCCCGCGCACAGGTACCCGCGACAACCGGAGCCATGATGATCGCCAGAGTCTGGCGCGCAACCGCCACCGCCGAGGGGGCGGACGCCTACCGCGAGCACTTCACCACCTCAGTGCTGCCGACGCTCCGTCGCCTCGACGGACATCGAGGCGCGTACCTGTTCCGCCTGGACGGGGATGACCTGGTGGAGCTAGAGGTCATGACCCTGTGGGAGTCCGCCGAGGCCATACGGGCCTTTGCTGGAACCGACATGACGACGGCCGTGGTGGAGCCGGAGGCACGAGCCGTGCTCCTGACTTACGACAAGACGGTCAGCCACCGGACGGTCGTGGTCAACATCCTGAACGCCCCGGCCTAGGCACCGCTTCGATACGGGCAGCAGCGCGCCCCGGCACTGGGCCGCACTAAACTCCCGGCCGCCGAGACCGCAATGGCTCCCATAATGGTGCGAGAGGCCCCTTGCGAAGATCGCAAGGGGCCTCTGAGCTGGGAGCCGGCGAGGGGACTTGAACCCCTAACCTTCTGTTTACAAGACAGATGCTCTGCCAATTGAGCTACGCCGGCGGGCTCGTCCCGCATCGTAGTCGACCGCGCGGGGGTTCGCGCGGGGGTTTCCGGGGCGGGCGGCGGTGCGGGGGGTGGTGATTTGCGGTGGTGAGCGGGCACAAGGAGGTGCAGCACTCGGGGGAGGGGGCCCACGTGAGCATCAGCGGAATCATCTCCGCGATCATCGTCGGAGCGATCATCGGCGGGCTGGGGCGGCTGCTGCTGCCCGGGCGGCAGCCGATCGGGATCGTGCTGACCGTGCTGATCGGGATCGTCGCGGCGCTGGTCGGGACCGCGATCGCGCAGAAGACGGGCGTCGCCTCGACCAGGGGGTTCGACTGGATCGAGCTGGTCTTCCAGGTCGGGCTGGCCGTGCTCGGGGTCGCGGCCGTCGCGGCGTGGCGGCGGAACCGGGGGCATGCGAGATGAGCTAGCGGGAGCCCAGTGCCCTGGTGGTCTTGGGGGTGGGGGCGCCGCCGGGACGGCGTTCCGGGGTGGGGCTGAGGAAGCCCTTCTTGCGGGCCAGGTGGACCCAGTTCGCGGCGGCGCGCCAGGGCGCGCCGCAGGCCTCGGCGAGCATGTGGACGGGGTTGGAGTGGCCGAGGTCGACGTAGGCGGAGTAGACGGCCGCGACGAGGGCGAAGAACTCGTCCGGACGGCCCTTGCGGCCCGGACGGGGTGCCGCCTCGACCATCCGGCGGATCTCGCGGGCCTCGGCGACGGGCGGCGTCCTGGTGCTGGTGGAGTGCAGGACGTCGCTGGTCAGTTCGGGGAGGGGGACGGCCCGCAGGGTGCCGGTGGTGAGGCCGCGGGAGACGAGCCGCAGGTCCGCGTCGGGGTGCGGGCGGATCGTCATCTCGGTGGGGCCGCCGGTCGCGGGGGCCGGCCAGCGGAGGGTGACCTCCCAGGCGCCCACGCGGATGCGCCGCTCGACCGTCATACCGACATACTGTCAAACATTCGCGCAATTGCGCAATTGTTGGGGCGTGCGAGACTGGTGCGGTGCACGGGAGCGGGGGATCATGAGCGACGACCTGGCGCTGTCTCCGGCGCTGCTCCAGGAGGCGGCGGGCCGTTTCGGGATGCTGGCCGCCACGACGCGGCTGCACATCGTGTGGGTGCTGACGCACGGGGAGCGGGACGTCAGCTCGCTGGCCGACGAGGTGGACGGGACGGTCGCGGCGGTCAGCCAGCATCTGGCGAAGCTGAAGCTGGCGGGGCTGGTGCGGGCGCGCCGGGAGGGCCGGCACCAGTTCTACGTGGTCGACGATCCGCACGTGGCGGCGATCGTCCGGCAGATGGTCGCGCATCTGCGGGGTGAATCGGGGCGCGCCCGTGGTCTGGGCGCCTGACCCGCCGGTCGCGGCGCCGTCCGGGACGGGCGAGCCCGCGCGGACGGAGGGCCTGCGCGAGTGCGCGGTGCAGCCGCCGCTGGCGGTGCTGCGGCGGTGGGAGACGTCGCCGAAGGGCCTGGACGAGGCGGAGGCGCAGGAGCGGCTGCTGCGGTTCGAGGACGGGCCGCGGCGGCGCCGGGCGCGGCGGCTGGGCGGGGCGGTCGCGGCGCCGTTCGTGGTGGTGCTGGTCTTCCTCGGGGTCGTGTCGGCGCTGACGGGGGACGTGCGGGGCGCGGTGCTGATCTGCGCGCTGGCGGTGTTCAGCGGGGCGATGCGGTACCGGCAGGAGGCGCGGTCGGGGCGTGCGGCGGCGGCGCTGCGGACGATGGTGACGACGACGGCGACGGTGCTGCGGCGGGCGCGGCCGGGGGCGGAGCCCGTGGCCAGGGAGGTGCCGGTCGACCAGGTCGTGCCGGGCGACGTGGTGCTGCTGGGCCCGGGCGACGTGGTGCCGGCGGACCTGCGGCTGCTGAACTCGGTGGACCTGGAGATCAACCAGGCGATGCTGACCGGGGAGTCGCTCCCGGCGGGCAAGCACGCGGCGTGGACGGACCCGCCGGAGGGCCGTCCGGGCGACCTGTTCGACCATCCGCGGCTGTGCTTCATGGGGACGACCGTGGTGAGCGGGACCGGGACGGCGGTGGCGGTCGCGACGGGCGGCCGGACGTACTTCGGGGCGGCGGACCGGGAGCGGCCGGGGCGCCGGACGGAGACGGCGTTCGACCGGGGCGTGCGGGTGGTGTCGTGGACGCTGGTCGCGGCGATGCTGGCGGCGCTGCCCTTGGTGGTGGCGGTCGCGGGGGTGCTGCGGGACGACTGGTACCACGCGCTGCTGCTGGCGATCGCGGTGGCGGTGGCGGCGACGCCGGAGATGATGCCGCTGGTGGTGACGGCGCTGCTGGTGCGCGGCGCGAAGGGGCTGGCGGGCCGGCAGGTGATCGTCAAGCGGCTGCCGGCGGTGCACGACCTCGGCGCGATGGACACGCTGTGCGTGGACAAGACGGGCACGCTGACCGAGGAGCACGTGGCGATGGCGTGCCATCTCGATCCGCTCGGCCGCACCGATCCGGAGGTGCTGTGGTGGGCGCGGGTGAACGCGCTGTGGTCGGTGGAGCTGGCGGGACGGCTCGTCGGGGACGCGATCGACGAGGCGCTGCTGCAGGACGCGGGGAACCTGGACAGCGCGTCCGGCGTGGACGCGATCCCGTTCGACTACGCGCGGCGGCGTGCGACCGTCCTGCTGGGGGACGGGCGGCTGGTGGTGAAGGGCGCGGTCGAGGACGTCCTGAACCTGTGCACGGTCGCCGGTGACACGGTGCTGGACGCCGAAGAGCGCGCGCGCCTGCTGCGGCTGGACGACCGGTGGGCGGCGGACGGGGTGCGGCTGCTCGCGGTGGCGGTGGGGAAGCGGACGCGCGGCGGCCCGCTGACCCCGGCGGACGAGCAGGACCTGGCGCTGATCGGGTTCGTCGGGTTCCGGGACCGGCTGGATCCGGCGGCGCCGGCGGCGGTGCGGGGGCTGCGCCGGCGCGGCGTCGCGCTGGTGATGGTCACGGGCGACCATCCGCTGGTGGCGCGGCGGATCTGCCGGGACGCGGGCATCGAGGTGTCCGGGGTGGTGCTCGGCCGCGAGGTGGTCGACCTCGACGACGCGGAGCTGGCGCGGCTGGCGGGGGCGGGGACGCTGTTCGCGCGGGTGGGGCCGCCGCAGAAGGCGCGGATCGTCCGGGCGCTGCAGCAGGCGGGGCGGACGGTCGGGTATCTCGGCGACGGGGTGAACGACGCGCCGGCGCTGCGGGCGGCGGACGTCGGGATCACCGTGCGGGGCGCGGCGGACCTGGCCCGGGAGTCGGCGGACGTGGTGCTGGTCCGTCCGGACCTCGGGGCGCTGGAGCAGGCGATCGTGGCGGGCCGCCGGACGTTCGCGAACACGGTGAAGTACGTCAAGATCGCGCTGACGTCGAACGTGGGGAACGTGGTGTCGCTGCTGGCGGCGAGCGCGATGCTGCCGTTCCTGCCGATGCTGCCGCTGCAGGTGCTGGTGCAGAACGTCTGCTTCGACCTGTCGCAGCTGGCGCTGGTGCGCGACCGGGTCGACGAGGCGCAGATCAGGAGCCCGCGCACGTTCGACGTCCGGGACCTGGCGCGGTTCGTCGCGTGCCTCGGGCCGGTCGGGGCGCTGTTCGACCTGGCGGCGCTGGGGCTGTTCTGGTGGCTGCTGGACGCGCACGGCGGCGCGGCGGGGCGGGAGCTGCTCCGGTCCGGGTGGTTCGCGGAGAACCTGATCGCGCAGGGCCTGGCGATGCTGCTGCTGCGCAGGCGGGGGCGGACCGGGCCGAGGGCGGGCCGGACGATCGTCGTGACCGCCGTCGCGCTCGGGCTGGCGGGGCCGCTGCTGCCGTTCACTCCGCTCGGCGGGGTGCTGCGGCTCCAGCCGCTGCCGTTCGAGGCGGTCCCGATCCTTGCGGCCGTGATGACCGGGTACGTCCTCGCGACGATCGCCGCCCGGTACGTCTACCAGCGGGTCTTCGGCAGATGGCTGTGACGCCCCTTGCCAGGCGCCGAACGCTGCGGTGAGCTGGAACGAGGAGGCGCGGATGACGGACGCGAAGGGCAGGGTGGCGGGGCCTTCGGGCCTGGAGGCGGCGCGCTGGTGGGCGCGGATGATGCGCGATCCGATGGACGCCTACGGCGCGCTGTTCCGCCGGTACGGGGACGCGGTGCGGCTTCCGCGCGACCGGAGGCGGGCGCTGTACCTGCTGTCGCGGCCGGAGCACGCCGAGCACGTCCTCGTCGCGAAGCAGGACAACTACGTCAAGGCGTTCACGTACCGGCCGTTGCGGGTGTTCCTCGGCGACGGGCTGTTGACGAGTGAGGGCGAGACGTGGCGGCGGCACCGGAGGCTCGTGCAACCGGTCTTCGCGCAGCGGCACCTCGCCGCGTTCGCGCCCGGGATGGCCGGGGTCGCGGCGCGGTCGGTCGGGCGGTGGCCGGACGGCGTGACGCTCGACGCCGCCGCGCACATGCGCCGGGTGACGCTGGACATCGTCGGGCGGGTGCTGTTCGGCAGCGACCTCGCGGCGGAGTCCGACGCGACCGGGCGGGCGCTCGCGGATCTGCAACGCGGGGCCGTGATCGGCCTCGGCGCGACGTTCCTGGGCGACGCGGGGCTGCGGCGGGCGTTCCGGCTGGTGCCGGGCGCGCAGCGGGCGGCCGCGCAGCTCGGCGGGATGGTCGGGCGGGTGATCGACGAGCGCCGCGCGGCGGGTCCCGGGGCGGAGCCGGACCTGCTGGACCTGCTGATGCGCGACGGCGATCCGCCGCTGTCGGACGCGGAGCTGCGCGACGAGGTGCTGACGCTGCTGCTGGCCGGGCACGAGACGACCGCGGCGGCGCTGACCTGGACGCTGATCCTGCTGTCGCGGTACCCGGCGGCGCGCGACCGGCTGGAGGCGGAGGTCGACGGGGTCCTCGGCGGCCGGGATCCGGACGCCGGCGACGTCGACCGGCTGCCGTGGACGCGGGCCGTCCTGTCGGAGTCGATGCGGCTCTACCCGCCCGCCTGGACGATCGAGCGGGACGCGGTCGCCGACGACGACGTGGCGGGCGCGGCGGTGACGGCGGGCTCGACCGTGGCGATCTCCCCCTACCTTCTGCACCGCGATCCGGACCTGTGGCCGGATCCGGAGGGGTTCCGGCCCGAGCGGTTCCTCGGCGAGCAGGACCGTCCCCGCCACGCGTACCTGCCGTTCGGCGGCGGGCGGCGGATCTGCGTGGGGGCGGGCTTCGCGATGATGGAGGCGGTGCTGGTGCTCGCCCTGATCAGCCGGTCGGCGCGCCTCGACCTGGCGCCGGGCGTCGCGGTCCCGTCGCGGGCGGAGGTGACGCTGCGGCCGGCGCGTCCGGTGCCGATGCGGGTCACGCGGAGGTAGCCGCCCGGAGGGGCGTGGTCACGCGGAGGTGGCCGTCGGAGGGGCGCGGCGCACCAACTGGACCTCGAATCGAAAAGGGGTCTTGGCAAAAGGCGCGGCCACCTCTACATTCCCGGGAGCGGCGGTAAGTGATCGCTTGCCGCACCCACCCCGGGAGGCCCCCAGTGAAGAGCTCGTTCACCCGCCGTCCCGCGCGGGCGGCCCTGCGCGGCCTGGCCGCGGCGGCGCTCGCGTCCCTGCTCGGCACCGCCGCGGTGGCCGCCCCCGCACGGGCGGCGGACAAGTACCCGCCCGGCGACATCGGGACGTCCCTGGTGAACTTCTTCAACAGCCCCGGCGCGGTCGCCGGCGCGAACGACTGGAACTGCAGGCCGAGCGCCGAGCACCCGACGCCGGTCGTCCTCGTCCACGCCACGTTCGTGAACCTGGGCACCAACTGGAGCGTGCTGTCGCCGATGCTGGCGAACGAGGGCTACTGCGTCTTCGGCTTCAACTACGGCATGACGCAACTGTCGTTCGACCGGATCGGCGGGCTCGGCGACATCGCCGAATCGGCCAGGACCCTGGACGCGTTCGTCGACAAGGTGCTCGCCGCGACCGGCGCGCGGCAGGTCGACCTCGTCGGGCACTCCCAGGGCGGGATGATGCCGAACTACTACCTCAAGCGGCTCGGCGGCGCGTCCAAGGTCCGCACGTTCGTCGCGCTGGCGCCCAGCAACCACGGGACGACCATCGACGGCGTCCTCGACCTCGGCCGGACGCTCAACCTGCTCGGCTTCGCCAACCAGGCCCTCAACGACGCCGGCGCGCCCGGGCTCGTCCAGCAGGAGCAGGGCTCGGACTTCCAGAACGCGCTGTTCGGCGACGGCGACACCGTCCCGGGGCCGCGGTACGTCGTCATCGAGACCAAGAACGACATCGTCGTCACCCCGTACACGAACGCGTGGCTGAAGGGCGACGGCGTCACCAACATCCTCGTCCAGGACCAGTGCCCGGACGACACCGTCGGCCATGTCGGGATGTTCAACGACAGCCCGGTCATGCAGGACGTCCTTGACCAGCTCGGAGCGAACACCCCCGGCTTCAAACCGGCGTGCGAGGCCTACGGCCTGCCGCTGTAACCGCTCACCCCTCCGCTTGCCCGGCTTGTTCCGCCTGTTCCGCCTCCTGGGCGGCCTGGTCCGGCCTCCGGGACCTCGGCGCCGGGATGTGGAACAGGTCGGCGAGCCGGCGGACCGCCGCGGGGTCCCCGGACACCGCGGCGCTGCCGTCCTCGATCGCCGCGCCCATCGACGAGCGGCCCGACGCCATCGCGATCAGCACGTCCTCGCTCATCGCGATCGACGCGTCGGGCCGCTGCGCCGGGCCGTGCACCAGATGGACCGCCCCGTCGTCGACCTCGGCGTGGAACACCTCGTCGTCCACGCGGAACTCGTACACCAGGTGCAGCCCGGCCGACGCCTCCGGCACGAAGCACGCCTCCATGCCGAGCACCGCCCACCCCGGATGGAACGTCTCGCCTTCGCGCCGCTCGCCGAGCGCCCACCGCATGCCCCAGCGCGCCAGTGCCAGCACCGCCGGGCCCAGCTCCTCGCCCGCCTCCGTCAGCGCGTACGCGGAGGTGCGGGCGGGCGGCGGCAGCGTGACCTTCCGCGCGAGCCCCTCCCGTTCGAGGTGCTTCAGCCGCGCCGCGAGCAGCCCGGTGCCGAGGCCGCGCAGGCTCGCCTGCAGGTCGCCGAACCGTTTCGGGCCGGTCAGTAGCTCGCGGATCAGCAGCAGCGTCCAGCGCTCGCCGACGAGGTCGAGGGTCCGCGCCGTCGCGCAGTACTGGTTGTAGGTCCGCTGCTCCACCGCATCACTCTAAGCGCTCACCTCGAGGATCAGCCGGGCCAGGGCGCCGGGCCGGGTGAGCATGACGTCGTGCGGGCCGTCGATCGGGACCGTCCGGTATCCGATCGCCTTGGCGCACTGCTCGAACGGGTACACGCTCGGCCTGCACAGGATCGCGGTGCCGGGGATCCGGTCGGCGGCGCCGGTGAGGCGGGTCGGCTCCTCGAACGTGCGGGCCGGCTGCGGGCGCATCCGCTCGGCGAGCCAGGCCGCGTCGTCCGGGTCGTCGATGCCGACGGCGGCGGGCGGCGGGACGGCGATCCGCCCGCCGGACGTGCGGCCCCGCAGCGCCTGGACGAACGGGGCGGGCGCGAGGTCGTACAGGCTCGTCCCGTCGGGTCCGGCCCAGCCGTCCACCAGGACCAGGTGGCGGACGCGGTCCGGTCGCTGGTCGGCGGCCTCCCGCACGACCAGGCCCGCATAGCTGTGCCCGACCAGCACAACGCCGTCGCCGTCGATGCCGTCGATGCCGTCGAGCGCCGCGACGACGTCGTCCGCGTGGTCGTGGAGGCCGACGTCTCCCTCGCCGAGCGCGGGAGCGACGGTGCGGGCACCGGCGTCGTGCAGCAACGGGGTCACCCGGTCCCAGGCCCAGGGCCCGTGCCAGGCCCCGGCGACGAGGACGAACGTGGTCATGAGCGGACCTCCGCGGAAACGAGGGGACGAACGCGACCGGCGAACTCCTCCAGGGCGGCCTCGTGGTCGTCGGTCGCGAAACGGACCACGATGTGGCGGGCGCCCGCCTCGATGTAGCGGGTCAGCCAGGTGGCCGCGTCCTCCGGCGTGCCGGCGAACATCGCCTGGATGGAGGCGATGAACTCCAGGGACGCGTTGTAGTAGCGCTCGATGCTCGCCCGGAGCCTCTCCCGCGCGCGCTCGGGGTCGTCGTCCAGGCAGAACGTCGCGTACAGGGCCGGGGTGACCGGGCGGCGCGCCGCCTCCCGGATCGTCTCGGCCTCCTTCGCGTAGACGCCGTGCTCGGGCGGGTACGGCAGCCAGCCGTCCGCGATGCGGGCGACCCGGCGCAGCGCGGGTCCGCCGCCGGCGAGCCAGATCGGCGGGCCGCCGGGCCGGGCCGGCGGCGGCGCGACGCTCACGTCCTCGAACGCGAAGTGCTCGCCCGCGAACGAGACGGACTCGCCGGTCCAGAGCAGCCGCATCGCCTCGATCGACTCCTCCAGCCGGCGGCCCCGGGTCGCGAAGTCGACGCCGAGCGCAGTGAACTGCGCCTTGGTGGCGTCGGTCGGGAAGCCCGCGCCCATGCCCGCGATGACCCGTCCGCCGCTGAGCCGGTCGAGGGTGCCGAGCTGGTGGGCGAGCAGGATCGGGTGCCGCAGCGCGGGCAGCAGCACCGCGGTGCCGAGCGCCACCCGCTCCGTCGCCTGCGCCACGGCGGCCATGAGCAGCAGCGGGTCCGCCCGCTGCCGCGTGATGGGGCTGTCGCCGGCCCAGACCGAGTCGTAGCCGAGCGCCTCGGCCCGCGCGGCGTACCCGACGAGCCGGTGCGGCGCGTGCTCGCCCGTCACCGTCTGGTCGCGCGTCGGCAGCAGGTAGCCGAACCGTGTCTCCGGCATGGATCACCTCCGGTGGTCGATTCCGGCCCGATCCTAGACATTGACTTCCTGATTTTGAAGTCTAAAGTTCATTTTCAGGAAGTTCGATCTGGGAAGGAAGAGTGGATGACGGCACCGACCTACACGGCCGAGGCACGCGTGACCGGGGGCAGGAACGGGCGCGGGCGGACGGCCGACGGCCGCCTCGACCTGGCCCTGCGGCTGCCCAAGGAGATGGGCGGTGACGGCGAGGGCGTCAACCCCGAGCAGCTCTTCGCCATCGGGTACGCGGCCTGCTTCGGCTCGACGATGAGCGTGCTCGGGCAGCGCAAGGGACTCGCGGCGGACGACGCCGAGATCGACGCGAGGGCGATGCTCATCCCCACCGAGGGCGGACCCTTCAAGCTGGGGGTCGAGCTCGACGTGACCCTGCCGTCGCTCGCCGATGCCGAGGCGGTCGACCTGGGACGCGCCGCGCACCGGCTGTGCCCGTACTCCAGCGCGATCCGCGGCAACGTCGACGTCGCGATCGTCGTCAACGGGACGCGCTTGTAGCCGTCTGTGTCGCGGCGCCGCCAGCGGGACGCGCTTGTAGTCGTCCCTGTCGCGGCGCCGTCAACAGGACGTGCTTACGGGCGTCCCCGTCGCAGTGCCGTTCAGTCCCGCTGGTCCTCGCCCCGCACCCGGACCAGCGGGAGGAACAGCTCGTCCACGATCTCGTCCAGCACCTCGTCCGGCACCGGCCGGTCCGTGAGGAGCATCTCGTGCCGGACGAGGTCGGCCGGCATCCGCGCGATCCGCGGGCTCACCGCGCCGGGCGCGAGCTCGCCCCGGTCGGCGGCGCGGCGCAGGATGACCGACATCGCGTCCGGGATCACCTCGAACGTGCCCGGATCGAGTTCGTGCGCCTCCGCCATCAGGCCGTGGACCAGGTCGGGTCCGAACTCGCCGAACCGCCGCGCCATGTACCGCAGGACCGCCAGGACGTCGCCGCGCAGGCTCCCGGTGTCGGGCACGTCGTCCGCGATCGAGGAGTACCGGTACCGCAGCGCCGCCAGGACGAGGTCGGCCCGGCTGGGCCAGCGGCGGTAGATGACCTGCTTGCCGGTCCGCGCGCGCGCCGCGACGTTCTCGATGGTCAGGCCCGCGTAACCGGACGCGTCCAGCTCGTCCCAGGTCGCGTCCAGGATCGCCGCTTCCAGGGCGGCCCCGCGCCGCCGCGCCTTCGCCTCGCCGGTCACGCCGCCCCTCCTTTAAGAGACCTTGCGTCTCTTGTTATGGGCAGCCTACACTCCGGGCCGTTAGAGACGTGCCGTCTCTTAGGAGGCCCCCATGACCGCCGGCACCCGCACCGCGCCCGAACGGCTCGACCCCGCTCTGCTCCGCCTCGCCGGAATCCTCATCACCGGCGCCATCGCCCCGCTGCTCGACAGCACGATCGTCAACGTCGCCATCGGACGGCTCGGCCGCGACCTGCACGCGCCGGTGGCCGAGATCCAGTGGGTGGTCACCGCCTACCTGCTGGCCCTCGCCATGGCGATCCCGCTCACCGGCTGGGCCGAAGGCCGCTTCGGCGCCCGCCGCGTGTGGCTGTCCGCCCTCGGCCTGTTCCTGCTCGGCTCCGTGCTGTGCGGGCTGGCCTGGAACGTCGGCTCCCTGATCGCCTTCCGCGTCCTGCAAGGGGCGGGCGGCGGGCTGATGACGCCGGTCATGCAGACGCTGCTGATGCGCGCGGCCGGCGGCCGCCAGATCGGCCGGCTGATGGCCGCGATCAGCATGCCCGCGCTGGTCGGCCCCATCCTCGGGCCCGTCGTCGGCGGCCTCGTCGCCGGGCATGCCGGCTGGCGGTGGATCTTCTACGTCAACGTGCCGGTCTGCCTCGTCGCGTTCGTCCTCGCCTGGCGCGGCCTCCCGCGCGCCGCGCCGCGCGGCGCCGCCCGCCCCGACCTCACCGGCATCCTCCTGCTGTCCCCGGCGCTCGCCGCCCTCGTCTACGGGTTCTCGCAGGCGAACGCCGGTTTCGGTCGTCCCGGCGTGATCGCCGCCCTGGCCGCCGGCGCCGTGCTGCTCGCGGCGTTCGCCGTCCACGCGCTGCGCACGCCGTCCGAACCCGCGATCGACCTGCGGCTGTTCCGCAAGCGCACGTTCGCCGCGTCCGCGAGCCTCCTCTTCCTCTCTGGGCTCTCCCTGTTCGGCGCGATGCTGCTGCTACCGCTCTATTACCAGCAGGTCCGCGGGCACAGCGTGGTCGTCGCCGGCCTCCTGCTCGCACCGCAAGGGCTCGGCAGCCTGCTCGTCCGCACCCGCCTCGGAGCCCTCACCGACCGGCTCGGCCCGCGGCCCATCGTCCTCACCGGGCTCGTCCTGACCGTCCTCGGCACGCTCGCCTACGCCGAGGCCGGACCGCACACCAGCGAATGGCTGCTCGGCGCGTCCCTCGCCGTCCGCGGCGCGGGCCTCGGCGGCGTCACCCTCGCCGTCATGACCGCGGCCTACCAGGGCCTCGGGCAGGACGAGATCCCGCACGCCAGTAGCGCCACCCGCGTCATCGTGCAGGTCGGCGGCTCCTTCGGCGCCGCCGTCCTCGCGGTCGTGCTGGAGCACCAGACGTCCGGCGGGGCCGCGCCGTCCACCGCGTACGCGCACGCCTTCTGGTGGTCGCTCGCCTTCACCGCCCTCGCCTTCGTCCCGGCGCTCTTCCTTGGCCGAAGTGGGCCAGTACATGTTTCTGCCTAAGTGGACACCCTCGCCCGCCAATCTTTGATCTCATAGAGCAGCGATATCAGTACATAGAGTTACGGCGCGGTCTGGGGGCATTATGGTCGGGGACTCGAAAGTCTCGTGGGACGGGGCGGGAAGGCGGGCGAGAACCGTCCCTCCCGGCCGCTACGCGCCGCTCGCCCACGACCCCGGATTCCTGCTGCTCAGGAAGAGGTTCCTGGTGGCGGCCGCGAGCCTCACGGCCGCCTTCTTCGGGTGGTACGCGGTGTACGTCGCGCTGTCGGCGTTCGCGCGCGGGTTCATGGCGCGGCGGGTCGCCGGGCACGTCAACGTGGCGCTGCTGCTCGGGCTGCTGCAGTTCGCGTCGACGTTCCTGCTGGCCTGGGCCTACGTCGCCTACGCGCGGCGGCGCCTGGACCCGCTCGCCGAGGACCTGCGCTCCCGGCGCCCGTCCGCGCCCGGCGACGAGGTGACCCGCTGATGCCGGCGCTCGACGGGCGGGCGCTGACCTGCACGCTGTTCGTGGTGTTCGTGCTCATCACGCTCGGCATCACGGTGTGGGCGCGCGCCAACACCAACGGCGCCGACGACTTCTACGCCGGCGGGCGGACGTTCAACGGCGCGCAGAACGGCATCGCGCTCGCCGGCGACTACATGTCGGCGGCGTCCTTCCTCGGCATCGCCGGCCTCATCGCCCTGTCCGGATACGACGGGTTCCTGTACTCCATCGGGTTCCTGGTGGCGTGGCTGCTGACGCTGCTGCTGGTCGAGCTGATGCGCAACGCCGGGCGGTTCACCATGGCGGACGTGCTCGCGCACCGGGTGCGCCGGCAGCCGCCGGTGCGCCGCGCGGCGGTCGTGTCGACCGTGACCGTCTCGGTGTTCTACCTGCTCGCGCAGATGGTCGGCGCGGGCGCGCTGGTCTCGCTGCTGCTCGGCATCCACCGCGGCCGGGAGTTCCTCGGCATGTCCGCCGGCACCGCCCGGACCGCCACGATCGTCGTGGTCGGCGCGCTGATGATCTGCTACGTGATGTTCGGCGGGATGAAGGCCACCACCTGGGTGCAGATCATCAAGGCGGTGCTGCTGACCGCCGGGGCGCTGGTGCTGACCGGGCTGGTGCTCGCCCGGTTCGGCTTCGACCTCGGCGCGATGCTCGGGTCCGCCGCGCACGCCAGCGGGAAGGGCGAGGCGTTCCTGCGTCCCGGCCTGCGGTACGGCGAGGACGTGCCCGGCGACGCGTACCGGACGATCCTCAACAAGCTCGACTTCATCAGCCTGGCGGTCGCGCTGCTGCTCGGCACGGCGGGCCTGCCGCACATCGTCACCCGCTTCTTCACGGTCCCGGACGCGCGGGCCGCGCGCACGTCGGTGTCCTGGGCGATCGGCCTCGTCGGCCTGTTCTACCTGATGACGCTGGCACTCGGGTTCGGGGCGGCGGCGCTCGTCGGGCGGAAGGCGATCGTCGCGCAGGACCCGTCCGGCAACACCGCCGCGCCGCAGCTCGCACAGGAGCTCGGCCGGCACCTCGGCGGGCAGGTCGGCGGCGACATCCTGCTCGCGTTCATCGGCGCGGTCGCGTTCGCGACGATCCTCGCGGTGGTGGCGGGGCTGGTGCTGGCCTCGTCGACGTCGCTGGCGCACGACTACTTCGGGCAGGTGCTGATGCTCGGCCGGCCGCGCGAGTCGCAGGAGGTCGCGGTCGCGCGGTTCGCCTCGTTCCTGGTCGGCTCGCTGGCCATCGTGCTGGCCGTCGTCGCGCGGAACCTGAACGTGGCGTTCCTGGTGGCGCTGGCGTTCGCGATCGCGGCGGCGTCGAACCTCCCGGCGATCGTGCTGACGCTGTTCTGGCGGCGGTTCAACTCGGCCGGGGTGACCGCCGGCATCTACGGCGGGCTGATCAGCTCGCTGGTGCTGGTGTTCTTCTCGCCGGTCGTGTCCGGGAAGGTCGACCCGGTCACCGGCGAGAACCTGGCGCTGTTCCCCAAGAGCGTCGACTTCCACCTGTTCCCGCTGGAGAACCCCGGCATCGTCTCGATCCCGATCGGATTCCTGTGCGCGATCGCGGGGACGTTCCTCGGACGGGAGAAGGCCGACCGGGCCCTGTACGACGACATGTCGGTGCGGGCGCTGACGGGCGCCGGTTCGCACTGAGCCGGGGACCGCCGGCCCGCACTGAGCGACGGGCCGCCCGGGACCCGGCTACCATTCCGTTCCGGACCCCCGGTTACCCGCCGGTAAGGGACGGCCGGTGGCGGCTCCGGGACGCGCGGTGACGCGCCCTCCGGGACCGTCTCCGAATGTGCCGGGCGCCCGGGCGCCCGGCCCATCGCGTGGCAGAATGTCAGATCGCGCCGTGGACCACGGCGGACGGCCGAGGGGAGGTGCGGCGGCGTGTCCCATGCCGGTCGGCGCCGTGCCCCGCGCGCGCGTCCGGCGGCGCGGTTCGGCGCCCGCACCACCGCGACGCTCACCGTGCTCACCCTGGCCGCCGCGGTGGCGGTTCCCGCGGCGCTCGTCCCCGACGAGGCCGGCACCGTGCCCCGCTCCGTCCGCGGCGCGGCGGCCGGCGCGGCGATGCGGACCGCGACCGACCAGATCCGCGCCCGCGAATGGCACCTGACCGTCCTCCGCGCGCAGAAGGCCTGGCACTACTCCAAGGGCTCCGGCGTGACGGTCGCCGTCCTCGACACCGGCGTCGACAAGAACCACCCCGACCTCACCGGCCGGGTCGTCACCGGCCCCGACCTGACGAGCGGCGCGCGCCGTCCCGGCAGCCGCTACTGGGGCCTGCACGGGACGTCCATGGCCAGCATCATCGCCGGTCACGGCCACGGTCCCGGCCTCGCGCAGGGCATGCTCGGGATCGCGCCGGCGAGCAGGATCCTGTCCGTCCGGGTGACGCTGGAGAACAACGACCCGCTGCGCAAGACCGACACCTCGGCCACCACCGGCGCCCGCGACGCCGTCGCGCAGGGCATCCGGTACGCGGTCGACCACGGCGCCGGCATCATCAACATGTCCCTCGGCGGCGGCCGCCAGTCCTACAACGGCAACCCCGCCCAGGAGAGCGCGATCAAGTACGCGCTGAGCAAGGGCGTCGTGCTGATCGCGTCGGCGGGCAACGACGGCTCCGGCGCCGACCGCAAGAACTTCCCCGCCGCCTACCCCGGCGTGATCGCCGTCGGCGCGCTCGACCGCAAGCTGCACCTGTGGAAGGACAGCAACCGCAACTCGCACGCCGGCGTGTGCGCGCCCGGCGTCGACATCGTCAGCGCCGACGCCAGCAACGGCTACGTCGTCGGGACGGGCACCAGCGCCTCGTCCGCGATGGTCGCCGGGGTCGCCGCGCTGATCCGCTCCCGCTACCCCAAGCTCAGCCCCGACGAGGTCCGGCAGGCGCTGATCAAGGGCTCGCCCGCGCGCCGCGGCCACCCGACCGGCTCGGCGACCTGCGCGGGATCGGTCGACGCCGTCCGCGCCCTCGTCGCCGCGAACACGCTGAACAAGACGTCGAAGGGGCCGGTCGCGGCGGCGCCGACCCCGTCCGCCACGCCGGCGCCGACCGCCGACTCGTCGGCCGGGGACTCGGGCGTCCTGCTCCCGCTGGTGCTCGGCGGCGGCGGCGTGCTGGTGATCGTCGGGCTGGTCCTCGGCTGGCGGCAGCGTCGCCGCCCCGGCGACGAGGACGGCGCCCTGCCGATCGGCGACGAGCCGTTCGGCGACGACGGGCCGGACGACGACCCCACGCCCGGGTACCACCTGCCCGGCGCCCCGCCGGAGCCCGCCGCGATGCGGTCGCCTGGCGGAGTCCCTCCGGCGGCCTCGTCCGCGCCGCCCATCGCGCCGGTCAACACCGCGCCGTTCCAGAGCTCGCATCCCTACACCGGCCCTGGCATGCCGCCTCCGGCCGGATACCCGGACGCCCCGGCGGGGTGGCCCGACCAGGGCACGCCGCCGCTCCCGGAACCGGTCGCCGAGGCCGAAGGGTACGTCCCCGAGCACGCGCTGCCGCACGACCAGTGGGACGAGCCGTCCTGGGACGACGGCGCGCCGCCGGAGCACGGCACGCCGCCCGGCCCGCCGGGACGGCCTCCCGTCATGGCGAGCGAGCTGCGCCCGTTCGACCCGGGTGACTTCCCGGTCGGGGAGTTCCCCGTCGGCGGGATGAACGGGACGCTCCCCGGCCCGGTGGAGGGGTTCTCCCCGAACGGGCGGCACCTCCGCGACGACCGTCCCACCAACGGCCACGACCACGCCGGCGGACGCCACCTCGCCAACGGCCACAACGGGCACGACCCGCGCAACGGGCACGACTTCACGAACGGCCGGGACGCGATGAACGGCGCCGGCGGCGGTCCGGCGATGAACGGCGCGGGCGGTGCGAACGGCGCGGGTGGAGCGAACGGCGCGAGTGGAGCCGCGTCGAGCGGCGCACCCGATGACGACGCCCCCGCGCTGGACGACGAGGACTGGGAGCGGTTCAGGCGCAGCGCCCTCGGAGGGGGCGGCATGCCCGAACCCGAGTTCCCCGCCGCGCCGCAGGACCCGCCGCCCGCCCCGCCCGCCGCTCAGCCGCCCCCTGCCGCGCAGCCTCCGGTCGCGCCGCCGCCGTCCCCCACGCCGCCGTCCGGCGTACCTCCTGTGGACGACGCCGGGGGCCTCCCCGCCCCGCCACCGGTCCCGCCCACCGGCCCGGCGGACGACGACGCCCGCAACCGGCAGGCCCGCCGCCCCTACTCCTCCAACGAGGACGACGACTACCGTCCGCCCTGGTGGTGAGCACCGCCCGCATGGTTGTGGGCGCTGGAGCCGCCTCCGCCAAGGCCGTACTCCGGCGGGCGTAGCGCAGGAGCCTCCCGCCGTCCGATTCGGGCCCCCGAACCCGTCGCGCAGCATCGAACCATCCGCTCACAGGAAGGTCGATGACCATGTTGACGACACTCGCGGTGCACCCCGGCCCGTGGCACGACGGCGGGGGCGCCCCCGGCTACTGGCCCGTTTTCCCGATCATGTTCGGGCTGTTCTGGCTGGCCGTGCTCGGCACCGGCTTCTACCTGATCCGGCGCCGGATGACGGGGCCCGCCGCGGCCACCGCGGCCGCGCCCGACCCGATGGCGAAGGCGCAGGAGCTGCTCGCCGAACGGTTCGCCCGCGGCGAGATCGACGAGGACGAGTACCTGATGCGCCGGTCGGCGCTCCGCAACGGCGGCTGACCGTCAGTCCAGGCCCGCCTCTTCGAAGATCTTGTCGATGCCGTCCGGGTCCATCGGGTCCCGGGCGGCGGCGTCGGCGAACCGGGTGAGCAGCCGGGCGAACTCGGCGCGCTCGGCGTCCGTCCAGTCGTTCATCAGCCCGTCGAAGTAGGCGCGGCGGTACCGGTCGGCGACCTGCTTGACGCGGCGGCCGGCGTCGGTCAGCCCGAGGTTGGCGCGGCGCGCGTCGACGGGGGAGGGGCGCCGGGACACCAGGCCCGCGTCGATGGCGTGCCCGACCAGCCGGCTCGCGGTGGACGGGTCGATCTCCAGCCGGTCCGCGACGGCGCCGACGGTGATCTCGCAGCTCACCTCCGCCTCGCCGGTCTCGCCGGCCGCGCCGGCGGCGGCACCGGTGTCGGCGGGCGGCTCGTCGGTGAGCGCGGCGACGGCGTTCACCACCATCAGGTTGGAGATCTGCAGCGGCCGCCCGCCGGGGCCGCCGGCGGTCCGGGCGCGGATCCGCTTCATCATGTCGGGCTTGATCCAGACCCGGCGCAGGTGGAACAGCGCGGCGCCGATGGCGGCGAGGACGGGGTCGGTCCGGTCGCCCCGGTCGCCGCTCACCGGGCGCCTCGGACCGTGGTCCAGCCTGCGGTCTCGTGGCGGGGCGTGTCCGTCGCCATGCAAGGGTCTCCCGTTCAGATTCCGGCCACCGCGGGACAGCCGGCGGTGCGTCTCTAACTCTAACGGCTGTACGGTGCATATGTTCTTTATGCGTTCTTTATCCGGCTCGTTCGGGTCGATTCCGGGACTGCGGCGGCCGATGTGCCCGCCGTTGGCGATGGGACACGGGACAATGGAGAGCCGCAGGTGAACGGGGATGTGGTGCACTGAACGACCGGCCCGCGTTCCGCCGGAACCGCCGGACGATGTCGGCCCGGACGCGTAGCATGGCACCGGCCGAACCCGGACGACCCGGGATCAGTAACCACAGAGGGGACCTGATGCGAGCGGCGAACGCCCCCGGCGACGTCCCCGGCGACGTCCCTCCCCAGGACGGCGGCACGGACGACGGCTCAGCCCTGAAACGCGTGACCGACGACCCATCCACCGACCCATCCCTCCCCGGCGAGGACGGCGTCGAGGACGCCGCCGCCTTCCCGGCCGACCTCCTCTCCGAGCGCGACCGCCGGATCCTGTCCTTCGAGCGGCAGTGGTGGAAGCACGCCGGAGCCAAGGAGCAGGCCATCCGCGAGCACTTCGACATGTCGGCGACGCGGTACTACCAGCTCCTGAACATCCTCATCGACCGGCCCGAGGCGCTGGAGTGCGACCCGATGCTGGTCAAGCGGCTGCGCCGGCTGCGGTCGCAGCGGCAGCGGCAGCGCGCCGCGCGGCGGCTCGGCATCCGGCCCTGAGTCGACCACCATAGGTCGGCGTGAACTCTCCCCGCTCTGTGACGGCCGTCGGCGCCGACGGCCTGGACGCGATCCGTACCGACCCTTCCCGGGCCGTGCTCGGCTTCGACTTCGACGGTACCCTCGCGCCGATCGTGGACGACCCCGCCGCGGCCCGGGCCCACCCCGGGGCCGCGCCGGCGCTGGCCCGGCTCGCCCCGCGGGTGGGCGCCCTCGCGATCATCACCGGCAGGCCCGCGCGCGTGGCCGTGGAGTACGGCGGCTTCGAGGGCGTCGACGGCCTGGTGGTGCTCGGCCAGTACGGGCTGGAACGCTGGGAGTCCGGCGTGCTCACCGAGCCGGACCCGCCGCCCGGGATCGCCGAGGCGCGCGCGAAGCTGCCCGGCGTGCTGGAGGCGGCGGGCGCCCCGCCCGGGACGTTCGTCGAGGACAAGGCGCACGCGCTCGTCGTGCACACGCGGCGCTGCGCCGAGCCGCAGGTCGCGCTCGACCGGCTGCGCAGCATCATCGCGGCGCTCGCCGAGCGCACCGGGCTCGCCGTCGAGCCCGGCCGGTACGTGCTGGAGCTGCGTCCACCGGGTGTGGACAAGGGCCGCGCGCTGCGCTCGCTGGCCGACGCGTTCGCGGAGAAGCGGGGCGCCCCTCCGTCCGCGGTGCTGTTCGCCGGTGACGATCTCGGCGATCTGGCGGCGTTCGACGCGGTGGACGCGCTGCGCGCCGAGGGCGTGCCGGGCGTGACGGTGTGCAGCGGTTCCAACGAGGTCACCGAGCTCGCCGAGCGCGCCGACCTGGTCGTCGACGGTCCCGCGGGGATCGTCGAGCTGCTCGGGACGCTGCTCGACCGCTGATTCCACGTCGGAGTGACAAGTGCGGTAACCAGATTTGTCGCATCTCGCGTGACTCTTGTGGCACCCGTAGACCAGACGTCCAATTGCGCCAAAATATGGTGGATTGCGGTATGTGTGGTCATCGGGCGGCCACGCGAGTGACACGGGAGGTTGGGACGGTGGACACGGATCCGGGAATCCCGCGCCGTCCGGGCGACATCCGGCACACGCCCCCGCGCGGTTTCCCCTCACCGTCGGCGACCCCTGTCCAGGGCACGCCGGTCCATCCGGCGGCGGCTCCGGCCGGGGGCGGCGGCGCGCCCGTCCCGCCCGGTGCTCCGGTGCGGCCGATCGTGCACGCCCCGCCCCCCGGGCTGCCCTACGCGGGCTCCGCCCGGGCGCCGGGCGGTCACGCGTCCGCCGCCCATGCGCCGGGTGGCGGAACGCCGCCGCAAGCCGCCGTGTCCGGCGCGCAGACAGGTCCGCAGCCCATTGCGCCTCGCACGCAGACCGGACCTCAAGCCGCTGTGCCTCGTGCGCAGACGGGTCCGCAGGCCGCCGTGCCTCGTGCGCAGACCGGTCCCCAAGCCGCGGTTCCCGGCTCGCAGACGGGGCCGCAGCCCGCGGTGCCCCGCCGCCAGACCGGCCCGCAGCCCGCGGCGCCCAGCGCGCAGACCGGTCCTCAAGCGTCGGTGCCTCGCGCGCACACAGGCCCGCAAGCCGCCGTCCCTCGCTCCCAGACGGGTCCGCAGGCCGCCGTGCCTCGCGCGCAGACCGGTCCCCAGGCCGCCGTGCCCGGCTCGCAGACCGGGCCGCAGCGGCCCGTGCGGCAGCCCGTCGCGCAGGGCGACATGGCCTGGTCCGGTGTTCCGGCGGCGCAGGACGACTTCGCGGCGCGCGACGTCTCGCGGCGCGGCGAGCCGGCCGAGGACGCGTCCGGCGCCGGCCCGATGGGCACCCGGGAGACCAGCGGCGTCCAGGTGCGGCTCGGGTCGCGGGCCCTCGACCGGCAGGAGCGGAACCGCAGGCGCGGCGGACGCCGCGGCGGCCTCATCGCGGGCGGCGTGCTCGTGCTGGCGGGGCTGGTCGCGGCGGGGCTCGTGCTGATGCCGCGCTCCGGCGACGACAAGGACGGCGGCGGTGAGGGACCGGCGCCCGCCACGGCCGAGCAGCGGCCGACCGGCGGCAAGGCGCGGATGCCGCACACCGGGACGCCCATCGAGGTCGGCACGGCCGACGGGTCGAAGTACCGGCTCGCGGCGGTCGGCGGCGGTGTCAGCGACGACGGCGTGGTGACCACCTTCCAGTCGTCGCCGCCGTCCGGGACGTCGTTCGCCTACATCGAGTACGTGCTGACGAACCCGACCGGCCACAAGGTCCTGCTGGACTTCCCGGGCGACGTCTTCCTCAAGCGCGCCCTCGTCACGAAGGCGGCGCAGGGGCGGTGCATGCCGCAGGCCGGCGTCCCGGAGGACATGTGCACGCCGCCGACGCAGAGCCAGGTCGTGCGGCGGCTCGCGGGCGGCGACCTCATTCCAGGCGACGGCGGCGACAAGTACATGTCGCCGGGCGCGTCCTACCTGGTCCGCGCGATGGTGGATGTGCCGGTCGCGCGGCGGCTGACGCGGTCGGACATGGGCCTGTACGTGTGGAAGCAGCTGTACATGGCCGACCAGCTCGCCAAGCAGGTGCCGTTCCCCAGCGGCGGCAAGTAGGCGGGCGCGACGAGGGGGCCGCGAACGGCAGTGCGGGCGGACACGCGTACGCCGTGACCGTCCGGGCTATCCGGACGGCCACGGCGTCGTCGGCCGATGGCCTGCCTGGGGGCGCGCGGCCGCGGGCTGCTCAGAGCACCCTCGGGCGCGGACCCGCGCGGGTGGTTACTCGGCCTCGGGGTCATCAGCGAGGATCCCGTAGATGCGGCGGCGGGCGTCGTTGATGACGTCCAGCGCGCGCGCCTTCTGGGCATCGCTGCCGACTGCCATGACCTGTTTCATGGCGCCGAGGAGCTGGCCGAACGCCTCGCGCTCGCGCACGGCGTTCGCGCCCGCGGCCTCGGTGACCTCGTCCCACGGGGCGGTGGTCTGCGCCGCCGCCTGCTCGCGGCCGGTGTCGGTGAGGGAGAACAGCCGCTTGCCGCCCTCCTCCCGGCTGGTGACCAGGCCCTCGTCCTCCAGCATCTGCAGGGTCGGGTAGACCGAGCCGGGGCTCGGCCGCCAGACGCCGCCGGTGCGCTCGTCGAGTTCCTGGATCATCTCGTAGCCGTGCATCGCCCGCTCGTCGAGCAGGGCGAGCAGGGCGGCCCGCACGTTCCCGCGGCGGGTGCGCCGGCCGCGGCCGCGTCCGTGGTGGCCGGGGCCGAAGCCGGGTCCGCCCGGACCGAATCCCGGGCCGCCGGGACCCCACGGGCCGAACGGATCGCCGCGCCGCGCGCGCCCTTCGGGTCCGGGTCCGCCGGGGCCGCGCCTTCTCATCGTGTGTCCATGCATCGCGGTACTCCTTCGTGTCGTCCGATCACTCGGTCGTGACCGGTTGCGATGCATTAACGATATATCGGAATCGCTCGCGATGCAACACCCGACCTCGGCGGCGGCCCTCAGCGCAGGCGGGGCAGGAGGTCGGCGACCCTGTCGAGCTGCTCGTTGATCTCCTTGAGACCCGTCGTGCCGAGCCGCAGCACGAGATGCCGGGCGCCCCCCGCCGTGTACTCCGTCAGCCGCGCCACGACCTCGTCGGCGCCGCCCGCGGCCACGGCCTGGATCTTCCGGACCTCGTCCAGCGGCAGCCCGTAGTTCGAGACCGCGAACCGCTCCAGCGTCCGGCGCCTCGCGGCGGGGTCGTCCTCGATCAGGACGGACGCGAAGAGAGCCGGCGTGACGGCATCGTGCGCGCGCCCATGCGCCTCTGCGGCGCGCTGGAGGTCCGCTAGAGCCGCCTTGTAGTCGGCTGGGTCGGGCGGATAGGGGAGCCACCCGTCGTACATGCGCCCGGTACGGGACAGAGCCGTCGGCGTTATGCCGGCCAACCAGATCGGCGGACCGTCCTCGCGGAACGGCGCCGTCATGGTGGGCAGATCCTCGAAGTGGAGCAGCTCGCCGTGGAACGCCTTGTTCTCCGGCTCGTGCCATAGCTGTCGCCATAGCGCGACGGTCTCGTCCAACCGTGCGAAGCGCTTCTCCCAGGAGACCTCGGACGCGGCGTACATCGGCTTGCCGAACCGGCCCGGGAAACCGGCACCGACCGTCAGCGTAAGGCGGCCTTGTGAAAGCAGGTCGATCGACGCGAGCGTCTGGGCCGCCTGCACGGGGCGGCGGAGGACGGGCATCAGCGCCGCCGTCCCGAGCGTGACGCGCTCGGTCACGGACGCGGCGGCGGCCAGCATCGTCAGCGCCTCGATGCGCGACTCGGTGATGCCGTCGTTGACCCATAGGGAGTCGAACCCGAGGCGTTCCGCGCGCGCGGCGAAACCGATGAGGTCGCGCGGGTCCGCCCCGTCCCACTGGGCCTTGCCTATGGGGATGAGGACGCCGATACGGATGTCGTCGTTGTTCATGGGTCGCATCCTGCGAAGCCCTGCGAGCAGCGGCAATTCCCCGCAGGGAATGGCAGAGACGGCGATGCTGCGGCTACAACTGCTCCTGTGAGCTTCCCTCAGGCGCTACGCGAGCGCCGCCGCCACCGCCGTCTCAGCCAGCTCGAACTCGCCATCCGCGCCGGGACGACGCAGCGGCACGTCAGCTTTCTGGAGAGCGGCCGCTCCGAACCGGGACGGGCCATGGTCGTCCGGCTCGCGGAATCGCTCGAACTCCCGTTGCGCGAGCGCAACGACCTGCTCACGTCCGCCGGCTATGCGCCCGTCTACCCGCGGACGTCCCTCGACGACCCCGCGCTCGCCGCCGTCCGAACCGCGATCGAGCACGTCCTCGCCGCGCACATGCCGTACCCGGCGCTCGTGGTCGACCGGCACGGCGACCTGGTCACGGCGAACGACGCGTTCGGCGTCCTCACCGAGGGCATGGCGCCCGAGCTGCTCGAACCGCCGGTCAACGCATACCGGATCGCCCTGCACCCGGACGGCCTCGCCCCGCGCGTCGCCAACTTCGCGGACTGGGCGCGGCACGTCCTGGACGGCCTGCGCAACTCCCTCGACCGCGACCCCGACGAGCGCCTCGCCGCCCTCCACGCCGAACTGAGCGGCTACGTCGGCCCGCGCACCGACCCGCCCGGCGTGCTCGGCTTCGCCGTCCCGCTGCAGCTGCGGACCGCGGACGGCGAGATGCGGCTCATGACGACGATGACGACGTTCGCGACCGCCACCGACGTCACCGTCGCCGAGCTGCGGCTGGAGGCGTTCCTGCCGGTGGACGAGGCGACCGCCGCGCTCCTGGCGAAGCGCGCCGCCGCCCGTCCGCCCGTCACCGACCCGCCCGGCGCTGATGCGACCGCCGGGGTCAGGGGCCGGTGACCTTCAGGTTGTCGAGGATGTCCTTCGTCGCGTTGCGGTTGTCGGTCTCCTTGACCCGGATCCACAGCCCGAACTTGCCCGCCTTGTCCTTGAGGCCGACCTCGGTCACCGACGGCGTCCCGCTCTTGCAGGCGGTGAACCGCGTGATGGTCCCGGTCAGCGCCCCGTCCGGGCTGGTGTAGTTCTCCGGTGCGCCCTTGGTGCACTGCGGGTGCACGGACGCGGTCGGCGGCGGCAGCTGGCCCGCCCGCACGTCGGTGGTCAGGCCGATGAAGACGCCCGGCCCCGCGCCGTTCCCGAGGAACTGCTGCAGGTTCGGCGTCGCGCGCAGCACCGGGCGCGGCCCGGCGTCGGTCAGGTGCACGGTCGACGGCACCCACGTCTGCTCCTGCTGCCGCGGCCAGGTCTTCGGCACCGCCGTCTTGATCTTGCCGGACGCGTCCGCGACCGCGGCGAAGTCCTTCGGGACCTTCGGCGTCTTGTCCCCGTCCTTCTTCCCGCCGCCTCCGCCGCCGGAGAGCATGCCGAGGGTCAGCCCGACGACCAGCGCGAGCGCCAGCACCGCCGCGGTGATGATCAGCGGCGTGACGAACTTGCGGGGCGAGCCACCGCCGCCTCCGGTCCCGCCCGGGCCGCCCGGACGGCCCGCGCCACCGCCGGCGCCCTTGAGCTTGCCGAGCAGGCCGCCGGCCTTGTCCTGCTTCTGCCCCTGCCCGCCCGGGCCGGGAGGCGGCTGGAAGCCGGTGGGCGGCGGGCCGAACTGCCCGCCAGGTCCGCCTGGCCCCGGCGGCGGACCCATCGGCGCGCCCTGAGACGGTCCTTGGGGCGGTCCCTGCGGGGAGCCCTGGGGCGGTCCCTGCGTCGGGAAGACGGCCGTCTTGTCATCGCCGCCCTGCGGCCCCGCCGGACCCGGCGGCTGCGCCGACGGGTAGGGGGAGGGGGCCGGCCCGAACGACCTCGTCCGGTCGTCGTCGGGAGCGGTCACCGGCTCGGGACCGCCATGGGGGCCGCCGCGCCCGGCCGGCTCGTCCATGATCGTCTGGTCGCCGGCGCCCTGCACCGGTCCCGCGCCCGCCGGCAGGTGCATCTCCGACGTGCGGTCGTCGTCCTGCGGCTGGTCGAGCCGCGTGCGCAGCTCCTGCGGCGCGTTCTGCTGCGGCGACGGCTCCTGGCCGGCGGCCACGGTCTGGCCGGGCCCGGGCTGCTGGACCGGCTCCGGCGTGCGCGCCTGCCGCGCCCCGTCGTGGTAGAAGTCCTGGATCGTCGCGTCCGGCTCGATGCGCGGCGCGGGCGGCGCGTACGACGCCGCCGGACCGCCCGCCGGACCGCCGCCCGCGGCGGACGAACCGGGAGCGCCGGTGCTCGGCGCGGTCGTCGGCCGCAGCGTCGACAGCGCCTCGGCGAACGCCTCCGCCGTCGGCCACCGCTTCTCCCGCTCCACCTCCAGCGCCCGCAGCACGACCTGGTCGAACGCCGGCGACAGCCCCTCGCGCAGCTCGCTCGGCGGCGACTTCACCGGCGCCGGGCCCGGGGCCCGCCCGGTCAGCATGTGGTACGTCAGCGCGCCGAGCCCGTACACGTCGGCCCGCACGTCCAGGCCGCCGCCGAACCGCGCCTGCTCCGGCGACATGTACCCGGGGGTGCCGACCGGCAGCGTGAACGCGCCCGACGCGTGCGCCAGCGCCTTCGCCAGCCCGAGGTCGGCGATCAGCAGCTTCTCGCCGCCGTCCGGCGTCGACTGGAAGAGCACGTTCGACGGCTTCAGGTCGCGGTGGATCACGCCCAGCGTGTTGATCACCTCGACGCCGTAGGCGATCTCCTCGGCCATCGCGACCGCGTCGCTGACCGGAAGTGGCCGTTCGCGCATCCGGTCGGCGAGCGTTCCGCGGTCGGCGTACGACATCACGAAGTACGGCCGCCCGTCCGGCAGCTCTCCGATGTCGTGCACCCGCACGAGCCGCTCGGAGTCGGCGCGGCGCAGGATGCGCGCCTCCTCGAGGAAGCGATTGCGCACGTCGAGGTCGTCCAGGAGGCTCCCGGACAGGACTTTTATGGCGACTTGTGAAGCCAGCGCGTCGTCATGCCCCAGCCACACAGAGGCGAACGCCCCGGATCCCAGGACGCGATCGATTCGGTAACGGCCGACAGTAGGTGGGAAGGACACTCCCGTATCATGCCCAACAAACGGGGTGAGTGTGCGAACGAGCATTGAGGCACGGCATGGCATTCGATGAGCGGACCGAAGAGCTGGCAGTGAAGGCCGCCCAGGGTGACCAGGCTGCCCTCAACGAGCTGCTGCGCAAGATAGAACCGGACGTGCTGCGGCACGCCGCCCGGTTCCTGCCCTGCCGGCAGGACGCCGAGGAGGCGTGCCAGGACGCGTTGCTGCAGGTCGCGCGGAACATCCACCGGTTCGAGGGGCGGTCCAGGTTCAGCACCTGGCTGCACGTCGTGGTCGCGAACTCGGCCCGCTCCACCTACCGCTCGCTGAAGCGCCGGTCGGTCGAGCAGGCCGGCGAGCTGCCGCAGCAGCGCCCCGACCCGCGCCGCACCAGCGTCATCGCCGGCTCCCGCGTCGACATCCTCGACGCCATGGAGGACCTGGAGGCCCGCAAGCCGGACCTCATCCAGGCGCTCGTGCTCCGCGACGTGTCGCAGCTGGAGTACGCGGAGATCGCCGAGCAGCTGAAGCTGCCGCTCGGCACGGTGAAGTCGCGCATCCACGAGGCCCGCAAGCAGGTCCGGCAGACGCTCGGCGAGTCCTACACCTGACCGCCCGGTCGCTTCCGCTTCCGCAGGTCGGGGCCGTCAAGCATCGGTAATCGGGCGGCAACCGTGCGTTCAGTCGCCGGGTCCCGCGGGCCGTGCTCCGCCACCATGCGGTGCATGTCATCCGGCCTCGCGACCCCGTCCGAACGCCCGATCTTCGTGATCGGCTGCCCGCGTTCCGGGACGACGCTGCTGCGGCTCATGCTGCACTCGCATCCCCGCATCGCGCTCCCGATCGAGACGCGGTTCGTGCTCCCCGCCTATGCGGCGCGGGCACAGTTCGGTGACCTCGCGGACAGCAGGAACAGGCGCGCGCTCGCCGACTGGCTGACCACCCGGCCGGCCACCCGGTTCCGCGATCTCGGCCTGGACCCCCGCGCGATCACCGAGGAGATCGTCGCGGCGCCGCCGACCCTCGGGTCCGCCCTCGCCGTCGTCTTCCGCGCCTACGCGCGGCTGCACGGCAAGGTCCGCTGGGGCGACAAGCGCCCGAGCTACATCCGGCACGCCGGCGCGCTGCTGCGGATGTTCCCGGACGCCCAGTTCGTCCACCTGGTCCGCGACGGCCGGGACTGCGTCGCGTCCCTCAAGGAGATGCCCTGGTACGACCAGGACCTCAACCACGCCGTCTCCGTCTGGCGGGAGGCGATCGACACCGGCCGGCGGCTCGCCGCACGCCTCGGCCCGGACGCCTTCTACGAGCTGCAGTACGAGCGGCTCGTCGCCGACCCCGCCGACGAACTGCCCCGGCTGTGCGAGTTCCTCGGCGAGGACTACCACCCGGCGATGACGGCCCCGCAGTCCCTCGCGCAGCGCATCGTCCCGCCACAGAAGACGTGGCACGACCTCACCCGCGACGCGGTCACCTGCACCCGGGTCGGATCGTGGGCGCAGCGGCTGGACGCCTGGGAGATCAGCCTCGCCGAGGCCGCGTTCGGCGAGCGGCTCGCCGAGTACGGCTACGAGCCCAGCGGCCTGCCCAAGCCGCCCGCCGCCCGGCTCGCCCGCTTCGCGCGCACGGCGGCCCACCGCCGCATGGCGCACAGCAAGGCCGAACTCCGCGAACGCTGGCAGCGCCGCCACGAACCGAGCCCCGTCGACTGCCGCCTGGCCCCCGTCGAGCTCCCGGTGGAGGCACCGCAGGAGAAGCTCCCGAACTAGCGTCCTCGAAGGGCGTCCCTCAAGTTCTCCGCCGGGCGCGGACGCGCGTTCCGCCGCGGACGCCGTTCAGCCCAAGGCCACGAACGGTCAGCCGAAGGCCGCGACGGTCGTTCGAGGGCCGCGAACGGGTCAGTCGAGGGCCGCGAGCTGGTCGGCGAACCAGCGCTGGGGCGGGAGCGCGGTCGCCGCGGACACGAGCCGGGCGCAGCGCTCGGCCCGCTGGTCGCGGGGCATCAGCAAGCCCTGGTGCAGCGCCTCCGCGGTCTGGGACACGTCGAACGGGTTCACCACGAGCGCGTCCTCCGACAGCTCCGCCGCGGCGCCCGCCTCGCGCGACAGCACCAGCGCGCAGCCCCGCTCGGACAGGATGGGCCCCTCCTTCGCGACGAGGTTCATCCCGTCCCGGATCGGGTTCACCAGCAGCACGTCCGCGAGCCCGTACGCGGCGAGCGACCTCGGGTAGTCGTCGTTGACCTGAAGGATCAGCGGCTCCCACGTCGCGGTGCCGAACTCCTCGGTGATCTGCTTCGCCATCCGCTGCACGGCCGCCGTGTACTCCCGGTACTCGGGCAGGTCGTAACGCGACGGGTAGGCGAACGCGAGGTGCACCACGCGCCCGCGCCACTCCGGATGGTTGGTGAGCATCTCCCGGTACGCGGCCAGCCCCCGCACGATGTTCTTCGACAGCTCGGTCCGGTCGACCCGGACGATGAGCTGCCGGTCGCCCACCTGCTCGCGCAGCGCGCGCGCCCGCTCCGCCACGTCCTGCTGGGCCGCCCGCTCCCGCAGCGCCGCTCCGTCCACGCCGAGACCGTGGACGCCCACGCGCGTCGTGTGCCCCGCGCAGGTGACGGTGCGGGCGGCGCGGTCGACGCGCGCGCCGAGCACCACCTCGCAGCAGTCGAGGAACGCCGAGGCCCAGCGCTCGGTGAGGAACCCGGCGTGGTCCGCGCCGAGGATGCCCTGGAGGACCTGCGCGCCGATGTCGTCCGGCAGCAGCCGGAAGTACTCCGGCGGAGCCCACGGCGTGTGCGAGAAATGCACGATCCTCAGGTCGGGACGCCGGTCCCGCAGCATCCGCGGCGCCAGCGACAGGTGGTAGTCCTGGATCGCCGCCTTCGCGCCCGGCGCCGCGTCCCGCGCCAGCGCGTCGGCGAACGCCGCGTTGTACGCCTCGTAGGACTGCCAGTCGCGCCGCGCGCGCGCATCGAAGTGCGGGCTGCGCGGGGTGTCGTACAGCAGGTGGTGGACGAACCACAGCGTCGAGTTCGCGACCGCGTTGTACGCCCGGTGGAACGTCGCCGCCGGGATGTCGAGCATCCGGACGGCCGCGCCGCCCGTGTCGTGCCCCGCGAGGTCGATCCGCCCGTCCGGAGCGCGCCGCGCCGCCGTCCGGTCCGCCTCACCGAGGCTCGCGCACACCCACAGCACGTCCTGCCCGGACGCGACGCCGGCGAGGCCGGACACGAGCCCGCCGCCTCCCCGCCGCATCTCCAGCGCGCCGTCGTCGGACAGCGAGAACGACACGGGCCCGCGGTTCGACGCCACCACCACTTGGCTCATACGGGAAGGGTCTCAGTTGTGACGGGGGTGCTTCAAAGTGGCCCGGGGGGAACACTTCGGGGCCGTTCGACAGGCAGGCATCTGTACCGAAAGCACTGCGGTTAGGGGGATTTGCCCCGGGTACCCGGACGGAATGAGTCGGGCCGAGACGACCAAGACCGTCCTCGTCGCAGGGGCGGCGAACCTCATCCTCGCCATCGCCAAGCTGATCGCCGGGATGCTCGCCGGATCGAGCGCGATGCTCGCCGAAGGCGCGCACTCCGTAGCCGACACCCTCAACCAGGGGTTCCTGTTCACCTCGCTGCGGCGCAGCGCCCGCCCACCCGACCGCCGCCACCCGTTCGGCTACGGCAACGAGCGCTACTTCTGGTCGCTGCTCGCCGCGTTCGGCATCTTCGTCGCCGGCGGCGGCTTCTCCATCTTCGAGGGCGTCCTCACGATGAGCGGCCACGGCGGCTCCGAAGGCGACGTGTGGCTCGCCTACGGCGTCCTCGCCCTCGGCGCGGTGCTGGAGGGGACGTCCTGGGTCCGCGCGTTCACGCAGGCGCGCCGCGAGACCCGCGAGAACGGCCGCGACATCGTCGACCACGTCCGCCGGTCGCCCGACGTCACCTTCAAGGCCGCGCTGTTCGAGGACACCGCCGCCATGATCGGCCTCGCGTTCGCCGCCGCCGGGCTCGTCCTGCGGCAGCTCACCGGCTCGGAGTTCTGGGACGGCCTCGCGTCCGTCCTGATCGGCCTGCTGCTCGTCGCCGTCGCGTTCGTGCTCGGCCGCGACAGCATGGGCCTGATCATCGGCCAGGCCGCCGACCCCGCCGCGCAGCGCGAGATCCGCGCCGAGATCGCCGCGGCGCCCGGCGTCACCGGCGTCGACGAGCTGCTCACCATGCACTTCGGCCCGGACGAGCTGCTCGTCGCCGCCCGGGTCAACTTCTCCGACGCCATCAGCGCCGACCAGGCCGAGGACGTCGCCGGCGAGATCGACCGCCGGCTGAAGGAGCGCGTCCCGATCGTCCGGCACGTCTTCCTCGACCCCACCCAGCGCGCGCCCGCCCGGCCCGTCGCCGACGAGCCCGCGTGATCAAGACCACCCCCGGGGTAACGTCTCACTGGGCGGACCCACCTGTCCGCCCTCCGGTCACGTCATGTAAAGTTCGCATACGAGCTCAAAGCGCTCGATAACTGAATACCGCTCATCCAGAGGGGTGGAGGGACCGGCCCTGTGAAGCCCCGGCAACCACCCGGCTGAGGCGCACTCGCGATCCTGCGAGGCCGGCCGGGAGATGGTGCCAACTCCGGCCTGCGACCAAGGTGGCGCAGGGAAGATGGGGAGAAAGGCCTCGCCCTCATGGCACTCACGCCTGCCACTGACCTCGGACCCGCTACCGCCCTCGTCTGCCGCGAATGCGGCTCGAAGCGCGATCTCGGCCCCTTCTACGCGTGCGAGGAGTGTTTCGGCCCGCTGGAGATCGCCTACGACTTCGGCGGGATCACCCGGGCCGACATCGAGTCCGGCCCGCGCAACATCTGGCGCTACCGCGGGCTGCTGCCCGTCCCGTCGACCGTCGCCGACACCCCGAACACCGAGCCCGGCCTGACCCGGCTCGTCCGCGCCGACAACCTCGCCGAGAGCATCGGCCTGCAGCGCCTGTGGGTGAAGGACGACAGCGGCAACCCGACCCACTCCTTCAAGGACCGCGTCGTCGCGGTGGCGCTCGCCGCCGCCCGCGAGCTCGGCTTCAAGGTGCTGGCGTGCCCGTCCACCGGCAACCTCGCCAACGCGGTCGCCGCCGCCGCGGCCCGCGCCGGGATCCGCAGCGCCGTGTTCGTCCCGTCGAACCTCGAGTCCCAGAAGATCATTACGACGGCCGTGTACGGCGGGACGTTCGTCACCGTCGACGGCAACTACGACGACGTGAACCGGCTCGCGTCCGAGATCGCCGGGGAGCAGGACGACTGGGCGTTCGTCAACGTCAACGTCCGCCCGTACTACGCCGAGGGCTCCAAGACGCTCGGCTACGAGATCGCCGAGCAGCTCGGCTGGCGGCTGCCCGACCAGATCGTGGTGCCGGTCGCGTCCGGCTCCCAGCTCACCAAGATCGACAAGGCGTTCCAGGAGCTGATCAAGCTGGGCCTGGTCGAGGACAAGCCGTACCGCGTGTTCGGCGCCCAGGCCGCCGGCTGCGACCCGGTGTCCGCCGCGTTCAAGGCGGGCCACGACGTCGTCCGCCCGGTCAAGCCCGACACCATCGCCAAGTCGCTGGCCATCGGCAACCCCGCCGACGGCCCCTACGTGCTGGACGTGGCGCGCCGCACCGGCGGCGCCGTCGAGGACGTCACCGACGAGCAGGTCGTCGAGGGCATCCGGCTGCTCGCCCGCACCGAGGGCATCTTCGGCGAGACCGCCGGCGGCGTCACCGTCGGCTGCCTGCGCAAGCTCGTCGACGCCGGCACCCTCGACCCGGCCGCCGAGACCGTGATCATCAACTCCGGGGACGGGCTCAAGACGTTGGACGCCGTCGCGCCCGTCGCCAAGCCCAGCGCCAACATCGCCCCGACGCTGGAGGCGTTCCGCGCCGCCGGCCTCGCCTGAGAACGAGAAGGAGCCAGCACATGAGCAGCGTGTCCGTCCGCATCCCGACGATCCTGCGGACCTACACCGGCGGCGAGGCGGAAGTGAAGGCGGAGGGCGCGACCCTGCGCGCCGTGGTCGCCGACCTGGAGGCCAGCTACACCGGCATCGCGGCCCGCATCCTGGACGACGCCGGCAAGATCCGCCGGTTCGTCAACGTCTACGTCGGCGACGAGGACGTCCGGTTCGCCGACGGCCTCGACACCGCGACCCCCGCGGGCAGCCAGATCTCGATCATCCCCGCGGTCGCGGGCGGCTGACCGCCACCGGCCATCCGGCCGCCGTCCCCGAGCGCCGTCGCGGCCGCCGGGCGGGGTCGACTCCGATCATGCCGGGTCGACCCCGCCCGCGGCGCGGCGCCGCGGAGGCCGCGACGTCTTCGTCCACCATTCGGCGATCCGGATGGACGGCTACCGCACCCTCGAACAGGGCCGGCGCGTCGAGTTCGAGATCACCCACAGCGACCGCGGCCCCCAGACCGACGCCGTCCGCCCCCTCTGACCCGCGTGATCCGGGACTGTCCGCGCCCGGCGCCGAGAGATACGATCAAGGTCCGGTTCTCGGTACCCCGGACCACTGCCCGGCTCCAGTGATCCATGACGCAGGTGAGGTTTCATGGAGCAGTCGATGACGTGGCGGAGCGGGCCAGACGTTCCGTCCATGACCTGGCGCGGCGGGGCCGACGTCCCGTCCATGACGCTCGGGCGGATGAACGCCACTTCGCCATTTGCCTCGCTGAGGCTGAGCCATTCCGGGCTCGTCCTGACCGTCGTCCGCAAACGGTTCTTCCTGACCCCGGCCGATGTCGCCGCGGTCTATCCCTGCGTGAGATCTCCGCTCGCAAAAGGGATCGGCATCGAAGCCCGCGACGGCCAGGTACTGATCTTCTGGACCGCCGAAGGCCACGCTGTTCTCTCCGCGCTGCAAGTCGCGGGCTTCCCGATCTCATTCCAGCCGCGAAAGGCTGCCGAGGAGATTCGCGCCGCCCGCCGGCGCGTGGGCCCGATCGGATCCGCGAGACGCCGCTTCGCCCTGCGCGGCGTCTTCTTCCTGGCAGGACTCCTGTACTGCGTACTCATGAAACCTGTGCTCGCGCCGGACACCTCCTGGGCCACGGTCCTCCTCCTTCCGCTGGCGGGCATCGCCTTCTACGCCTTGCTCTCTCTCCGGCCAAAATGAGCCCGCCCTCCGCACAAGGGCATTCGTAGGACCTTAAGCCTTCCGCCGTAGCCGCTGTTCTTTCCTCACCCATTCGCTACCCTCCACAGACGGGAAGGGGAGTCTCGCGACGGCCGCTGTTGCGGCTGATAACGCCGGTTCGGTCCGCGTGCTGGAGAAGTGCGGCTCAGTCATGACAGGGCGCCGTCGTTCCTTCGCGCGGGCTCGGGAGCGAGAGATCGATGTCGTGCACGTGACACTGAGCCCAGCGCGAGGGCCCCGACCAAAGTCGCTCACGGCCTGCGGCGGCGGCGCGCCCCCGTGACCACCGGTCGCCGATTCGGAGCCCAGGCGCGCGGGGATCGACCGGCGTCTGTCAGTTGCGAGACGGTGTGGCCGCGGGCTCGTGAACACGTCCTTGCGCCTGCCCAGCTCGCTGCGCCGCTGGCGGAAGGGCCGTCCGACCCGCGGCGTGCGCGCCTGGCGCTGTAGCCGACCGGCGGCGGACGTGGTTGCTCGTGGTGGGCCCTCCATCGCCATGCTGCGGAGCACATATGCTCACTGCATCGACGGCGATGAGGACACCATGAACCGGCGCATCGACGCAGCGCCGGTGGCTCCTCCTACTCCGGTCGCGGAACGCGCGGAACGGATCGCCACCCTTGCCTCCCGCCCTCGGGCACGTGTTCCGCGGCTGTTCCGCGAATACCGGCGCACGACCGCATGCACCGGGGCACGTCGGCACATGTCCGGCGGTGAGTCGCGACCCTCCGATGCAGGTCAGGGCGAGTTCGGCGAGGTCGGCGAAGACGAGTGCGGCGAGGCTGTGCGGCGCTTGCACTCGGCAGGGTAGAGTGCTAAAAAACGGTTGGCACTCTACTGTGGAGAGTGACAGCTTCACAGTCTGGGTCGGGGCGACGAGGCCCCAGTCCGGTGGCGGAATGGCAGCCGCCGGGCACGGGGCCGTCCGTCGCGGGCGTCGGCTCGATCCTTTAAGCCACCTTGTTCCGGGAGGACTAGGAGCCTATGGCTGCAAAGATGATCGCGTTCGACGAGGAGGCCCGGCGCGGCCTCGAGCGCGGCATGAACCAGCTCGCCGACGCCGTGAAGGTGACCCTCGGTCCCAAGGGCCGCAACGTCGTGCTGGAGAAGAAGTGGGGCGCCCCCACGATCACCAACGACGGTGTGTCGATCGCCAAGGAGATCGAGCTCGAGGACGCCTGGGAGAAGATCGGCGCCGAGCTCGTCAAGGAAGTGGCGAAGAAGACCGACGACGTAGCCGGTGACGGCACGACGACGGCGACCGTGCTGGCCCAGGCGCTGGTCCGCGAGGGCCTGCGCAACGTGGCCGCCGGCGCCAACCCGATGTCGCTGAAGCGCGGCATCGAGGCCGCGGTCGAGCGGGTCAGCGAGGAGCTGTCCAAGCTGGCCAAGGACGTGGAGACCAAGGAGCAGATCGCCTCCACGGCGTCCATCTCCGCGGGCGACCCGCAGATCGGCGAGATGATCGCCGAGGCGATGGACAAGGTCGGCAAGGAAGGCGTCATCACGGTCGAGGAGAGCCAGACCTTCGGTCTGGAGCTCGAGCTGACCGAGGGCATGCGCTTCGACAAGGGCTACATCTCGCACTACTTCGTGACCGACCCCGAGCGGATGGAGGCGGTCCTCGAGGACCCGTACATCCTGATCGTTCAGGGCAAGGCGTCGGCCAACAAGGACCTGCTGCCCGTCCTCGAGGGCGTCATGCAGTCCGGCAAGCCGCTGCTGATCATCGCGGAGGACGTCGAGGGCGAGGCCCTGGCGACCCTGGTCGTCAACAAGATCCGCGGCATCTTCAAGTCCGTGGCCGTGAAGGCCCCGGGCTTCGGCGACCGCCGCAAGGCCATGCTCGGCGACATCGCCACGCTGACCGGCGGCCAGGTCATCAGCGAGGACGTGGGTCTCAAGCTGGAGAACACCACGACCGACATGCTGGGCCGCGCCCGCAAGGTCGTCATCACCAAGGACGAGACCACCATCGTGGACGGCGCCGGTGACGCCAACGAGATCGCGGGCCGGGTCAACCAGATCCGCACCGAGATCGACAACACCGACTCCGACTACGACCGCGAGAAGCTCCAGGAGCGCCTGGCCAAGCTCGCGGGCGGTGTCGCGGTCATCAAGGCCGGCGCCGCGACGGAGGTCGAGCTCAAGGAGCGCAAGCACCGCATCGAGGACGCCGTCCGCAACGCGAAGGCCGCGGTCGAGGAGGGCATCGTCCCCGGCGGTGGCGTCGCGCTGCTGCAGGCCGGCACCAAGGCGTTCGACAAGCTGGAGCTCGCGGGCGACGAGGCCACCGGTGCCAACATCGTCAAGCGCGCTCTGGAGGAGCCGCTGAAGCAGATCGCCGTGAACGCCGGCCTCGAGGGCGGCGTCGTGGTGGAGAAGGTCCGCAACCTGACCCCGGGTGAGGGCCTGAACGCCGCGTCCGGCGAGTACGTCAACATGTTCGACTCCGGGATCCTCGACCCGGCCAAGGTGACCCGGTCCGCGCTGCAGAACGCCTCGTCGATCGCCGCGCTGTTCCTGACCACCGAGGCCGTCATCGCCGAGAAGCCCGAGAAGAACCCGGCCCCGGCGGGCGGCATGCCCGACGCCGGCGGCATGGACTTCTGATCGAGCCCATGACCCGGACGATCGGGACCGGCTGACCGTACCGGCGGCCTCACGATCGTGTGGTGACCCAAGGGGCGGTTCCTTCGGGAACCGCCCCTTTCGGCGTCTTCGAAGGCGGTCTCAAGGACGCGGCCGGTTCGGGAACGTCGGGAACGCGGGGGCCGCCGCCGGCCGTTCCAACAGCGGGCGCGGTCTCCCGGCCGACAGGAGATGCTTTCCGCGCGGAACCGAACGGAGGACGGGTGTGCAGGTGAGCGGCCTCGTCCCGGCACCCGCCCGTGCGGACCGTCCCGGACGGCTTCCCCTGAGGGGCCGGTGTTGGCAGTATCGCCGCTTGGACGGCGCGTCCCGCACGCGCCACCCGACGGACTCGGCGGACGGCCCGCGCGAGCGGCCGATGAGGCAGGAGAACGCGTGAGCGAAGTGTTCAGCTCCCCGGTGCTCAAGGTGGAACAGCCGCGCAGGGGCCCGTTCGCCAAATCGCGATACCGGGTCCTCGACGGCGACGGCACGGTCCTGGCCGTCGCCGGCGAGACGGGCGAGAAGGGGCGCGCGGAGACGCTGCGGACGCTCTTCCCCGGCAAGTCCGACCTCGACGCCCACGTGGTGCTGCTGACCACCCCGAGCGGCGAGCCGCTCTTCGTGGTGGACAAGCGGCGGGGGCGCGAGCTGACGGAGGTCCACGGCTCCGAGGGCGAACTCGTCGGCTCGTTCATCACCGAGCGCGTCGGCCGCCGGTACGTCCTGCGGGACGCGGAGGGCGGCAGGCTCGGCACGATCTCGGTGGACCTGCCGCGCAACAACTTCGAGGTGATGGACACCGACGGCGGGAAGGTGGCGCACGTCCGCAAGAAGTGGGCGGGCCTCGCCACGCACCTGCTGACCACGGCGGACAAGTACGACGTCGAGATCTTCGACCCGGTCCGGGAGCCGCTGCGCACGATGGCGGTGATGACGGCGATCGTCATGGACCTGAACCTGCACGAGTCGAAGGACATCACCTGACCTGACCGGCGTCCGCACGCAGCTCCCGCTCGTACGGATGTGCGCGCGGACGTGCACGCGGACGTGTCGCGGCCTGCTCAGGTGACCGTCGCCAGCGGACGGAGCCGGCCGGGCCGACAGCACACCGTGGCCCGGCCGGGCCTTCTCGCGGGGCGTCGGCAAAGAATTTTTCTGCCGGACGGAACGACTGGAATGCCCCTTTCGGCGTGGGCGTTCCATGACAAACCTCAAGGTCAGAGGGGTGGGGTCGGGGGCGCCCGCGCCTGAGACGTCCGAACCGTCCCCGCCGGTTGCCGCGAGCCGGTTTGACGTCGACGGTCGGTGGGCATACTGTTCACTTCGCCCCACAGGGGAGCGGGACGCCGGAAGGCGGCCGGCCCGATGGGGAAACCACCACTCAGCAGCCGACGCGGCTTCGCCGTGTCAGCCGTGCGGTGATGGCATCGGTAAGGGCCGATTTTGCAAATCGCGCCGGATCTGATGAAATGGCAACACCGCCCGGAAGGGACGCGCAAGCGGACTGGAAAGGCAATCGGAAAAGCCCGGAAATTGACACTCCGAGCGGATCTGATAAAGTAAGAGCAGTCGCCCCGGGGCGGGAAACGCGAAAGCGGATCTCACACGGTGGGTGTCCGTTTCTTGAGAACTCAACAGCGTGTTAAAAGCCAGTGCCTTTATCGATCTGGCCGGTTCGGCCGGGTCGCCCCGTGCCATCTCTTCGGGGGTGGTGGGGATTTCTTTGAGGCAATACGATCCTTTCGGGGATTGTTTGCTGGGATTTTCTTCTGAGGTTTGGCTGCTTCGGGGTTCGCCCCCTGAGGTGGTCGTTGGACCTTGATGGAGAGTTTGATCCTGGCTCAGGACGAACGCTGGCGGCGTGC
>NZ_JABMCA010000031.1:0-109037 GCF_014706005.1 Actinomadura sp. RB99 | reverse complement strand
CCGTCCGCGTCGCCGTCCGCGTCGCCGTCCGCGTCGCCGTCCGCGTCGCCGTCCGCGTCGCCGTCCGCGTCGCCGTCCGCGTCGCCGTCCGCGTCGCCGTCCGCGTCGCCGTCGCCGGCGGCTGCGCCGCTGGTCGACTTCGCCCGCCGCGTCGCCACCGAACACCACAACCGGCACGGGCGCCCCATCACCCGTGACGCGCTGCGCGCCCGGCTCGGGGTGTCCAACCAGCTCGCCTCCGACCTGCTCCGCCAGCTCCGCACCGAATCCGCGCCCGTCGCCTAACCCCTGGAGAGACACGCCATGACCACGCCCAACGCGCCCCGCACAGACAACACGTCTCGCCCGGTCGTGCCCGGTGACCTGTTCACCCGGCACCAGGTGATCAGCGGCCTGCGCGCCCTGGCCGACTTCCTGGAAGCCAACCCGGCCGTCCCGGTCCCCGAGTACGGCGACACCTTCGACGTCTTCCCCCGCGACTGCGACGACGCCTGCTCGGTGGCCCTGGTCAATGACGTCGCCGAGCTGCTGGGTGTGGCTGTGGATGACGACCGGCCGTTCGGGGGCCACTACACCGCTTCCAAGAGCTTCGGTCGGATCGCCTACCGCATCGTCCACATCCCCGACCGCAACCGGCGCGAGTACGAAGCGCGCATGAGCTACCGCGACAACGTCCGCGTCGACGAGGAAAGCGCCGCCCGATGACCGCCGACATCTCGACCACATGGCGGCTGCGGTGCCGGGCCTGCAACGTCACGAGCGGTGGCCTCACCTGGGTGACGCTGCTCGCGCTGCGGAGCGGCCCCGCGTGCCCGGCCTGCGGCTCCGATCAGGTGACCGCGCAGGATGCCGCGACCGGATCGGCCATCGCCTTTCCCCGTCCGCTCGCCTCGCTCGGCGAGTGGTGGCAGTGCTGCGACTGCGGCGGGACCGGCCTGGACACCTACGGCGACACCTGCCCGCACTGCCAGGGCCTCGGCAACTGCCAGTGATCTAAAGCGCCCCCGGCGTGGCCGCACAAGCCGCCAAGCACACACGTGCCACGTCGGGGGCTATCCCCATCCCGCTTCACATCGGTTAGGAGACCCGTTCATCGTGCCTCACGCGGTCATCACACCGCAGGACGCCCGGCTGATGGCGAAGGTTATCGACCGGCCGGATTTCGAGCGCTGGGCCGCTCGTGCCCGCGCCACCGGCGGTTGCTCACAGCCGGTGTTCCTCACCGGGACCGTGGACCACGTCCACACCGGTACCGGGGAACTGCTGCACCGCTACACCACCGATCACGAGCCGGACGGCGCGCTTCCGGTGGCCTGCAAGACCCGGCGGGCCTCCCGCTGCCCGGCCTGCGCCGAGATCTACCGGGCCGACACCTATCAGCTCATCCGCGCGGGCCTGGCAGGCGGGAAAGGCGTCCCTGAGAGCGTCTCTAGCCACCCGGCCGCCTTCATCACCCTCACCGCGCCCTCCTTCGGTCCCGTCCACGGGCGGCGGGTACGCAACGGCGGGCGGGTCGAACGCTGCCACCCTCGGCGAGACGCCCGACCGTGCCCGCATGGCGTCGTAGCCTCCTGCGGCGTCCGGCACAGCGAGGATGACCCTCGGCTCGGTGAGCCGCTGTGCCCCGACTGCTACGACTACACCGGATCGGTGCTGTTCAACGCCATGGCCCCGGAACTGTGGCGGCGCTTCACCCTCGCGCTGCGCCGCTACCTGGCCAAAGCCGCAGGGCTGACACAGAAAGAGTTCCGCGAAACTCTCGCCGTCTCCTTCGCCAAGGTCGCCGAATACCAACGACGCGGCGTCGTCCACTTCCACGCTGTCATCCGCTTCGACGGACCCAACGGACCGACCACCGCCCCGCCCGGCTGGGCAACCATCCGGCTCCTGGAGGACGCTGTCCGGCACGCTGCGGGCGCGGTGTCGGTCACCACTCCGGCGGCTCCTGGCATGCCCGCGCGAACGCTGGCCTGGGGTGCCCAGGTCGACATCCGACCCATCACCTCCTCGGGCGCGCTCACCCAACAGGCCGTCGCGGGCTACATCGCCAAGTACGCCACAAAGGCGGCTGAGTGCGTGGGCACGCTGGACCGGCGGCTTCGTCCCACTGACGACCTGGCCGCGCTGCCGGTCACGCCGCACGCACGGCGGCTCATCGGGGAGTGCCTGCGCTTGGGTGCCCTGGAGGAGTTCGCGGACCTGCGGCTGATCCAGTGGGCTCACATGCTCGGGTTCCGCGGCCACTTCTCCACCAAGTCCCGCCGCTACTCCACCACCCTCGGCGCACTCCGCCAGGCGCGCATCGACTACGTCCGCGAGCAATTCCCCGGCTGGCTGCCACCCGACGACCAGGACCCTGACCTCATCCTCGCCATCGGCGAATGGCGCTTCCACAGTCAGGGCCTCACGCGCGGCGAGGCACTCGTCACCGCCGCACTCACCGGAAGTCCCCTCCCACCCCCCGATCCGTCCGCCCTGCCCTCACGGAGTGCCGCGTGACCAAGCTCCTGCTAACCGTCCCGGAAGCCGCCAAAGCGCTCGCCATCTCGCGCAGCAAGCTCTACGAGCTGCTCGCCTCCGGCGCCATCCGCTCTATCCGCATCGACGGCTCGCGTCGCATCCCCCTCGACGCCCTGACCAGCTACATCAACACCCTGATGGAAGAGGCTGCTGCCTGATGACCAAGACTGCCCCGGCCACGCCTGACGAGCCCCGCAAGCCCACCAACACGCGCAAGTCCACCAAGAGCAAGCCCAAGCTCCGTGACGGGGTCATGAAGCGCGGCAAGACCTGGTACTACGTCGTCCGCGTCACCGACCCTGACACCGGCATCTCTAAACCCAAGTGGGTCGGCGGCTTCCCGGACGAGGACGCTGCGAAAGAGGCCAGGGACGAAGCACGCGTGAGGGCCCGACGCGGAGAGTACATCGACCGCAACGCCATCACCGTGGCCGACTACCTCGATCAGTGGATCGAGTCCCACGCCGTCGAGATCCGGCCGCGCACACTGGCCAGCTACCGCACCATGATCCGGCTCTACATCAAGCCGCACATCGGCGGTCTGCGCCTCCAGGCCGTGCGCCCGGCCCGGATCACGAAGCTTTACCGCGACCTCCTCACGAAAGGTGGTGAGGACGGGAAGCCACTCGGCATCTCCACCGTGACGCGAACGCATGCGATCCTCCGCAAGGCGTTCGGTGACGCCGTCCTCGTGGACGAACTCATCCCGAGCAACCCTGTTGAGCGGGCCAAGCGGCCAAAGGTCGCGCTCAACGAGCCCGGCGCGGTCTGGACGGCGGCGCAGCTCCGCACGTTCCTCGCAGCCATCCGCCGACACCGGCTGTTCGCCTTCTACCACTTGGCCGCCTACACCGGCGCCCGGCGCGGGGAGCTGCTCAACCTGCGGTGGTCTGCCCTCGACCTGGGCGCGAAGCAGATCACGATCAGCGGGTCAACAGGCGTCGTCGCGGGCGAGCGTATCGAGGGGGCGACCAAGAGCGGCCGGTCCCGCGTCGTGAGCATCGATGACGAGACCGTGACCGTGCTCCGGGAGCATCGCAAGGGCCAGGCGGCTGACAAGCTCCTCGTCGGCGACAAGTGGCGAGGCAGCGGAGACGACTACCTGTTCGCAACCGCGTGGGGCGAGCCGATCCATCCTGACTCGGTGGGCTGGCTGATGACCAAGACCATCCGGGCCTACAACAAGCCGCAGGACGGGCCGCGTCCGGCTGAGCTGCTCCCCCATGCCCGCGTTCACGATCTCCGGCACATCCATGCGACGACGCTGCTCCTGGCGGGCGTCCCCGTCCATGTGGTCGCCGCCCGGCTCGGGCACGCTGACCCGGCGATCACGCTGCGGGTCTACGCGCACGTGATCCGGTCTGCCGAGGTGGCTGCGGCAGACGTGTTCGCGCGGGTCATGAACGAAGCGGCGTAGCGGCCGCTGTTAGCAAGCCTGTTAGCAAAAGCCCCCTTGCGAAGATCGCAAGGGGGCTTTGAGCTGGAGCCGCCTGTCGGAATCGAACCGACGACCTATTCATTACGAGTGAATCGCTCTGCCGACTGAGCTAAGGCGGCGCGCCGTGCGCGAACACGGCTGGATGCAGTCTACCGGGTCCGCGGGGGTGGATGCGCACTGGTTAATCCGCGGCACGGCTCGGTCAGTGGCAGAGCGTTCCGTTCTTCGGCGGCTCCGTGGTGACCAGGTAGGTGTCGGTGGCCTTGGTGATGCAGGCGTTGCCCTGCAGGTAGGCGGTGTGGCCGTCGCCGTCCAAGGAGAGGAGGACGCCGGAGTCGAGCTGCTTGGCGAGGCTCTGCGCCCACTTGTACGGGGTGGCGGGGTCGCGGAGGGTGCCGATGACGACGATGGGCGGGGCGCCCTTGGCGTGCACGGCCTGGGGCTGCTGCTTCGGCTGGACGGGCCAGTAGATGCAGGGGAGCCCGCCCCAGACGACGAAGGGGCCGAAGTGGGGGGCGGCCTTCTTGGCCTGGTCGGCGGCCTGGCCGTAGGCGGCGAGGTTCGGCGGGTTGGGCTTGTCGACGCAGTTGACGGCCATGTTGGCGTCCGTCTGGTTGCTGTAGCTGCCGTTCGGCTTGCGCTCGACCATCTGGTCGGCGAGGGCCAGGAGGAGCGTCCCGTCGCCCTTCTGCATGGCCTGGCTGAGGGCCTGGCGCAGGAGGGGCCAGTAGTCCTTGAGGTAGAGGGCGGTGGCGATGCCCATTACGGCGAGGGACTCGGTGACCTTCCGCGAGTCGCGCGTGTTGGCCAGCGGGGTCTTGTCGGTCTTGGCCATGAAGGCGGTGAGGTTCTTCTCGGCCTCGCTCGTGGACGTCCCCAGGGGGCAGCCGGCCGACTTCACGCAGTCCTCGGCGAACGCGCGGAAGGCCGTCTCGAACCCCTTGGACTGCTCCACCAGGGTGCCGATCGCGGACTCCTTGGGGTCCACGGCGCCGTCCAGTACGAGGGCACGGATGTTCTTCGGGAACTCCTCCGCGTAGATGGCGCCGAGGTAGGTGCCGTAGGACGCGCCGTAGTAGGTGAACTTGGAGTCGCCTACGGCGGCGCGGAGGATGTCCATGTCGTGAGCGGCGTCCTTCGTGCCCACGTAGGGGAGTTCGGCGGACGCCTTGCTCTTGCAGTTGTTCGCGAACTGCTTGCTCAGGCCCGCGAAGGCGTCGACCTCCTGCTTGTCGTCCGGCGAGGAGTCGGCGGCGAAGAAGCCGTCGAGCTGCGGCCCGGTGTTGCAGCGGACGGGGTCGCTGGCGCCCACGCCGCGCGGGTCGAAGCCGACGATGTCGAAGCGCTTGCGCAGGTCGGCCCCGAAGCTCGAGGCGGCCTGGCGGACGAAGTCGACACCGGAACCGCCCGGACCGCCCGGGTTGGTGAACAGCGAGCCGATCCGAGCGGACTTGTCCTGGGCGGGGAGCCGGATCATAGAGATCCCGACCTTCCCGCCGGACGGCTTCGCGTAGTCCAGCGGGACCTGCGCGGTGGCACACTGGAACCCGCCGCCGCAGCTCTTCCAGTCCAGCTTCTGGCCGTAGAAGGCGCCGAGCCCGGACGGGGCGGTGCCCGGCGACGTCGCGGCCGTCGCCTCGCGGCCCCCGCCGCCGTCGCCGCCGCTGCACCCGGTCGCCGCCGCCAGCGTCGCCGCCATGGCCACGCCGATGTACCTCGCTGCCCGCACCTGGACCCCGTCTCGTCGTAGCGGCACGTACCCCGGCGCCTACGCTACGTCGGACTGCTGGTCGAGGGCCACTTCCCTCGGTGATCGTGTTCGATGCCGTCGAGCAGCCATTTGAGCCCTAGGTCGAAATCCTCCTGGTTGTAGATCCCCGTGTCGAGGGCCGACCTCAGATGCGGGAACTCCCCGCTCTCCAGGAGTTTGGCGATGTAGGTCTGCTCCAGCGCGCTCTGCCGCGCCTCGCCCAGGCCCGTCGCCCCCATTTCGCGAAGTCGCTGTTCGCGCAGGACGAAACCGAGCATGTAGTGGTCGACGGTCGTGACGATGGCCAGCATCTCCTCGGGATCGTCGGTGAGCCTCGCCGCGGCGGCCATCGACTGCTCCGCGTGCCGCAGCCCGTTCGGCCCGATCCGCGGCGACCGGCCGGCCAGCTCGAACATCCAGGGATGCCGGAGGCCGGCGGCGCGCTCCTTCCGGGTGATCGCGATCATCGCCTCGCGCCAGTCGTCCGGCAGCCCGTCCTCGACCAGGACCTCCACGGCGACCACGTCGTACATCAGGTCGAGGAGGTCCTCCTTCGCCTCGATGTGCGTGTAGAGGCTCATGGCGCGCACGCCGAGCTCGCTCGCGACGCGGCGGATGGAGACCGCCTCCAGCCCCTCGGCGTCGGCGATCTCGACGGCCTTGTCGACGATCGCCTCGCGCGTCAGCTTCGGACGCCGGCCGCCGCGCGGACGTGCCCAGATGTCGTTGGGACGGGCCCGTTCGCGACGCTCGGCCCGCTCGCCGCGTTCATCGCTCGCGGCCCGCTCGCCGCGCTCGGCTTTTTCGGGGCGCTCGCGGCGCCCGGCCTGCTCCACGCGTTCCGTCCGCTCTGTGCGGTCGCGGCGCTCGGGCCGCTCGTGCTCGTCTCGCTCCGGCCGTTCATGGTCACGCTCGGGCGGCTCACTGCTCTCTGCCACGCCAGCGATCCTAACCGATACGGCGTATCGATACGGTGTACAGATTGGGCGAGACGGTGTACGGTGTGACCGATACGGCGTACGGAAACGGAGGGTTGATCTTGACGGCCACTCAGCAGGCGCCCCCGCCCGAGGCGAAGACGGGCATCGATCCACATCTGCGCAACCTGGCGATCGTCGTCGTCCTCGGCGTGATCATGACGGTGCTCGACAGCACGATCGTCAACGTCGCGATCACCGCGCTCGGCAGGGACTTCGACACCTCGCTGTCGACCATCCAGTGGGTCGTGACGGGCTACACCCTGGCGCTGTCCATGGCGATCCCGATGACCGGCTGGTCGGTGCGGCGCTTCGGCGCCCGGACCATGTGGCTGGTCTCGCTCGGCCTGTTCATCGGCGGCTCACTGCTGTGCGGGCTGGCCTGGTCGGTGCCGTCGCTCATCGTGTTCCGGGTCCTGCAGGGACTGGGCGGCGGCATGCTGATGCCCGTCGGCCAGACGATGCTCGTCCGGGAGGCCGGGCCGAGCCGGATGGGACGGGTGATGAGCATCGTCTCCGTGCCCGCGATGCTCGCCCCGGTGCTCGGCCCGCTGCTCGGCGGCGCGATCGTCGACCACCTGAGCTGGCGCTGGATGTTCTACGTCAACGTCCCCTTCTGCGCCGCGGCGCTGCTGGCGGCCGTCCGGATGCTGCCGCGCGACACCGAACGCGACGCGGACGCGCGGCTCGACGTGGTCGGCATCCTGCTCCTGTCACCCGGGCTCGCCGCCCTCGTGTACGGGCTGTCCGAGGCCGGGAACGGCAGCAGCCTCACCGGTGCCCGCTTCCTCACCAGCGTCATCGCCGGCGCCGCCCTGGTGATCGCGTTCGCCCTGCACGCGCTCCGCAAGCGCGAGGGAGCGCTCATCGAACTCCGCCTCCTGCGCACCCGCGCCTTCACCACCGCCACCGGCGGGTTCTTCCTCTACAGCGCGTCCGTGTTCGGGCTGATGATCCTCATCCCGCTGTTCGCCCGGATCGTCCGCGGGGAGTCCGCGCTGGACTCGGGATGGCTGCTCGCCCCGATGGGCGTCGGCGCGATGATCACGATGTCGGTGGCCGGACGGCTGGTCGACCGGTTCGGCGGCCGCTGGATCGCCGTGGGCGGCGCGGCGATCGTCCTGGCCGGCACGCTCGGCCTGACCGCGCTCGATCCCGCGACGGGGCGGGCCGTCATCATGGGCGCGATGTTCGTCGTGGGGCTCGGGCACGGCATGATCGCCCCGTCCCTGATGGCGGCGAGCTACCAGGGACTCCCCCGCGAGGCGGTCGCCGCGGCGACCACGGGCGCGAACATCCTCATCCGGGTCGGCAGCTCGTTCGGCACCGCGGTGATGGCCGTCGTCCTGCAGATCGCCATCCGCCACGAGATCCCCGGCGCCGGCGGCAACCTCGGCGAGGCCGCGTCCCAGCACACCGCCCGCACACCGGAACTGCTCACCAACGCCTTCACCGAGACCTTCTGGTGGACGGCGGCGATCCTCGTGGCCGCGCTCCTGCCCATCCTGGCCGTCCCTGGAAAGGCGAAGGCCGTCCCCGGGACGGCGAAGGCAGCCGAATCATGACGCCCTCAGCCGCGCCGCGCGCCCGGTTCCGAGCAGCGGCATGCGAACCACGCCGGCGCTGAACGACGCCGACCGCGCCGGCGCCGGCGCGTGGTCTCACGTCAGCCGGGGCGGTGGGGCCCGCGGAGGTGGACGGGCCCCACCGGCGCGCACCGCTACGGGGGATCGGAGCGCGCGTCTCAACCGGCAGCCCCGCCGACAACACGAACCTGCCGAACCAATGCCCTCCCGGCACCCCAGCGGTTAGGAGGCCGGGGTGGCGTGGGCCGGGGTGCAGTGTCGGTTAGGAGGCGGGGGTGGCGGAGTTCTGGCCTCCGTTCGGGGGGTTGCCGGGCCGGCCGCCCCAGCCGCCTCGGCCGCCCTGCGGGGCCAGAGAGGCGCAGGCCTGCATGGCCTTCTGCTGCGCCGCCGAGCGCGTCGGGCGGTCAGTGGGGCGACCCGACGGACGGCCCGAAGGTGCACCGCTGGGGCGTCCCGACGGCGGCGCGCCGCCGGGTCCACCGGACGGAGCACCGCTCGGACGGCCCGAAGGTGCCCCGCTCGGGCGGTTGCCGCGGTCCGGCATCGTGACGCCCTGCTTCTCCAAGCAGGCACGGAACGCCGACATCTGGTCCGTGCCGGCGGCCTTGCTGGAACTCGCGTTCGCCTTGCCGTCGTCGCCGCCTCCGCAGGCCGCGGTGAGCAGCAGCGTCCCGGTGACGGCGAGACCGCCGAGCAACCGGCCCACGCTGGCCTTGTTCATCTCATCGTCTCCTCATCGGTGGTCAGCGGCCGGCGCCCTGGTTGACGGTGGTCGCGGTCACCGAGCCGTCCTTGCCGGTGGTGCCGCGCACGATGACCGTGGCGCCGGAGCCGAGGTCGCGGAGCTTGCCGTCCTTGGTGACGCTGATCCTGGTGCTGCCGCTCGTCTTGACCTTCACGGTCTTGCCGTCCGAAGTGCGCAGGTAGAGGGTGTCGCCGACGACCTTGGTGACGGTGCCGAATGTCATGCCGCCGCCCGCTCCGGCTCCCGCGCCGCCGCCCGCCTGGCCCGGGAAGCCGCCGCCGGGGCCGCCGGTCCCGCCGCGGCCGCCCTGCTCCGTGCCCGTCCCGCCGCCGCCCGCCTGTCCAGGGAAGCCGCCGCCGTAACCGCCGAAGCCGCGCCCGCCCGTCCGGCCGTAACCACCCGCCGCGGCGGGGCCTCCGCCCGGCGAGCCGGAATCATCGGACGTCCATTTCTGCGCTTGGACACCGCCGAGGAAACCGGCCACGAGGAGGAGCCCGGCGCCCAAGTAGAGGGTCGGACCCGGCAGGGAGCGCTTCGCCGGCTTCGCCGCCAGTTCCGCGTCGAGGTCACCGTCGAACGGAGAACTCGCGAGGAGCTCGGAGTCGCCCATCGGCCTTTCGAGCACCGGCTCCGGCCCTCGACCCGGCCCTCGTCCCGGCTCCCGGTCGAGCAGCGGCGCCGCGCCTTGCCCTGGGGGCAGGGCTGCCCCCTGGCCTGATGCCGGTCCTTGGGCTGGGGGCTCTCCCTGGCCTGGTGTCATGCTCTGGCCCGGCGTCGCGCTCTGGCCCGATGTCGCGCTCTGGCCCGGCGTCGCGCCTTGGCCGGGTGCGGGTGGTTGCCAGGAAGCCGCGCCTTGGCTCGGCCTCGTGGGCTGGCCTGGGGTTGCGGCTTGGCCTGGGGCTTCGGTGTAGTCCGGTGTCGGGGCTTGGGTCGGCTCTGCGGGCTGGCCTGGGGTTGCGGCTTGGCCCGGGGTGGGGTGCCAGGGGGCTGGGGCTTGGCGGGTGTGCTGGGCGGGGCCCGTGCTCGCCCATGGGCGGACGTGTTCCGGGCCGGATGCGCCGGGGGTGTCCGCGGCGTCGCGGTCTTGTCCGTCGTGCCCTGAAACGCTCATCCGCGCCTCCTCTCCGTCGAAGTCCGAGGGCATCGGCTGCTCTGCCCGCCCGGCGTCCGGGGCGTGGGCGGGCGGCGTGTCCTTGGGCGGGGTAGGGCCGCTCGGGTTCGTGCGTCCCGCCGCCGAGCGGTCGCCCGGCTCGGCTCGCGTATCGCGGCGGGCGGGCGGCGGCGTGGCGCGGTCGGGGCGGGTGGGTCTGCGGCGTCTGCGGGTCATGGGCGGTTCCTTGGTCGGTCACTCATGGCGGAGCGCCTCGATCGGGCGGAGCTTCGCGGCGCGGTTGGCCGGGTAGCTGCCGAAGAACAGGCCGATGGCGACCGAGACGGCCAGGGCGAGCACGATCGACGACGGCACCAGGACGGGTTTGACGCCGACGATCGTGAAGAGGCTGCCGACGACGCCCGCGACGACGCCGAGGACGCCGCCGATGAGGGACAGGACGGTGGCCTCGGCGATGAACTGGCCGAGGATGGCGCCGCGGGGCGCGCCGATGGCCTTGCGGATGCCGATCTCGCGGGTCCGTTCGGTGACGGTGACCAGCATGATGTTGGTGATGCCGATGCCGCCGACGAGGAGGCTGATCGCGGCGACGGCGCCGAGCAGGACGGTGAAGGTCTTGTTCGACTCGGAGACCGCGGACTGCACGCTGGCCTGGCTGGAGACGGTGAAGTCGGCGGTGCCGGACGAGGCGATGTCGTGCCGCTGCCCGAGGATCTGGGTGACCTCGGCCTGCGCGGAGTCGACGGCGTCGCTGTCCTTGGCCTGGACGATGATCTGGCTGAGGGCGCCGTAGCCGGTGAGGGTCTCCTGGACGGCGGGCAGCGGCGCGATCGCGATGCTGTCGGGGTCGGAGAAGCTGGAGGAGGACGAGCCGGTCGCCTTGAGGACGCCGACGACGGTGAAGCGGATGCCGCCGACGTCGATCTTCTTGCCGAGGGGGCTGACGCGTCCGAACAGGTCGGAGGCGGTGGTGCTGCCGAGGACGACGGTCTTGTTCGCGGCGGTGACGTCGGCGGTGGTGAACGCGGCGCCGGACGCGACGGTCTTGTTCGCGGCGGCGAAGTAGGTGGGGGTGGTGCCGACGAACTGGTTGATGGTGGCGCTGGTGCCCTCGTAGCCGGCGGTGACGGACTGGCTGGTCACGACCGGGGAGGCGCTCTTGACGGACGGGGCGTCGGCCGCGTTGACGAGGGCGGCGGCGTCCTGGGTGGTGAGGTCGTGGGCCTGGGTGCGGGGGCCGGAGCCCTCCCCGGAGCCGGAGCCGGCGCCGGCGCCGCCGAACCCGCCGAAGCCGCCCGGGCCGCCGCCCGGGCCGCCGCGCCCGCCGCCGCCACCGGTCGTCGACTTGGTGACGGTGAGGGAGTCGGCGCCGAGCCGCTGGATGCTCTTCTTGATCTGCTCGGACGAGCCGTTGCCGACGGCGACGAGGAGGATGACGGCGCCGACGCCGATGAGGATGCCGAGGGTGGTCAGGGAGCTGCGCAGCTTGTTGGCGGACAGTCCGCGCAGCGCGAACCGCAGGATCTCGAAGGGGCTCACCGGGCGCCCTCCGGGTTCCAGGACGCGTCCCCCACGGTCCAGGACGCGGCGGGCGTGGTCCAGGACGCGGCGGGCGGCGGGCCGGCGACGGGGGTGCGGCGGACGTCGTCGACCACGCGGCCGTCGACGAGCCGGACGACGCGTTTGGCGTGCGCGGCGACGTCGTCCTCGTGGGTGATGACGACGATGGTGCGGCGGGCGAGGCTGAGCCGGTCGAAGACGGCGAGGACGTCGGCGGTGGAGCCGCTGTCGAGGGCGCCGGTGGGCTCGTCGGCGAGCAGGAGGGTGGGCGAGGTGACGAGGGCGCGGGCGACGGCGACGCGCTGCTGCTGCCCGCCGGAGAGTTCGTTGGGCTCGTGCCGGGTGCGGTCGGCGAGGCCGACCTCGCGGAGGGCGGCGAGGGCGCGGCGGCGGCGTTCGGGGCCTTTGACGCCGCCGTAGGCGAGCGGGAGTTCCACGTTGGCCTGGGCGGTCATCCGGGGGATGAGGTTGAAGGACTGGAAGATGAAGCCGATGCGGCGGTTGCGGAGGATGGCGAGGCGGCGCTCGTCGAGGGAGCCGACGTCGATGCCGTCGAGGAGGTAGCGCCCGGCGGTCGGGACGTCCAGGCAGCCGATGATGTTCATCAGGGTGGACTTGCCGGACCCGGACGCGCCCATGATCGCGACGTAGTCGCCGGGTTCGACGGTGAGGGTGACGCCGCGCAGCGCGTGCACGGCGGTGTCGCCCTCCCCGTAGACCTTGCCGACGTCGCGGATGCTGAGGACGGGCTCGGGGCCGTCCTGGCGGGCGGCGGGGATCACCTGCGGCCCCCGCCGCCGCCCGGCGCGCCGCCGCCGAAGCCGCCGGCGGGTCCGGCGCCGCCGCCGGGGAAGCCGCCGCGCTGGGTGGTGCCGCTCGTCCCGGTGCCGGTGGAGGTGACGACGACCTGGTCGCCCTCGTTGAGGCCGGAGGTGATCTCGGTGCCCTGGTCGCCCTTCACGCCGGTCTCGACGGTGACGGTGCTCTGCCTGCCGTTGCGGACGACGGTGACGGTGCTCTGCCCGCCGGCCGTCCTGACGGCGGCGGTCGGCACGTAGAGGACGTCCTCGGCGGACGCGGTGGTGATCTCGACGGTGGCGGTCTGGCCGAGCCGGACGCCGGACGGGACCTTGGTGAGCGAGATCGTCGCGGGGAACTTCACGACGTTGTCGGTGGTGGTCGGGGACAGCCCGATCGAGGTGATCTTGCCGGTGGCGGTCGTGCCGGTGAGGGCGTCGAAGGAGATGGACGCGGTCTGGCCGACCTTGAGCTTGGTGGTGTCGGCCTCGGTGAAGTCGCCTTCGATCTGGAGGTGCTTGGTGTCGACGAGCTCCATGAACCCGGACGAGGACGACGACCCCGACGACGACGAGGAGGACGACGAACCCGACCCGCCGCCGCCCGACGCCCCCGCGCCGGACGCCGCGGAACCGGACGAGCCGGACCCCGACGAGGACGACCCGGACCCGCCGGAGCTGCCGCCGACGGTTCCGTTGACGGCGGTGACGGTGCCGGCGAACGGCGCCTTGATGACGGTGCCCTGGTAGGCGCGCAGCGCGGAGTTGTAGGCGTTCCTCACCTGCAGGTAGCTGGCGTAGCCCTTGGCGGACGTGGTGTCGCCGTCCTCGGCGGCCTCCAGGTTGGCCTTGGCCTCGTCGATGTTCTCGAGCGCCTCGGTCTGGTCGAGCCGGGCGAGGACCGCCCCGGCGACGACCTTCTGGCCCGCCTTGACGTAGATCTTCGCGACCGTGCCGGACGTGCCGAAAGACAGGTCGCGGCTGCGTGCGCTCTCCACCGAGCCGGACGCCGACACCGACGCCGACACCGTGCCGCGCTCCACCCGCGTGACCCGGGTGGCCGCCGCGGCGCCGTCACCTCCGTCGCCGAGGGTGAGGTATGCGGTGCCGGCCCCGGCCACCAGCAGCACGCCGAGGGCGCCGTTGATGAGCGTGGTCCGGCGTTGGAACGGCCATTTCATGCGAGAAGGCTCTTGGCCGCGCATGGGGCTCTCGTGAGGTGAATATGAGAATTGGATGAGAGAGCCGGGACGGGTGTGACAGGACGGGCCCGTGCGGGCAGGTACAAGGGTCGCCGTCCCGCGTCGCGGCGCCGGGCGGACGGCGGCCGCATGCGGTCGAAATAGGGGCGTCGCGGGGGCGGTTGGCCCAGTCATGAGTGCAGCGAAGGAGCGGACCCGCGTCCGCATCGAGCAGAGCGGCAAGCGCGTCCGGGCGTACCTCGGCGGCAACCTGGTGGCCGACACCATCGCGCCGACCCTCGTCTGGGAGATCCCCTACTACCCGACCTACTACGTTCCGGTGGCGGACGTGCGGGCCGAGCTCGTCGAGGACGGCCCGGGCGAGCGCTCGCCGAGCCGCGGCGACGCGACGGCGTACACGGTGAAGGTGGACGGCGCCGAGGCCCCGGGCGCGGCGCTCCGCTACCTGGAGTCGCCGGTCGAGGAGCTGCGCGGGCTCGTCCGGCTGGACTGGGGCGCGATGGACTCCTGGTTCGAGGAGGACGAGGAGGTGTTCGTCCATCCCCGCAACCCGTACACGCGCGTGGACGTGCTGGCGAGTTCCCGGCGCGTGCGCGTGGAGGTGGACGGTGTGACGGTGGCGGAGTCGTCCAGCCCCAGGTTGCTGTTCGAGACGGGTCTTCCGGTGCGGTACTACCTGCCGAAGACGCACGTCCGGATGGATCTGCTAGAGCACACGGACACCGCCACCCACTGCCCTTACAAGGGGACGGCGGAGTACTGGTCGGTGCGGGCGAACGGGAAGGTCCACGAGGATCTCGCCTGGTCGTACCCGACGCCGCTGGAGGAGTCCCGGAAGGTGGCGGGGCTGGTCTGCTTCTACAGCGAGAAGGTCGACATCTACGTGGACGGGGTGCTGCAGGAGCGGCCGAAGTCGCGTTTCTGAGCGGAGCCGGTCCAGGGCGATCTCGTCACCAGGCTGAGAAGGGTTAGCCACCAGGCCACATTCGAGCGCGGAAGTTATCACCGGGCATTACACCATCGGATGGAACATCATGCGATGGTGTGATGCCTGTCGCTTTCTCCGAGCAGGACTTGCGACCTTCCTACGGCTACGTAACCGTAGGTTACTAAAGCGTAAGTTAAGCGCGCCGACGGGGAGGCACCCTTGACCCCTGCACTCTCAGCACGGCCGGAACGGTCCGGAGCGGGCGGCCGGCTCGCCGCCGCCGCGCGCCTGCTGACGACGCCGCTCCTGCCGGAGGACTACCTCGGCCTGCTCAACCCGCTGTGGTCCACCGCCGAACCGCGCGGACGCGTCGAGGCGGTGCGGCACGAGGCGCCCGGCGCCGCCACCCTGGTGATCAGGCCCGGGACGGCCTGGCGCGGGCACCGCCCCGGCCAGTGGGTGAAGCTCGGCGTGGACATCGGCGGCATCCGGCACTGGCGGACGTTCTCGCTGTCGTCCCCGCCCCGGCCGGACGGCCGCATCACGATCACGGTCAAGGCGGGCGAGGACGGCTTCGTGTCCGCGCACCTCGTGCACCGGATCCGGCCGGGCGCGATCGTCCGGCTCGGCGAGGCGGACGGCGACTTCACGCTGCCGTCGCCGGTGCCGTCCCGGCTGCTGTTCGTCACGGCGGGCAGCGGGATCACGCCGGTCATGGCGATGCTCCGGCACCTCGCCGCCGCCGAGGACGCGCCCGACATCGTGCTCGTCCACTCCGACCGGCACGCCGGCGACGTCATCTTCGGCGAAGAGCTGCGGACGATGCCGGGGATACGCCTGCACGAGCGGCAAACGTCCACCGCCGGCCGGCTCGCCCCGTCCGGCATCGCCGGCCTCTGCCCGGACTGGGCGGAACGGGACACCTGGGCCTGCGGCCCGTCCGGGATGCTCGACGGCCTCGCCGAGCACTGGCGCGCGGCCGGGATCGAGGACCGGCTGCGCGTCGAGCGGTTCCGGCCCGCGCTGGCCGCCGGCACGGGCGGCGAGGGCGGCCGCGTCCGCTTCACCGAGAGCGGCGTCGAGACCGACGCCGGCGGGAGCACCCCGCTGCTGGACGCCGGCGAGCGCGCCGGCGCGCTGCTGCCGAGCGGCTGCCGGATGGGCATCTGCTACAGCTGCGTCGGCCGCCTCCGCGCCGGGCGGGTCCGCGACCTGCGCACCGGCGAGGTGCACGGCGAGGAGGGCGAGATCGTCCAGACCTGCGTCTCGGCCGCCGCCGGCCCCGTCGACATCGAACTCTGAAAGGGACCGACGATGCCCGCAACGACCGACCACCTCACCCCCGCCGATTACGCCGCGATCGCCCGCGAGCTCGACGCCCTCCGCGACGAGGTCACCGCCGATCTCGGCGAGCGCGACGCGGACTACATCCGCAAGGTGATCCGCTGGCAGCGCGGGCTGGAGATCGGCGGCCGCGCGCTGCTGATGGCGTCCGCGCTGCCGCCCGCCTGGCTCGCCGGGACCGCGACCCTCGCCGTCGCGAAGATCCTGGAGAACATGGAGATCGGGCACAACGTCATGCACGGCCAGTGGGACTGGATGCGCGACCCGAAGATCCACTCGACGACCTGGGAGTGGGACAACGTCTCCCCCGCCGAGCAGTGGAAGCACTCGCACAACTTCGTCCACCACACCTTCACCAACGTCCTCGGCAAGGACAACGACGTCGGCTACGGCATCCTGCGCGTCGCGCCCGAGCAGCCGTGGCACTGGGGCAACGTGCCGCAGCCGGTCTACAACCTGCTGCTGGCGATGTTCTTCGAGTACGGCGTCGCGCTGCACGACCTGGAGCTCGACAGGATCCGCGAGGGCACCCACGACGAGGAGGTGACGAAGGAGAAGCTGCGCGCGATCGGGCGCAAGATCCGCCGCCAGTGGGGCAAGGACTACCTGGCGTTCCCGCTGCTCAGCGGCCCGCAGTTCCTGTCCACGCTGTCGGCGAACCTCACCGCGAACATCGTCCGCAACGTCTGGGCCCACATGATCATCTTCTGCGGGCACTTCCCCGGCGACGTCGACGTGTTCGAGGAGGACTACCCGCTCGACGCCGAGACCAGGGGCGAGTGGTACGTGCGGCAGCTGCTCGGCTCCGCGAACATCACCGGCGGCCCCCTCTTCCACCTGATGACCGGCAACCTCAGCCACCAGGTCGAGCACCACCTGTTCCCGGACATCCCGAGCAACCGGTACGCGGAGATCGCCCCGCGCGTCCGCGACCTGTGCGCCCGCTACGGCCTGCCGTACCACACCGGCTCGCTGGCGAAGCAGGTCACGAGCACCTGGAAGAAGATCTTCCGCTACGCCCTCCCCGGCGGGGCCGCGAAGCCGAAGCCCGCTCCGAAGCCCCCCGCGCGCGAACCCGTCGCCGCCTGACGCCCGCCCCGGTCGCCCTAGCCGAGGGCCTGGGCGACCGGCAGGAAGAGCCGGGCCGGGTCGTTCTCGATCGGTTCGCCGTACTCCATGACCGTGGTCGTGAAGAACGGCCTCAGCCCCCGCCTCTCCGCCCACGCGACCAGCTCCGGGTGCCGGTGGTCGATGTCGAGGCGCACCGGCCCCGGCGGGACGATCTCGTCCACGAGCGCCAGGGCGGTCCCCTCGTCGCGGGCGACGACGGGGCCGACGAGGGCCCGCCCGTCGTTCCACCACACGCCGCCGAAACCCGCGATGCCGGACCCGTCGCGGACGACGTTGAAGGTCGCGCAGAACGACGGCAGCCCGTCCACGACCTGCGTCCGGTCGGCGCCGAACACCTCGGCGTCGAGCGCGCGGACGGCGGGCATGTCCGCGGGCGTCGCCGGCACGGACACGCCCTGCCGCGACGGCCCGTCGGCCTCGCCCGTGTACGTGGTGCAGGTCCCGACCGAGCGGAAGCCCAGACGCTCATACAGCGGACGGCCCATCTCGGTGGCGGTCAGGCAGAGGCTCGCCGTCCCCGCCTCGTCCATCGCATGGCGCATGATCCGGGCGCCGAGGCCGCGCCGCTCGTAGCGCTTGGCGACCAGCACCATGCTGATGGCCGCGACGTCCTTGCCGTACGGCGTCGACACCACCGTGGCGGCGAGACTGCCGTCCCCGTCGTCGATGCCGTAGATGTCGCCGACGGAGAAGAGGAAGCGCCACTTGCGGTCCTCCCTCCCCCACTCGCGGTCCTCGGCGAGCCGCTGGCACGCGGGAAGGTCGTCGATCGAGAGCCGCCGCACCGGTGAATCCATGGGACGCGACGCTAGGACGCCCCCGAACCCGCCGACAACCGAATTACCCGGCCGCTCACGTCCCGCATTACCCCTCACGTCATCGACCCGATGACCGTCCGCGGGAGATCGTCATGGTGCACGCACCGAGACGGACGAACCGGGGAGATCCCTTGTCAACCACCGCGACACCGCGAGCGGGCAGGCGGCCGCAGGGCGGCGCGCCCGCGCACGCCGCGCCGACCGGCGGCCTGCTGGTCCTGCTGATCGGCATCTTCATCACGACCCTCGACTTCTTCATCGTCAACGTCGCGATCCCCGACATCCAGGCCGACCTGCACGCGGGTACCGCCGCCACGCAGTGGGTCGTCGCCGGGTTCGGGCTCGCGCTCGGCGGCGGGCTGATCACCGGCGGGCGGCTCGGCGACATGGTCGGACGCCGCCGGATGTACGCCGCCGGGCTCACCGCGTTCACCGTCGCATCCCTCGCCTGCGGCCTCGCCCCGACGCCGGGCGCGCTGGTCGCGTCCCGGGTGGCGCAGGGCGTCGCCGCGGCGATGCTGATGCCACAGGTCCTCGGCATCATCAACGGCGCGTTCGAGGGCGCGGCCCGGGTCCGCGCGTTCACCGCCTACGGCCTCACGATGGGCTTCGGGGGCGTGTTCGGGCAGCTCATCGGCGGCGCGCTGATCCAGGCGGACGTCCTCGGCAGCGGCTGGCGGAGCATCTTCCTGATCAACGTCCCGATCGGCGCCGCCACCGTCGCGCTCGTCCGCCGGACCGTCCCGGCCACCCCCGCCGCCCGCGGCACCCGCCTCGACCTCGCCGGGACCGCGCTGGTCACGCTCGGCCTCGTCGCGCTCGTCCTGCCGCTGATCGAGGGGCGCCGGCTCGGCTGGCCCGAATGGACCTGGTTCTCGTTCGCCGGCTCGGCCGTCCTGCTCGCCGCGTTCGCGCTGTGGCAGCGGCGCAGCGGCGCCCCGCTGATCGCCCCGGCGCTGTTCCGGGAGCGCGCCTTCACCGCCGGCGTCGGCATCGCCCTCGCCTACCAGCTCGCGATGGCGTCGTTCTTCCTCTACCTGGCCCTCTACCTGCAGCAGGGACGCGGCCTCAGCGCCCTGCAGTCGGGCCTGCTGTTCACCGCCCTCGGCGCCGGCTACTTCGCCGCCTCGACCCGCGCCGCAGCGGTCGCGGCCCGGATCGGCCGGCAGGTCCTCGCGCTCGGCGCCGCCGTCCAGGCGGTCGGCTGCCTGCTGCTGATCGACGGCGTCGCGCAGGACGGCGGCGTCGCCTGGCTGATCCCCGGCCTCGCCCTCGCCGGTGCGGGCATGGGCCTCGTCCTCGCCCCGATGTCGGCGATCGTCCTGGCCGGTGTCGGCGAGCGGCACGCGGCGTCGGCCGCGGGCGTCCTGTCGACCTTCCAGCAGGTCGGCGGCGCGATCGGGGTCGCGGTCGTCGGGATCGTGTTCTACGGCGTCCTCGGCGCCCACCCGCTCCCGGCGGACGTCGCCGGCGCCTTCAAGGCGGGCCTGCTGCCGATCATCGGCTTCTGCGCCGCGACCGCGGCCCTCGCCCAGCTCCTCCCCAAGCCTCCCCGCCCATGACCCGTCCCTCCACCCGCCCCGGCGCCCGCCCGCCGGGGCGCCCGCATGCCGCCAGCCGGACCGCAGCGGCCCAACGCGGAGGGGTCAGTCGGCGGGGTCGTCGGCCGAGGTGGGGTTGTAGTGGGCGTCGTGTTGCTGGCGGGGGGAGCAGACGGAGGCGGACGGGCAGGAGCAGCGGCGGGAGCCGACCTTCACCGTGATGCGGTCGCCCGGGACGTTGTAGCCGATGACCTGGCCGTCGCCCTCGGGGGTCGAGACCTTCGCGCCGAGGCGCGGCGCCTTCTCCTTGAACTCGGTGTAGAGCGGGTGCTCGTACTTGAGGCAGCACATGAGGCGGCCGCAGGCGCCGGCGATGCGGAGGGGGTTGACGGGGAGGTCCTGCTCCTTCGCCATGCGGACGGAGACGGGCTCGAAGTCCTTGAGGAAGGTGGCGCAGCACAGGTCGCGGCCGCAGGGGCCGATGCCGCCCTGGAGGCGCGCCTCGTCGCGGGGGCCGACCTGGCGGAGCTCGACGCGGGCCTTGATGTTGCGGGCGAGGTCGCGGACCAGGGCGCGGAAGTCGACCCGGTGCGGGGCCGTGAAGTAGATCTTGAAGACGTTGTCGGCGTCGAGGTAGTCGACGCCGATGACCTTCATCGGCAGCTCGTGCCGGCGGATGAGGCGCTTGGCGATCGAGCGGCCCTCGGCGCGGCGGCGGCGGTTCGTCTCGTCGCGGGCGAGGTGCTCGTCGGTGGCGGGCCCCGCGCATTCGGGCAGGCCGCCGATGTCGTCGGACACCCACTGCGGCGCCCACACGCATTCGGCGACCTCCGGGCCCCCGTCGGTCGGGACGAGGACCTTGTCGCCGACCTTCGGGGTGTGCGGGCCCGGATCGAGATAGTAGAGCCGGCCGTAACGGGTGAAGCTGACGGCCATCACCATGCCCACGGTTCCGCTCCGTTCGCCCGGTTTCGTGCGTCCACTGTACGGCGGACCCGGGCGGAGATCACCAGGCCGCGTCGGCGAGATCCGTTCCGGGGAGCGTTCCAGCGCCCTCGGCGTAGAGGCGGCCGTCGCCGCCGGTGATCAGGAGCTTGCCCTCGCCGCCGGTGTCGAGGCCGGTGATGAGGCCGTTCAGCCGCTGCTTCCAGACGACCCTGGCCGGCGCGCCGGTGGCCGTCGAGTACGCCTGGACGGACGCGACGGAGCGCTGGACGACGCCCGCGGCGGCGGTCTTCCCGTCGCGGCTGAGGACCGCGCTGGTCGTGCCCTTGGGCAGGACGGTGACGGGCTTGCTGGCCTTGAGGTCGCCCCCGGCGCCGCCGGTGTCCAGCGTGCGGAGTTCGTGGCGGACCTCGGTGTACTTGCCGCCCGCGCGCCGGACGGGGTTCCACACGAACGCGAGCGTGTCGCCGGCCCAGGAGAGGCTGCTGACGCGCGCGGAGTAGCCGGTCGTCCACGTCTTGCGGGCGCCGGTGCGGGCGGACACGACGTCGATGCGGGCGCGGGCGCCCTTGTAGGTGACGTAGGCGATGCGGTCCCCGTCGGCGGACACGGCCAGGTCCGACCAGGGCGCGGAGGCGCCGGGGATCGTCGCGGCGGGGATCTCGGTGAGGGACTCGGGACGCCCGTCGGCGGCGAGCTTGAGCCGCTGGAACGTGACCTTCCCGGCGCCGGAGGACGCGACGACGTAGGAGTCGCCGTCGCCCGCGACATGGTGGAACCGGCGCCCGTCGGGGGCGGCGACGGGCAGGCCGAGGGCGGCGCCGGTGCGGGCGTCGCGGACGGTCAGCGCGGTGCCCGCCCGGGTGACGCCGACGACGGCCCGCGGGCCCGCCGGCGTGGTGTCGGCGGCGGCGGCCTCCGCGTCGTGCTTCTTGTTCGCCTCGCGCTGGTGCCGGTGGACCAGGTCGACGCTGCCGCCGGCGAAGAGCGCCGCGGCCGCGGCGACGCTGACCGGCAGGGCGGTCCGCCACACCTCCCGGAACCGGATACCGCTACCGCCCTTGTCGTTCCCGCCGTCCATGGGGTCGGTCCGCACCGCCTCTCCACTGCTCGGCATCTGATATATCGCGCGGCATCGTCCCGGATGGGCGGAGTTACCACTTCGAGTCCGAGCCCGGTGCCGCGAGGCGCAACGACCCTAGTGGATCGCCGCGCCCGACCGTAATGTCAGCCCAGGGCCGAACGGGCCGCCTCCACGAGCGAGGCGCGGTACGAGCCGCCGAACAGCGCCACATGGACGAGCAGCGGATGCAGCTGGTGCAGCGGGACGCGGTCCCGCCAGCCGGGCGCGAGCGGCGCCTCCCGGTCGTAGGCGGCGAGGATCCGGTCCAGGTGCGGCGTCCCGAACAGCGCCATCATCGCCAGGTCCGTCTCGCGGTGGCCGCCGTGGGCCGCCGGGTCGATCAGCATCGCCCGGCCGTCCGTCCACTGGACGTTCCCGGACCACAGGTCGCCGTGGATACGGCTCGGCGGCTCCGGCGGCCCGGTGAGGTCCTCGACGGCGGCCATGACCCGTTCGACGAGCCGGACGTCGTCCGGGGACAGGTGGCGCTCGGCGCGGCGCAGGAACGGTTCGAGGCGGCGTTCGGCGTACCAGCGGGGCCAGCCGCGGTCGTCGAGGGTGTTGTCGAGGGGCAGGTCGGCGATGAACCCGTCCCAGGGCGCGCCGTAGGCGTCCGGACGGGCGCGGGTGTGCAGGGCGGCCAGCTCGCGTCCGAACCGTTCGGCGGCCTCCCGGGTGGGCGACGCGGACGGCAGCCATGGCAGGACGAGCATGTGGTCGTCCGCCGCGAGGACGTCCGGGACGGGCGCCTCCGGCCCCGCCTCGCCCAGCCAGCGCAGCCCTGCCGCCTCCGCCGCGAACACCCCCGCCTGGTCGGGCGCGGCCTTCACGAACACCTCGCGGCCGTCGTCCAGGGACGCGCGGTGCAGCGTCCACGCGTGGCTGGAGCCGAGCCCGCTGACCGCCCCGACCGGGCTGCCGAGCAGCCGCGCGACGCGTTCCCGCAGATCGGCCGGGCCGGGCATGTCAGGCGGCCTTCAGGCCGGCCCGGATCTCGTCCAGCAGGCCGGGGATCGCCGCCTCCACCTGCTCCAGCACCAGGTCGAAGTCGGCGCGGCCGCCGTAGTAGGGGTCGGGGACGTCCAGGTCGGCGCCCGCCTCGGGGTCGAACTCGCGCAGCAGCCGGATCCGCGCCCGCGCCGCGTCGTCCGGCGCCATCGACCGCAGCGCCCGCCGGTGCCCCTCGTCCAGCGCCAGGATCAGGTCGTAGCGGTCGAACCAGCCGTCCTCGAACTGGCGGGCGATGTGCGCCGACCGGTACCCGGCCCGGGCCAGCGCCGCGATCGTCCGCTCGTCGGCGCCGTCGCCCACATGCCAACTGCCGGTGCCGGAGCTGTCGACCTCGACGTCCAGGCCCTCGGCCTCGACATGGTGGCGCAGGATCGCCTCCGCCATCGGCGAGCGGCAGATGTTCCCCGTGCAGACGAAAGTGACTCGGTACGGCATGGCCCCATCATGCCCCAGGTCACCGCACCCGGCTCACGGAGGCGGCGGGCGCGGGAACGGACGAGCGCGGCCCCCGGCCGGGAGGGTCCCGGGGGCCGCGTGTCGGGAGAGGGCCTACCGCTGGACGGCGTGGAGCGCGTCCACGATGCCGTTGCCGAAGAACCCGTTCTGCTCCTTGGTCCCCTCACAGGTCTGCGTGGAGGTGTGCTTCACCCACTTGCCGCCGGTCTGCGTGTACCAGACGTATTCGACGGTGCCGGGGCTCGGGCACGCCTTGGGCGTGGCGCTGCCGCGCAGCTTCCACTCCACGAAGTCCGGGTCGAGGGTGAGGCCGCCCTGGCGGTCGCGGTGCCCGTACTTGCTGATGATGAGCGCGGCGACGCCCACCGCGTGCGGCGACGCCATCGACGTGCCCTGCAGCGACTGGTAGTAGGCGCACGTCTTGCCCTTGCAGCTGCGGATCACGTACGACACCTTCGGGGTGCCGTCCGCGTTCAGCTCGCCGCGCTCCTTGGCGAGGCGCTCGGGGTAGGCGGCCCAGATGCCGCCGCGGTCGTCCGGCCGCTGGGCGGCGTTGTCGACCTTGTCGCCGCCGGGTGCGGCCACCGCGACGTACCCGTTGCCGAAGCTGCTGTAGTACGACTTGCGGGTGCTCGGCCCGGTCGCCGAGATCGCGATGACGTGCTTCCCCTCGGACGGCATCGACTGGCAGCTCGCCGGGATCGTCCGCTCGTACGGCTTCTCGCCCGGGTAGGACGGGAAGTCCGGGCTCGTGTCGTCGATGTTGGTCTTGGTGTAGTCGACGAAGTCGTTGCCCGCCGCGGAGATCAGCGTGACGCCGTGCCGGTGCGCGAAGTCGAGCGCCCGCTGCGTCGCCTGGATGATGGTGCGCTGCTCGAGCTGGTCCTCGGGCTTGTCCGCCGGGTTGTCGGCGCAGTTCCACAGCCACGGGTCGATGTAATAGGACATGTTGACGACGTCGATGCCGTGCTTCGCCGCGTAGGTGAGCCCGTCGACGGTCGGCTGCAGGTAGAACTGCCCCGAGTCCTGCCCGACGCGCAGGTTCACCAGGGTCACGTTCGGCGCGACGCCCGCCGTTCCGAGGCCGTTCCGCGGGGAGGCGATCTCGGACGCGACGTGCGTTCCGTGGTCGTTGTCGTCCCAGTCGACGGGGTCGACGCAGGACGTGAACTCGCATGGGCCGTCGAGCTCGTTGCCGTCGGCGTCGGTCGGGATGTCGTGCGTGAAGTTCCGGCTGAGCCCGCGGTCGAAGTTCGGCTTGATGTCGGGGTGGTTCCCGTCCACGCCGGTGTCGAGGATGCCGACGAGGACCTTCTTCGAGCCGGGCTCGGCCTTGTACGACCCGTCCGCCGTCGCGTGGATCTGCTTCATGTCCCACTGCAGGTCGGCGAGGGGCTCGGTGTCCTTGGACGGCTTGCCCTTCACCGCCACCGGGCCCTGCGCGCCGACGGTCTTCTCGACCTTCGCGGCGGCCTTCTTCTCCTTCGGGGCCTCGCCGATGACCCGGTTGTGCGCGGCGCCGTCGAGGGCGCCCTGCCTCATCACCGCCTGGACGAACGCCGGATTCGCGGACCGGACGGTGGCGACGCCCACATCGGTGTTCTCCTGGACGATCGAACCGCCGGCCGCCTTCACCGCGTCGTGGGCCTTGCCGAGGGAGACGCCGTCCTTGTAGAGGACGACGTACTCCGACGCCTCGCCTTTCTCCCGCGGCTCGGCCGGTGCCGCGGACGCTGGAATCGCGAGCGCCGCCGTGGTGACGACGGCGCAGGCGGCGGAAATCAAGGCTCGCCGCAAAGCAGACCTCCTGGCCATGGGGGGAGCTCGCCCTTGTTCGGCGTGCTATGGCCAGCAGACGGTACGGGTGCGTCTGTTGAGAGACGCGCTCAAATTTGTAACAAAAGAGGAGGATTTATGTTAATCCAAGACGAGTCGTCGAATAACGGTGCTCATCCGGCGCTCGGCCGGAACTCGGCCGGAGTACGCGGAAACGCGGCGCGGGCGCTCAGCCGGTGCGGAGCGCGAGCGTGAGCGCCTCGAACGCCAGCTGCGGATTGACGTTGGCCGCGACCCGCTCGCGGCACTCCATGATCGCGTCCAGGCGGCGCAGGGTGTCCTCCGGGCGGCCCGCCGACGCCGCCGTCCGCAGCTCCGGGCCCAGCTCGATGTTGACCAGGTCGCTGCCCGCGCCGAGCTGGAGCGCCAGCACGTCCCGGTAGTAGGACGCGAGGTCCAGCAGCGTCCGGTCCAGCGCGTCGCGCATCACCCGCGTCGCCCGCGACTTCTGCCGCCCTTCGAGCTCCTTCAGGGCGCCCGCCGTCCCGCGCGGCATCCGCCCCTTCTCGCTCTCCCCCAGCGCCTTGCGCAGCGCGGACGTCTCCGTCTCGTTCAGCTCGACCGTCTGCGCGTCCCGCTCGGCCTCCGCCGCCTTCACCAGGACCTCCGCCGCCGCGACGGCCGGGCTCACCCCGGTCAGCCGGCGCGGGATCGCCACCACCCCGTCGCGGACCCGGCGCATCCGCGGGTCGCTCGCGAGCAGCCGCGCCCGGCTGATGTGCCCCTGCGCGGCCCGCGCGACGATCTCCGCGGTCTCCCGGTCGACGCCGTCGCGCTGGACGAGCATGTCCGCGACCGCCGCGATCGGCGGCGTCTGCAGCGTCACCTGCCGGCACCGCGACCTGATCGTCACGAGCAGGTCCTCCGCCGACGGGGTGCACAGCAGCCACACCGTCCGCGCCGGCGGCTCCTCGATCGCCTTCAGCAGCGCGTTCGCCGCGCCCTCGGTGGCCCGGTCCGCGTCCTCGAACAGCACGATCTGCCAGCCGCCGCCGCTCGGCGACGACGACGCCCGCAGCACCAGCGCGCGAGCGTCCTTGATCCCGAACGACAGCCCCTGCGGGCGGACGACCTCGACGTCCGCGTGCGTCCCCTGCAGGACCTGGTGGCAGGACGCGCAGTGCCCGCACCCGCGCGGCGTCTCGGTGCACTGCAGCGCCGCCGCGAACGCCCGCGCGGCGGTCACCCGTCCGGACCCGGGCGGCCCGGTGAACAGCCAGGCGTGCGCCATGCCGCCGCCGGTCCCCGCGGCCGCCGAGGACAGCTGCTCGACGACCGGCGCCTGCCCCACCAGGTCATCCCACACGCTCATGGAACAAGGCTAAGGGCTGCGCGCCCTCCGCCGGGACGCGTCGCCCATGCCCGGCGGCGCCGCCGGGCCTCCGGACGCGGCGCGGGCCGTGGACGCGCCGCTAGACGTCGGTGATGGCCGGGAAGGTGCTCGTCGCATCCTCGGTGCCGGCCGGGATCGGGTCCGGGAGGATCTCGCGGATGCGGTACTGGATCTCGCGGCTCAGCTCGGCCTGCGGGCGGCTCGCGTCCAGCACCAGGTACCGGTCAGGATCGGCCTCGGCGAGCGCGCGGAAGCCGGCCTGGACGCGCTCGTGGAACTCCTGCGGCTCGGACTCGATGCGGTCGGCGGGGGCCGACAGCCGGCGCAGCCCGTCCGCCGGCGGGACCTCCAGCAGGACGGTCAGGTCGGGCAGCAGGCCGCCGGTCGCCCACGCGTTGACGCGGGCGATGTCGTCGACCGGCTGCCGCCGCCCGTACCCCTGGTAGGCCAGCGACGAGTCCAGGTAACGGTCGCTCACCACGATCGCGCCGCGCTCCAGCGCCGGCCGGATCACGTTCGCGACGTGGTCGGCGCGGTCCGCCGCGTACAGCAGGGTCTCGGCGCGGTCGGATAGCCCGGTGGTGTCCCGGTCCAGCAGCATCGCGCGCAGCCGCATGCCGATCTTGGTGGCGCCCGGCTCGTGCGTGGTGATCACGTCGTAGCCGTGGTCGCGCAGCCAGATCGCGGCGAGCCGCGCCTGGGTGGTCTTGCCGGCGCCCTCGCCGCCCTCGAACGCGATGAACACGCCGTGCTCGCGGCGGACCGGCTCCGGCTCCGCGACCTGCGACGGCGGGACGTACACCTCGCCGCGCAGCGCGGCCCGCAGGTCCGCGACGAGCGGAATGCCGCGCCGGTCGTCCAGCCTCCGGTAGGCGACGGCCCCGGCGACCAGGGCGAGGACGGCGGCGATCAGCAGCGCGGCCATCGAGCCGTCGAGGTCGTAGCCGTCACCGACGTCGATCCGGTGCGAGCCGAGCGCGCCCGCGACCGCCGGGACGGCCGCGACCGAGACCAGCACGACGACGAGCGCGATCGACCGCAGGAACGCGCGCGGCCGGTCGGCCCCGGATTCGTCGCCGGGCCCGCGGACGGCCGCGGACGCGGTGGACCAGGCGGCCCCGGCGGCGACGCCGAGGAACGCCGTCACGAACGCCACGACGACGAGGTTCCGCACGAGCGCGGCCACGATCAGCAGCAGCGCGGCGGCGATCACCGCGAGGCCGAGGAGCCGGCGGCGGCTGAACGGGCCGAGGACGCGCGGGCCGAGGAACAGGCCGGACGCCAGCCCGGCGGCCAGCCCGGTGAGGACGGCGCCGTAGCCGGCGTCCCCGCCGCCCAGCTCGCCCGCGTGCACCCGCGCGACGGCGGCGACCGCGCTCGCGGCGAGCGCCGCGCCGCCGATCGCCAGGCCGAGGCCGCGGCCCGCGCGGTCGAGCCCGGTGCCCTGGAAGAGCAGCTTGAGCGGCGCCGGAACCGTGATCGGCTCCGTCGCCGGGACCTCCCTGACCAGCGCCGTCAGCGCGGCCGAGACGGCGAACACCACCGCGGTCGCGTACAGCGGGAGGTCGGCGCGGTGCGGCGCTCCGAGCGCCGCGTTCGCGATCACCGCGAGCAGCGCGAACGCCAGTGCGGCGAACGGCGCGGGCCCGAACGCGGCGCGGGCCGCCGAGCGGCGCGCCCCGGCGCGCAGGTCGTCCTCCGGGGCGCCGCGCGCCACCACGGCCCCGCCCGCGGAGGCGCTCACGGTCGCGTCCGAGACCAGCGCCGGGAGCCCCGCGGCCGCCGCCGGCGTCCACAGCAGCGACAGGCAGCCGACCAGGAACGCGGCGGCCAGCGTCCACGGCAGCGCGTCCACCAGCGGCACCGTCAGGACGACCACGAACCGCAGCCCGTCCGCGATCAGCAGCGCCAGCCGCCGGTCGATCCGGTCGGCGAGCGCGCCCGCGAGCGGCGCGAGCAGCACCGCCGGGAGCACGAGCAGGGCCAGCACGCCGCCGACCGCCCGCAGCCGGGCCCCGGTGTCGTCCTCCGGCAGCACCGCCATCGCCGACAGCGCCGGGACCGCGAGCCATTGGCCCAGGCCGGACACCGACAGCGCGAGCCGTAGCCGCCGGAACGTCCCCGCCGCGGCGGAGAGCGACGTGGCACCCGGCTGCGGCGCGGCGGGGTGCGGCCGGGTGGCGTCCGTTCTGGTCATGTCGGTCAGGGTATCGGCGCGAATGTCGTTATGAGCCGGACTTTGCAGAGGTGCGGCGGCGGGTCGGCGTCTTCTTCTTCCCGCCGCCCGCGGCCACCTTCTCACGCCGTTCCGCGAGCAGTTCCGCGGCGCGCTGGATCGTGATGGACTCGACCTCGTCGCCCTTGCGCAGGCTGGCGTTCGTCTCGCCGTCGGTGACGTACGGGCCGAACCGGCCCTCCTTCACCACCACCGGCTTGTCGCTCGCCGGGTCCTTGCCGAGCTCGCGCAGCGGCGCCGCCGCGGCGGCCCGCCGGCCCCGCTGCTTCGGCTGCGCCAGCAGCTCCTTCGCCTGCTCCAGCGTGACGGTGAAGAGCTCCTCCTCCGACCCGAGCGAGCGGCTGTCGGTGCCCTTCTTGATGTACGGCCCGAACCGGCCGTTCTGCGCCGTCACCGGCTCGCCGTCCAGCTCGCCCAGCGTCCGGGGCAGCGACAGCAGCTTCAGCGCGTCGTCCAGCGTGATCGTGTCCAGCGACATCGACTTGAACAGCGAGCCCGTGCGCGGCTTCGGCGCGTCGGCCTTCTTCGTGCGCTTCTTCTTCTCGCCCTCGGCGGGCGGCGCGGCCTCGGGCAGGATCTCGGTGACGTACGGGCCGAACCGCCCCGACTTCGCCACGATCATGTGCCCGGTCTCGGGGTCGACGCCCAGCTCCCGGTCGCCGCTCGGCTGCGCGAGCAGCTCCTCGGCCTTCTCCGCCGTCAGCTCGTCCGGCGCGATGTCGTCGGGGATGTTGACCCGCTCGCCGTCCCGGTCCAGGTACGAGCCGTACCGGCCGACTCGGACCACGATGTCGGAGCCCTTCACCGGGAACGAGCTGATCCCCTTGGCGTCGATGTCCCCGATGTCCTCGGTGAGCTCCTTCAGCCCCTCTTCGCCGTTGTCGCCGAAGTAGAACCGGGTCAGCCACCGGACGCGCTCGGCCTCGCCGCGGGCGATCTCGTCGAGACCGTCCTCCATGTGCGCGGTGAAGTCGTAGTCGACCAGGTTGCCGAAGTGCTGCTCCAGCAGGTTCACCACGGCGAACGCCAGGAACGACGGGACGAGCGCCGTGCCCTTCTTGAACACGTAGCCGCGGTCCAGGATCGTCCCGATGATCGAGGCGTAGGTGGACGGGCGGCCGATCTCCCGCTCCTCCAGCTCCTTGACCAGGCTCGCCTCGGTGTAGCGGGCCGGCGGGCGGGTCGAGTGGCCCTCGGCGTCCACCGCGTTCGCCGACAGCGGGTCGCCCTGCTCCAGGTTCGGCAGCCGCCGCTCCTGGTCGTCGCGGTCGGTGGACGGGTCGTCCGCGCTCTCCACGTACGCCTTGAGGAACCCGTGGAAGGTGATCGTCTTACCGGTCGCGCCGAACTCGGCCAGCTCGTTCTGCGTGGACGTGCCCGTCACCCGGATCGACACCGAGCGGCCCGCCGCGTCCTTCATCTGCGACGCGATCGTCCGCTTCCAGATCAGCTCGTACAGCCGGAACTGGTCGCCGGACAGGCCCGTCTCGGCGGGCGTCCGGAAGCTGTCGCCCGCGGGGCGGATCGCCTCGTGCGCCTCCTGCGCGTTCTTCACCTTCGACTGGTAGACGCGCGGCTTGTCCGGCACGTACTCGCCGCCGAACAGGGTCGCGGCCTGCCGCCGCGCCGCCGTGATCGCCGTCTCGGACAGCGTGATCGAGTCGGTTCGCATGTAGGTGATGAAGCCGTTCTCGTACAGCTTCTGCGCCACCGACATCGTGTACTTCGCGGAGAAGCCCAGCTTGCGGCTGGCCTCCTGCTGCAACGTGGTCGTCCGGAACGGCGGGTACGGCTTGCGCGTGTACGGCTTGGACTCGACCGACTTGACCTCGTACGGCCTGCCGCGCAGCCGGTCGGCCAGCGCGCGCGCCGACGGCTCGTCCAGGTGCAGCGCGTCCTTCGTCTTCAGTGTGCCGTCGGACGCGAAGTCGCGGCCCTGCGCGACCCGCTTGCCGTCGACGGAGACGAGCCCGGCCTTGAACGCCTTGGGCTCGTCCTCCTTGCCGGTGTCGAACTCGGCGAGGATGTCCCAGTAGTGCGCCGGGACGAACGCGATGCGCTCGCGCTCCCGCTCCACCACCAGCCGCGTCGCCACCGACTGCACCCGGCCCGCCGACAGCTTCGGCATGACCTTCTTCCACAGGACCGGGCTGACCTCGTAGCCGTACAGGCGGTCCAGGACGCGGCGCGTCTCCTGCGCGTTCACCAGCGGCATGTTCAGCTGGCGCGGGTTCGCGGCGGCGCGCTGGATCGCGTCCTTGGTGATCTCGTTGAAGACCATCCGGTGCACGGGGACCTTGGGGTTCAGGACCTCCTGGAGGTGCCAGGCGATCGCCTCGCCCTCCCGGTCCTCGTCCGTCGCGAGGAAGAGCTCGTCGGCCTCCGCCAGCAGCTTCTTGAGCTTGGCGACCTGCTGCCTCTTGTCGGAGTTGACCACGTACAGCGGCTCGAAGTCGTGCTCGACGTTCACGCCGAGCTTCGCCCACGGCTCGCCCTTGTACTTGGCCGGCACCTCCGAGGCGCTCCCGGGCAGGTCCCGGATATGGCCGATACTGGACTCCACGATGTAGCCACGGCCCAGGTAACCCGCGATCGTCTTCGCCTTCGCAGGCGACTCGACGATCACCAGGCGCGTTCCGGCGCCGTTCGCCCGGCCACTCTTCGCAGTGCCGTTCTTGGCTGGCACAGTCGCTCCAACCTCGCTGTCTGGTCTTCTAGCTCACACTCTTCTTACACAGGCTTCCTACAACGTCGCATCATGGCGGGTTCATGCCCGGATGCCCCACTGCCGCCCCTTCGGTTCCGCTCCGCCCGCGGCGGGCGCAACTCTCATCCGCCGCTCGCCTCCGGACAGGATGACATGCCGCCACCACCCGTGCGGACCGGGCCGCCCACCGTACGATGCACAACACCCGGTCCACCAAGTAATAATGGTCGCAATGGTGCAGTACACCTACCTCGTCCTGTCACTGCCGGCCGGCACCACGCGTGACACCGCCCGGCAGATCCTGACCGAGCACGCCGAACACGGCGGCTGGGAGATCGATCGGTTGCGCCTCTACCCGGACGGCCGCCGCCGTATTCAACTGCGCCGCAAGGTCATCCGGGCCGTCCGCACGTTCTGACCGCCCCGCCGGGCGTTCCGGCCGTTCCGGCCGATGGCGGAGGTTCGCTCCGTTTCCCCCGTTCCCGGTGATCAGGGGCCGTTCGCGGCGGGTCCGCCGAGTCTCGGACGGATCGTAGCACTACGTACGAATGCTATGACGTCCCGTAATCATAGTCGCCGGGCGGCGTGCTCGGACCGGCGTCCGGAAAAGGCTTCGCCCGCCCCGGACCGCGCCTCCGGGACGGGCGAAGCGTTCGTGGACGGGCCTGCCGGGCGGGAGTGGATCACCGCCCGGCAGGCCCCGCTGGACCGGCCCTCACCCGCCGGCCGTGACCGGCGGGCGCGGGCCGGGCCCGGTCGGCGGCCGGCGGGAACCGGCCGGCCGCGGACTCGGATCGGTCAGCCGCGCGCGGGGCGCCGGCGGCGGGTCAGCGCGACCGCGCCGGCGAACGCCGCGGCGATCACCGCCGTGCCGAGCGCCCACAGCGACCCGTCCTCGGCGGCGGGCGCGATCGGCGTGCGCTCGGCGACGGTCCGGACCGGGCCGAGGTCCTTCACGGCCCCGGGCGCCTGGACGGCCCCGGCGGGCAGCGCGGCCTTCCCCGCCACGGGCAGCTTGACCGCACCGGTCTTCGGGAGCTTGACCGCACCGGTCTTGGGCAGCTTGACGGCGCCGGTCTTGGGGAGCTTGACGGCGTTCGTCCCCGGCAGGCCGGTGTTCGGCAGCGGGTCGCCGGAGCGGGACGTGCGGGCGTTCGGGCCCACCGGGACGACCGGGGCTACGGGCAGCGCCTTCCCGGCGTTCCCGGTCACCGCGCCCGGGTTCAGCGGCAGCGTCGCGATCGTCATGCCGTTGCCGCCGGTGCCGCCGGTGCCGCCGGTGCCGCCGGTCCGCCTACCGGCGGCGAGGCCGTTGACCTTGGGCGTGATCTTCGGCGTCATGGCGCCGCCGAGCAGGGCGTTCACCGTCGGCAGCGAGCCCTGGACGGGCAGGCTCCGCACGCCGGGCAGCTGCGAGGCGGCGACCGGGCCCAGGGACGGGGCACCGGTCCGCTGCGCGGCGGCGGTCCGCTGCGCACCGGCGTTCGGCAGCAGGTTCGTCGCGGACAGGACGTCCGAAACCGGGACGCTCTTGGTCGCGGGCACGCCGTTCACCTGCCCGACGACCCCGGACAGGGCCTGGCCGGCGTCCGGCAGCCCGGTCACCGGCAGCCCGGCCGCGGGCGAGCCGGTCGCGGGCAGGCCGGCCGGCCCGCCGTCGCGGTGGTTCGCGGTGGCGGGCAGCTTCGGCAGGACGGGCAGCCCAGGGTTCACCGGCAGCGGGGCCGGGTTCTGGCCCGCGGACCGGGCATAGGGGTGGTACCCGCCGAAGCCGGGGCCGTCCTGGCAGTGCCCGAGGGCTCGGCCGACCACGGCGCCGGCGTTCCCGCACGCGTCCACGGGAGCCTTCGCCGGGGCGTGGGCCTGGTTCCCGCCGCCGACGCTGCCGTTGCCGGACGTCCGGCCGCCGGACCCCTGCGGGCCCTGGACCAGCGTCTGCCCGTTGCAGTGCGCGGCGGCCGCGCCGACGACCGCGGCGGCGTTGCCGCAGACGTCGACGGGCGCGGTGATCGGCGCGTTGCCCTGGTTGCCGCCGCCGACGCTGCCGGTGCCGGAGGTGTGCTGGCCGCCGCCGGAGCTGCTGCGCGCGTGCGCGCCGCCCTCGCAGTACGCGCCCGCCCGGCCGACCAGCGCCGCGGCGTTGCCGCAGACGGTCGCGGGGACGCTGATCGGCGCGTTCGCCTGGTTGCCGCCGAGGACGCTCGACACCCCGTCGGTCTTCTGCCCGCCGGACCCGTGCCCGCCGTTGCGCACCGACGCGCCGCCCTCGCATTCGGCGAGGGCGCCGCCGATCGCGTTGCCGCACACGTCCAGCGGCGCGCTGACGGGGGCGTTCGCCTGGTTCCCTCCGATCACGCTGTGCAGCCCGGACGTCTGCTGGCCCGCCCCGGTGCGCCCGCCGTTCTTGACGATCGCGCCGCCCTCGCAGCCGGCCACGGCCTGGCCGACGATCGCGACCGCGTTCCCGCAGACGTTCACCGGCGCGCTGATCGGCGCGTTGACCTGGTTGCCCGCGATGACGCCGAGCGCGCCGTTCGTCGTCTGCCCGCCGCGGCCGTGGCCCGACCCGCCGCCGTTGTGCACGGTCGCGCCGCCCTTGCAGCCCGCCTCCGCCTTGCCGATGATCACCACGGCGTTGCCGCAGACGTCCACGGGCGCGGAGATCGGTGCGTTCACCTGGTTCCCGCCGATCACGCTGTGCTCACCGGACGTCTTCTGCCCGCCGGACCCGCCGCCGTTGACCACCGACGAGCCGCCCTTGCAGCCCGCGTCCGCCTTGCCGATCAGCGCGACCGCGTTGCCGCAGGCGTTCACCGGCGCGCTGATCGGCGCGGTCACCTGGTTACCGCCACCGACGCTGCCTCTGCCGGAGGTGTGCTGGCCGCCTCCGCCGCCGCCGTTCAGCACGGACGCGCCGCCCTTGGACGCGCCGTGGCCGCTGCCGACGATCCCGGCGCCGTTCCCGCTGACCTCGACCGGCGCCGAGATCGGCAGGTCGACCTGGTTGCCGCCGAGGACGCTGCCGTCGCCGTTGGTGGCGTCGGCGAAGGCGTTGGCGGGAACGACGCTGACACCGAGGGCGACGAAACTCGCGGTGAGCGCCGCCGTGCGCGCGGTGCTTTTTGCCCACGTTCGCATGATGCTCCGTTCGGGTGATGAGGAAAGGAATGCCGAGACAGCGGTTCGGTCTCGGGAAAGGACACGCCTGACGGCACGCTCCGACCGGGCCCGAGCCGCACGGGCCCACGCCGGGAGCGTTCTGATCAGGGATTAGTCAGGCGCGAAGGAGGGCTCGTCCGCAGCGGTGCGGACGGCCGGGGGAACCGCGCCGAAACGGCGCGGAACGCAGGCTCGCGGCGGAGCCGGAGCCCAGGGGAGAACCGTCGGCAGGCCGGCGGCGGCACCGATAGGAACACCGCCGCAGGTCGCCGAATGCGTGCCGGACTGGCCCGGCGCCTGGAAGGGCGCGGGGTGCCGCTCGATGGCACGGTGATGCCGGGTATGGGACGCCTGGCGCGTCCCGGAGACCTCCTGTGACCGGCCCGGCGACCGGTGCACCGCCACCACGCTCCTCGCCGTGCGGCGGGGAGCGCCGTGCGCCTTCTGCGGACCGGTGGCCCGTTCCGCCGACGCCGCGGCCTTCGCCGCTCGCGCCGGCCGTTGGGGCGCCGCCGGCTTCAGGGGGTCGACCGGTGCCAGTGCCTGCACGGGCGTCCGGTGCTTCACGGCCCCGGCCACCGACGGGAGCGGTGTCCGGGGGGCCTTCAGCACGCCGGCCAGCGCCGGAGCGCCGTCCGCGACGGCCGTGGCCGACGTGGCCGGGACCGTCTCACCGGCCGGTGCGGCCGGGACGGACGGCACCGGCCGGACGGGCGGCGCCGGAAGCTCGGCGGCGCGGGCGGTGGCGTGCTGCGCCATGCCGCCGAGGAGCCAGCCCGCGATCAGCAGGCCGGCGAGGACGAGCAGCCGCCGGGCGATCCGCCCGGTGACGGCACGGCGCGGCAGGACGGGGACCGCCCCTGCCCGCGCCGCGACACCCGCCACCGTGAGACCTCCGTTGCGACCGCCGCCCATCCCTCACGGGACGGGCGGTTCCCTACGAACGGTGACGATAGCACCACGCATCGCATTGGCAACGGGAATTTCAAGACCGGTCGAGGAATTGGTCGAGAACGCGCGCTCCGAAGCGGAGACCGTCCACGGGAACGCGCTCGTCGATGCCATGGAACATTCCGGAAAAGTCCAACTCTGGGGGCAATTTCAGCGGCGCGAAACCGAAACACCGCATCCCCAGCCGCGCGAACGACTTGGCGTCCGTCCCGCCGCTCAGGCAGTACGGGACCGGCAGGGCACCCGGGTCCTCCGAGGTCAGCGCCGCCTCCATCGCGGCGACCAGCGCGCCCTCGTACTCGGTCTCCACCGCGTGGTCGTGATGCACGAATTCGCGCTCGACGCCCGGCCCGAGAAGTTCGTCCACCGTCGCGAAGAAATCGTCCTCGAAACCCGGCAGGAAACGTCCGTCCACCTGAGCCGTCGCGCTCTGCGGAATCACATTCGTCTTGTACCCCGCGTCCAGCCGGGTCGGGTTCAGCGTGTGCCGCAGCGTCGCCCCGATCATCCGCGCCAGCGGGCCGATCTTCTCCAGGGCCTCCTCCGGGTGCTCCGGATCGAACTCGACCCCGTACGCCAGGCACGCCCGCTCCAGGAACGCCCGCACCGTCTTCGTGAGCCGCACCGGGAACTCGTGCTCGCCGAGCCGCGCCACGGCCGCCGCCAGCGCCGTCACGGCGTTGTCCGGATGCACCATCGACCCGTGCCCGGCGGTCCCCTTGGCGGTCAGGTTCATCCACGCGATGCCCTTCTCCGCCGTCTCGATCAGGTACATCCGCTTGTCGCCCGGCACGGTCAGGCTGAACCCGCCGACCTCACCGACGGCCTCGGTGCACCCCTCGAACAGCTCCGGATGCTCGTCGACGAGCCACTGCGCGCCCCACTTCCCGCCGGCCTCCTCGTCCGCCAGGAAGGCGAGCACCACGTCCCGCGGCGGCCTGCGCCCCTCCCGGAGCCGCTGCCGCGCGACCGCGAGGATCATCGCGTCCATGTCCTTCATGTCCACGGCCCCGCGGCCCCAGACGCACCCGTCCGCGATCTCCCCGCCGAACGGGTCCCGCGTCCAGTCCTCCCTCCGCGCCGGCACCACGTCGAGGTGCCCGTGCAGCAGGAGGGCGTCGCGCCCCGGATCCTCCCCCTCGATCCGCGCGACCACGCTCGCCCTGCCCGGGTGCGACTCGAGGATCCGCGCCTCCAGCCCCACCTCCGCGAGCTTCTCCGCGACGTACTCCGCCGCGACCCGCTCGCCGGGTCCCGAATGATCTCCCGGATTGCTCGTGTCGATCCGGATCAGCTCCTGGCAGAGCCCGACGACCTCGTCCTCAGCGGTCGGCTGGTGGGCCACAGTGATCACCTTCGCGCTAGCCGTCCTCGTACCCCACCATCGTGCCCGCTCGATCGACTTCGCCGCGACTCGGCTCCTTTGGTATGGTGAAGCCCGCCGCAGCACGCTGCGGCCTGCGACCGGTCCGGGTGGCGGAATAGGCAGACGCGCTAGCTTGAGGTGCTAGTGCCCTTCACGGGGCATGGGGGTTCAAGTCCCCCCTCGGACACAAACCATCTGCACATGTGGAAGCCGGGGCCACCCTGGCTTCCACAAGTTTTTTCTCGGGGTAGTACGTCATCGTGAGCCCGAGCTTGGTGTAGAGATCCGCCTTGTCGTCCGGACGCGCGCGCACGACCGCGTCGACCAGGCCACCGGCCCGCCGCAGCAGCTCCGCCACCACATCTGGAGAGACCGCCTGGTCGGTGGGCACGGCACGGAGCTCGCCTACCACCCGCTGTCGTTCCTGTTTGGTCTCGTTGATCCACTTGGCGACCTGGACGGCGTCGGCACCGGCGTTCAACGCCGCCCGGTACTGGGTGAGACGCTGGTCACAGGCGGCGAGCTGTTTGCAGAGCTGGGTCTCGGCCGGGTTCTCAGTAGCGCGGGCCTGCTCGGTCATCGCCGCGATGGTGGCCTGGATCCGGGCGGGTGAGAACGCGGTCGCAAGCCAGGTGTCGATGTCCTCGATGATCTCTGCTTCGCGCAGGTAGACGACCTTGGGGTGGACGATCTTGTTGACGAGCGCGTACTCGGCCGGGAACCGGCACCGGTAGTACGCCTGGTCGTTGTTCCAATTGCCCTGCATCCTTCGTTCGCAGTATCCGCAGTACAGGCGCCCCCGAAACGCGTACGGGCGCCGGGTGCGATGCGGCTTGTGGGTAGCAGGGCCGCGCCCCCGCGAGGCCAGGATCGCTTGGGCGCGTTCGAACTCCTCGATGGACACGAGCGGCTCATGGGCTTGCTGTTCGGACCAGACCCACTGGTCGCGGTCGTTCCAGCGCAGCTTGGTGGTGTGGCCGAGGGCGACGTCGTCGACGTCGAGCAGGACCTCGTCTTTGCGCTGCTTGTTCCACACTTGGCGGCCGGTGTAGCGCGGGTTGGTGATGATGACCCGCACCGCCGACTTCGACCAGGCGACCTGAACGCGATGCGAGTTGCGGTCCGGGTCGGCGGCCGAGGGACTGGGGATACCTTCGCGGGTGAGTTCCTCGGCGATGTCGAACAGCCCGCGCCCGGCGATGAACTGCACGAAGATCCACTTCACCACCAGGGAGTACGCCGGATGCGGGACCAGCCTCCGCAGGCGCTTGCCGTCCGCCGCCTTGGCCGGGTTGGGGTGCGGACCGGCGTCCACCAGCTCATACCCGTAAGGCGGGCGCCCGCCCAGGTAGCGGCCCTCGGTCGCGGTGATGGCGGCCATGGCCGACCGGACGCGGATCTTGATGCGGTTCCGCTCTCCCTTGGATAGGCCACCGAAAACTCCCATGATCATGTCGTGGGCCTCGTTGGCCGGGTCGATCGGCCCTCCGACCTCGGGTACCCACAGCGGCACCCGGAAGTGCTCGAACAGCGGGAACGTCAGCGAGTACTGGTTGCCGTAGAACGCGCGGTGCGGCTCCCCGACCACCACCGCGTCGAAGTCGCGTGCCGGGTTCTTGAGGGCCTCGACGAGGGCCGAAGCCTGCGGACGGCGCGCCCACGGGATCGAGCGGGACTTGTCGACGTCGAAGTACTCAGCGACGATCATCCCGCCCTTGGGTTCGACCAGCCCCTGCGCACGGCGGAGCTGCCAAGCGCGGGAGGCGGCGGGGTCCTGGTTGTCCTCGGTCGAGACCCGCCCGTAGAAGGCGAACCGCAATCCTTGCGGGGCGGGCGCCTTCGGGAGCGGTGCGCTCGGCTGCGTCATCTGTCTTCCTCCTGCCGGTGTTGCGATCCGGAAACGGGTGCGGAGCGTGCGGCGAGCACGATCCGCAGCAGAACGCGCGCCACCTCCGGCGTGAGGCGTGGCGGCTCGTCCGGCACCGAGACCTGGATCCGTCGTCTGGTCTTGTCCGGGGCGCTCATCGAGTGACCACCCGGCCCGTCCCGGTGTCGTCGCCGAACCGGGACCGGCCGGTCGATCCAGCCCGACCTCGTCCGACAAGGTCAAGCCCCGTCAAGCCCGCAACCGCAGGCCGCGAACGCCTCTTGAGCCGGCCTTCCGCCTGCGCTTCAGAGCGACCGGGAAGAGTCATCGGCCGCCTCCGGCGCCCGGCTCGGTCCGGGCCTGGAACACCAGGAGGTCTTCGTGGGCGGTGGCCATGGCGGGAATGCCGTGATCGCGGAGGCGGCGGGCCTCGGTCATCTGGAAGAACGAGGCGCGGGTGATGATCCGGCCGTCGCGGATGGCGCACAGCAGGGCGGCGAGGCGGTCGACCAGAGTCAGGCCGTGGTGTTCGGCGGTGGCGATGACCTGGCCGGGCAGGTCGACCAGTTCCCCGGTGACCCGGAAGGGGCGGACGGTGACGGCAATGAGCCCGCCGGGTCGCAGGAGAGTGGTGCAGCCGGCGAGGATGCGGCCGAAGCCGTTCAGGAGTTCGGTGGTGGGTCGGTGGGCCAGGTTGGCGCGGTCGGTGGAGTAGCGGTTGTGCCACTTGTCGACGCGGCCGCCGCCGTTGTCTCTGGCGGTGCGCACGTGCCCGTGCGTGGTGGATCCGTAGGGCGGTGAGGTGAGAACGAGTGCGGCACGGCCTTCCCGCTCAGCGAGTGCGGTGGCTATGTTGCGGGCGTCGCCGTGGACGACCTGTGCGGTGCCGGTGGCGCCTTGGGCTCGGGCGTGGCGGAGGTTGGCGGCCGCCATCTGCGCGAAGTGCGCCTCGTACTCCATGCCGATGGCGTCGCGTCCCTGGTGGACGGCCTCGACGAGCGTGGTGCCGATCCCGCACATGGGGTCGATCACCAGGTCACCGGGCTCGGTGTAGGCCGCGATGACCTGCGCGGCGATCGCGGGCAACATCTTGGCAGGGTGGGCGATCGACTCGGGGGTGTAGCGGCCTTTGCGCTGGACGCGTGAGGGCTGCTGGCCGGTGAGCAGCACGGAGGTGAACACGCGGCTGTTCACGCCGGTGTTCATGTTCATGCCCGTGTTCATGCCGGTGTTCATCGGGCGCCTCCCTGGCCGTTGCCGCCGGGTCGAGTCAGCAGGCAGACGTCAGCGTGGACACGTGCTGTCGGAGGCAGGGCGCGGGAGCGGATGTCGCGGAGTTGGCCGAGGTCACCAGGGCTGGCTTGGATGAGGAGGGTGTCTCCTTCGACCGGGACGCGGACGGCTATGACGTGCTGGCTGTAGCGGAAACCGGCGGTGCGGGCCTGCTGGATGATCACCGGTGCCGGGTCGACGAGGCGTCCGCGGTGGTGACGGGCGGTGGTGACGACCGCCAGGTGCCCGCCCGGGCGCAGCAGGCGGAACGCGGCGGGCAGGAACGAGCGGGCCTGGAAGGCGCTGTTGACCAGGACATCGGACAGGCAGGCCGGGCACGCGCCACGAGCCTGGCGGGCTCTCGTTCCGGTGTCGGTCGCGGTGGCGCCGGGCGTCGGCGGTGTCGCGATCACCAGGGAGACCTGGCCGAGGTGGTCGGCGATTCCGCGGTGCATCTGGTCGGCGCGGCAGGGCCGCATCTTCACGCGGCCGAGGTGTTCGGTCGGCAGTGCCGCGCGGAGTTGGGTGCCGATGTGGCGGGCGAGCGGGAAGTGCGGGACGCAGGCGACGGCCCGCCGGTCGAGCTGCGCGGCGGCGTGGAGGGTGGCGGCGTTGGCGGTGAACGCCTCGGCGACCAAGTCTCCCTGCTGGGTGGCGGTGGTGATGAGGTGTCGGGCCAGCGCGGTGTTGATGCAGGCACGGTGCCAGTCGCAGGTACGGACCGGCGCGGCGGTGTGCGCTGGCCCCGGACACTGGTGTCCGTCGTGGCGGAACGGCTGGTCGGTGGTGTCGTCGGGACAGAGCCAGACGGTCAGCGGCAGGAGTTGCCGCGCGCCGGTGGCGGGCGTCGGCTCGGGCTGGTCGGTGTTGGTCATGCTGGGTGGCCCGTGATGGCCACCCGGTCCCCGTGTCTCAGCAAGTAACCGACATCCTCAAGCCCGTTCTTGGACACTCGCTGGCGCGATTTCCTGCCCGGTGAACGTGAACACGTCCTGGACATGCGCGGGTCACGGCATCGGGCGTCGGTGGACGCGGAGTGCCCTGCAAGAGGTTCTGAGCAGAGTTTGATCTCTCTTTGCGTGTGCAGCTTCGGAAGGCGTGTTCACGCAGGCGAGCACGGTTGTGTGCAGATGGCTTTCTTTGACTCGCCGGGGCCGTCTTTCGGGCGTTTATCACATGAGCTCGGCGTTCATGCAGGTCACAGCGATTTCGAGCAGATCGCTGACAGGCTCGATCGCGGCTTGGACGAGCGTCTGTCCATAGGGACGGCCGGAGAAGTGTCGATCTTCTGTTCACGGCCTCTGCGGAGATGGCGGCATCCGATCCCGAACCGATCTCTCCGGGGGTTTCCATGCGCACCACCTCGACCCGCCCGACCGCTCCTTCCACCGCTGGCACCGTTGAGTACGCCGAGCGGCCGGCGCGGCAGGAGGACGCCGAGACCACGCACGTCCTGGACGTCGCCGAGACGACGTTCGCGCTGCTGACGCGGGGCCCGGCTCCGCTGTCGGTGGACGGCGCCGTGCTGGGGTGCGGCCTGCCCGCGCGCAAGATCCCGCTCGACGAGCTGCGCGCGATCCTGCTGCACCCAGCGACCGGCCACCACACGCGCGACATCGTGTGGAAGGAGCTCATCGAGCGCGCCCGCCGCAAGGGCTCCTCCTGGGTGATGGGCTGCGTCGGGATCGCGCTGCCGGGTCTGAAGGCGGTCGTGCGTGACCGGCTCCGGCGTCTGGACAACCAGCCCGGCACCGGAACCTGCGACGTGGCCGGTGAGTTCCTGACCGCGTTCTACGACGCCCTGCTCACCATCGACCTGGAGCGCCCGAAGATCGCGGTGCGCCTGCTGGCGCAGTCCGCCAAGGTCGTCGAGCGGCAGTACCGGCCCCGAGCCCGGGTCGTGCCGGTCGACCCCAGCACGCTCGCCCGAGTCGCCCCGTGCTCGTCGCCCTCGAACGGGACCGTCGATGAGCTGCTGGAGGCGGCCGTCCGCCAGGACGTCATCAGCCGCGTCGATGCCGAGATCATCGCCGCGACGCGTCTGGACGGCGTCGCGCCCGCCGAGCTGGCCGAGCGGCTCGGAACGTCGTACGACGCGCTGATGAAGCGCCGCCGCCGCGCCGAGATGCGGCTGGTCGAGGCCATGCGCGGCAACGGTCTCCGCGATGACCTCGGCTACCTGATGTCCAAAACCGGGGTCTGAGCTGTCGGTTACTTAGTGAGAGGAACCCCGGGGGGCGAAGACGGGGCTCGGGCCGGATGCTCACCCGGTCCCCGCCGTCCGACCATCGCCGAGTGCCTTCGAAGGAGGACACCCGCAAGGCCCGGCCCGTCTTCGCCTCGCGGTCCTCTCTCCACCGCAGCCATTCGTCGTTCCCGCGCTGTCCGCGCTTCTTCGTTCGCCGCATCGTGCTCGTGCTTGGAGGGCTCCCAGTTGAGCGTCCGCCCGTTCTCCGATCTTCTTTCGTTCCGCCGGCCGCGTGTGAGCAAGCTCCGTCTGGTCGTCGCCGTACTCGTCGGCAGCATCGGCCTCGTGCTGTCGGGCTCGGTGCTCGTGGTCACGGTCACCTCGGTTGCGCAGGCCAGCGCCGAACCGGCCCTGCTGGCCGCCAACGCGCAGCTCGTGCAGGTGATCAACAATCTCCGCAATGTCATCGTCGGGCTGCTGATCGCGCTGGCGACGCTGTTCGCCACGATCGGCGGTGTCCGCTACTTGCTGGCCGGGGGCGACCCCAGCGAGGCCGAGGCGGGTAAGCGCACCCTGCGCAACGCCGCGATCGGATACGGCATCGCCGCGCTGGCCCCAGTATTGGTACAGATCCTCCAGTACATCGTCGGATCCTGAGCGTGCGCGCCTTCCCGGGGAAGGGCTCGCGCTTGCTGGTCCTACTCGGTGCGATGGCACTCGCTAGCGTCTGCGTGCTGAGCGCGGTCCCGCACGCCAACGCGGTTGAGCCTTCACCGAGCCCGTCGCCATCAGCGGCACCGAGCATCACCCCGTCCTCGACGCCGTCCGCGGTCCCGAGCGAGACGCCGTCAACGACGCCGAGTGGGACCGACACCGGCGATGGTGCCCAGGTGGGCAAGAAGGACGAGTGCGGCTGGATCGACGTCGGTTGCAAGACCAAGCAGGCCATCACCGGCTGGTTCCAGACGCTGGCCAGTGCCGCGCTCAAGCCGGTGATGGACACTCTGGCTGCAACGGAGTTCTCCACGCCCGAGATCGGGTCGGGGCCGATGAAGCGGACTGAGCAGATCTGGGGCACGTCACTGGCGATCGCCGACACCTGCTTCGTGCTGCTGGTGACGCTCGCCGGCGTGCTGCTGATGGCGGGGCAGAGCGTCGCGGGCGAGACCTCGCCCGGCCCGGTCATCAGGCGCCTGGTGCTGGCGTTCGTCGCGATGAACACCAGCCTGATCTGGATCGGCTACGGCATCCAGTTCGCCAACGGGCTGGCTACCGCGATCCTGATGAACGGCACCGACAGGATCGACCCGGATCAGGCCGGACGAGTGCTGGCCGAGGGCATTGAAGCGTCCATCAACACCGGCGGCGCCTTCTACACGATCATTTCGCTGATCATCGTGGTGCTGGCGACGATCCTGCTGTTCGGGTACGTGATGCGCCTGGCGATCATCATGGTCCTGGTCGGCTTGGCGCCGGTCGCGCTGATGTTCCACGCGCTGGCGCTGACCGAGGGGCTGGCGCGGTTGTGGTGGCGCGGGATCTCCGGCACGTTGGCGATCCAAGTCTGCCAATCGTTCGTGTTCATCACCGCGCTGCAACTGCTGCTGTCGCAGCACGGCGACAACAACCACTTCTTCATCGGTGTCCCGACCGAGCGGGCAGAACTGATCGACCTGCTGCTGGTCATCGCGCTTCTGTACATGCTGATCCGCATTCCGCGCTGGGTCGCCCGGACGGTGTGGCAGTCCGCGCAGCCGCGCATGCTCCGTCAACTCGTCCGGACGCTGCTGGTCTACAAGGTGTTCGGCGCCGTCAACAAGGCCGCCGGCCACGTCCTTCGTAGCGGGAAGAATTCGCGGGCTGCGGCAAGTGCCGGAACCAGCCGACCGCGTCCAGGCCCCAGCGGAGGAGGACACCGGGGGCCCGGCCCGCACCGTGGGCCCAACGGCGGCGGCCCGAACAACCCGAGCGGCGGGCCCCGTCCCGATCGCGGGCACGACCGTGGTCCTCAGCCTGACCAGCGGCACGGTGCCGATCGTCGGCACCCGCGACGCCCCATCCCCGGCCCGACGCCCCGCAACGCCACGCACACGGCAGGACCCACGGGCACCGGCACCCCACATAGGCCCAACGGCGACGCGCCCGGACGGGCCAACCAGCGGCCCCGCCCGTCCGGGCTACCCAGCCCCGGCCGGGCAACCGGCCACAGCCCCGCCCGGCCGCGACCGCCGGTCCCGCCGCAGCCCCCGGCGCGGCCTTACCAGCGCGCCGACCATCCGCGCCGTCCGGCACCGCGCGTGTTCGTGCGCCTTGAACCACCGCGCCGAGGCCGTTACGGCAGGAGGAACCGTTGAACGACGACTACGAGCCGCTCTCGGCACGCGTCCCGGCCGACATCGAGCAACCCGACAAGATCATGTACGGGCTCACCGCCCGCCAACTCGTCATCCTCGGCACCACCGCGGCGCTGACGGTGTCGCTCTTCATGGCCACCGCACCGGTCCTGCCGGCCCCGATCGTCGCTGGATTGTGTTTCCCGCCAGTGGCCGCCGGGTGCTCGATGGCGCTGGGCCGCCGCGACGGGATGGGCCTGGACCGCTTCGCCCTGGCCGCCCTCGACCATGTGCGCCGCCGTCGGACCCTGGTCGCGGCGCCCGAAGGCGTGTCAGCGCCTCCTCGATGGTGCCGGGTGCGTGGCGCGCTCCCGGGGCCGCTGCGGTTCCCGGTCCGCGCCATCCGCCAGGACGGCGTCATGGAGCTGGACGGCGGCGCGACCGCTGCACTCGTCCGGGCGGGGACCATCTCGCTGGGGCTGCGCACCGCCGCCGAGCAGGCCGCGCTGGTCGGGTTCTTCGGGCGGTGGCTCAACTCCCTGGAATCCCTGGTGCAGATCGTGGTGCAGGCACGTCCCGTTGATCTGTCCGGGCTGGCCGGACGGGTGGCCGAGGCCGCCGCCGACCTGCCACATCCAGCGTTGCGGCAGGCCGCCGAAGGCCACGCCGCCTACCTGGACGAGCTGGGCGCTTCCCGCAATCTGCTGATGCGCGAGGTGCTGATCGTCCTGCGCGACCAGCCCATGCCCGCAACACCCGGCGCCGGGCGAAGAGGCCGGGGTCGGGCACGCGAGGCCGGCGCCGCGATCGTCGCGCGCCGTGCCATCGACACCGTCCGCACCCTGACCGGATTCGGGATCAGCGCTCAAGCCCTGGACGCCGACGAGTGCGTCCGCGTGCTGACCGAAGCGCTCTCGCCCAGCGAGGCGCGCCCCATCCCGTCCGCCGATCTCGACGAACCCATCACGAGCGAGGAGTACCAGTCTTGACCCGCTTCCATCACCGTCCGCGGCGCTGTGAGCTGACCGGCCTGGTCGCCGGGCTCCGCGCGCACGCGCAGGGGGTGTGCGCCGAAATCGCGGCGGTCGAGTTGCTGATCGCCCACCGGTTCTGGCTCACCCGCGACGACTTCCGCGACCAGTTCGTCCATCACGACAGCGCCCCGCGCACGCCGGGCGTGGCCGCCCTGGCTCGGGTGGACTGGACCGGCGCCGCCGCTGCTCTGGAGTCCGGGCGTCTGGCTTGCTCGTCCGGCGAGGGCGCCGTCCTGCACATCGCCATCGCACTGGCGACCGGCGGGCCGTTCTCCGCGTCCGTTCTGACCAGCCTCGACCGGGGCAACTTCGCCAAGGTCCTGACCGCGACCGTCCGCGCGGGTGGCCACACCGACGCCAACGTGGCGATCAGATGACCACAACTCGCCGTTCACCGGCGCGCGCGGTCTTCTCCCGGATCGCCGGCGCCATCGCACCTCCGGCCGAAGACACCGGCGAGGAGACGCCCGACAGCCTGGGGGATCTGCTCGCGCCGTCCGCGCTGCGGATCAACGCCTCCTCGCTGGACCTGCCAGACGGGTGCTGCGCGTCGTTCGCAATCGCCGGATATCCGCGCGAGGTCGGCGCGGGCTGGTTGGAACCATTGCTCACCTATCCCGGTCGTCTCGATGTCTCGCTTCACATCGAGCCGATCCCGCCAATAGTGGCCGCGCAACGCCTGCGTCGACAGCTCGCGCGGCTGGAGTCCAGCGCACGCGCAAACGCCGAAGCCGGCCGATTGGCCGACTTCAGCGTCGAGGCCGCCGCCGATGACGCCGCCGACCTGGCCGCCTCGCTCGCCAGAGGGCATGGCCGCCTCTTCCGCGTCGGGCTCTACCTCACCGTCCACGCCCTGGACGCCGACGAACTCGAAGGCGAAGTTCAGCAGGTTCGCGCGCTGGCCGGGTCGCTGCTGCTCGATGCCCAGCCCACGACGTTCCGCGCCTTGCAAGGCTGGACTACGACGTTGCCGCTCGGTGTCGATGCACTCCGGCAGCGCCGGACTTTCGACACCCAGGCGTTGGCAGCCTCGTTCCCGTTCGCCTCCCCCGACCTCAACGCCCCGGCCGGGTCGACCGGTGTGCTGTACGGGGTGAACGTCGCCAGCTCCGGGGTGGTGGTGTGGGACCGGTTCGCGCAGGACAACCACAACTCGGTCGTCCTGGCCCGGTCAGGTGCCGGCAAGAGCTACTTCACCAAGCTCGAAGCCCTGCGCCTGCTGTACCAGGGCGTCGAAGTGTCGGTGATCGATCCCGAAGACGAGTACCGGGCCCTGGCCGAGACCAGCGGCGGAACCCACCTGGGCCTCGGCGCCCAAGGCGTCGCGTTCAACCCGTTCGATCTGCCCACCGACCAGGGCGACGACACGCTGATCCGGCGAGCGCTGTTCACCCAGACACTCGTCGCCGCCATGCTCGGCGAGCCGCTCAAGCCGTCCGCGCGACCCGTCCTCGACCGCGCCATCTTGGCCGCCTACGCCGCCAAGGGCATCAACTCCGACCCCGCCACCTGGACGCGCCCCGCGCCGCTGCTGGCCGATCTGGTCGAACAGCTCGCCATCAGTTCGCACACGGAGGGTGTGGAGATCGCCGACCGCCTCGCCCCGTACGTCGCCGGGTCCTACAGGGAGCTGTTCGCGCAGGCGACGACGACCCGACCCGACGGCCATCTGGTGGTGTTTTCGCTGCGGGACCTGCCCGAAGAAGTCAAGTCGGTCGGGGTGCTCCTCGCGCTGGACGCGATCTGGCGCAAGGTCGCCAACCCTGCCGACCGCAAGCCGCGCCTCGTCATCGTCGACGAGGCGTGGATGCTGATGAAGGAAGCCGAAGGCGCCCGCTTCCTCTACCGGCTCGCCAAGTCCGCGCGCAAGCACTGGGCCGGGCTGACGGTCGTCACCCAGGACGCCGCCGACCTACTCGCCTCCGACCTGGGCCGCGCCGTCGTCGCCAACTCCGCGACCCAGATCCTGCTCCGCCAAGCGCCCCAAGCCATCGGCGCCGTCGGTGACGCATTCGGCCTCTCCGAGGGCGAGCGGGCTTACCTCCTGTCCGCGGAACGCGGCGAGGGCCTCCTGTGTGGTGGAAACGCTGGCGACCGTGCGGCCTTCGCCGCCATCTCCTCACCCGAAGAGCACCAAGTGATCACGACCGACCCCGCCGAGCTGCTCGACCACCACGACGGAGAGGGCGACCCGCTATGACCGTGCTCCAGGACATCCCGCGCTGGACCCACGTCTTCAACAAGGCCCATCAGATCCCCGCGCTCGTCACGCACGACGGCCCGATCGTCGTCGCCGCTGTGGGAGCCGCCGCCCTGGCGTACCGGGCGGCGCTCGAAGCACTCTGGCAGTGGCAGGCCCCGAAGTTCGATCGAGGCGCACGCCTGATCACGGTATCGATACCGCCGCAGGTCGACCCGGCCAGCGCGCCCACCTGGTGGGCTCATCAGACCGGCCAGCTCGTCCCGAAGTGGAAGCGTTGGCTTCAGCGCCAACCTCACTTGGCCTTCGAGTACGTCGCCGACGCCTCAGGGGTCCGCGTCCAGATCTGGGTTCCCGGGACGGTGCCGCCCGGCATGGTCGAGGACACCATCCAAGCCGCCTGGCCCGGCGCCACCACCACAACAAGCCGACCCGCCGAGCCACCCATCCCGTTCGGCACAGCGGCAGCCGGAGGACGCCTCGTCCTATCCCGGGACGACTCCCACCCGTTGAAGACCGACCACAAAACCGACCCGATCCGCTCACTCCTCGCCGCGATGTCGGAACTCGACAAGGGGCACCACGCCGCCGTCCAGATCCTCGCCCGTCCCGTCACCGGCCGCCGCCTGGCCCGCGCCCACCGCATCGCGTCCCGGCTCAAGGGCGGGAACCCTGCCTCGTCACGGGGCCTCTTCTTCGACCTGCTCACCCCCGGCCTGCGCACCAGCCCTGCAGGACGAGCCTCAGGTGCCGCCCAGGCGAACGCGCACCCCGAGCGCGCCGAGCAGGTCCGCGCGATCCTGGGCAAGGCGACGCAACCGCGTTTCGAGGTCGACATCCGGTACGCCGTCGGGTCACCCAACACCGAACCCGCAGAGAAATGGCGGCGCGGTCGAGCCCATGCCATCGCCTCCGTCGCCGCGCTGTACGCGTCCGGCCACCAGCACCTCCGCCGCCGCAAACTTCCAGAGCCGACTCTGGCCCTCGCCCAGCGCCGCCTCCGACGCGGCTACCTGCTCGGCGCCGCCGAGCTGGCAGCCCTCGCGCACCTGCCCTTGGACGCCGACGCCCCCGCCATCACCCGAGCGGGCGCCCGACCGGTCCCGCCATCACCCGACGTCCCGACTGGCCCGGACGCCGTCAACGGCCCCGCGCGGCTATTGGGCGACGCCGACGCCAGCAACCGGCGCCCGGTCGCGCTCCCCGTCGCCGGGGGCCGCCAACACCTTCACGTCCTGGGACAGACCGGTGTCGGCAAATCAACCCTGCTCGCCTCACTGGTCCTGGCCGACGCCCACGATGGCCGAGGCGCCCTGGTCGTCGACCCCAAAGGCGACCTCATCGCCGACGTCCTGGACCGGCTCCCCGCCCGCATGGCAGGCCGGACGGTCGTGTTCGACCCATCCGACTCAGCGCCGCCACCCTCGGTCGGCATCCTGTCCGGCTCCGACCCTGCGTTCGCCGTCGACTCGGTCGTCTCGACCTTCCACCGCTGCTTCCGCTCCTCCTGGGGCCCGCGGCTGGACGACCTGTTGCGCTCGGCCTGCCTGAGTCTCATGCACGCCCACGGCCCCCGCGCCACCCTCGCCCAAGTCCCGCGACTGCTCACCGACTCCGCCTTCCGCGCCCGCGTCGTCGGCCGCCTCTCCGACGATCTCCTACGCGACTTCTGGGCTGGCTACAACGAACTGTCACCTGCAGGCCGCGCGACCGCGATCGGCCCCGTGATGAACAAGCTCCGAGCCGTCCTGCTGCGCCCATTCGTCCACCAAGCCCTCTCGGCAACCGGCTCAACCGTCGACCTGGCCCGCCACCTCGACGACGGCGGCCTGGTCCTGGCCCGTCTGCCCAAGGGCGTGCTCGGCGAGGACGCCGCCCGTCTCCTGGGCTCGCTACTGCTCGCGCACACCTGGCAGGGCATCACCCGCCGCGCCTCCGTCCCCGAACACCAGCGCCCGGACTCAGCCGCCTACATCGACGAGTGCCACAACTTCCTCAACCTGCCCGGTTCGGTCTCCGACATCCTCGCCGAGGCTCGCGGCTACCGGCTCTCCATGGTCCTGGCCCACCAGCACCTATCCCAACTGCCCAAGGACCTGCGCGACGCCGTCTCCGCCGACGCCCGCAACAAGATCTACTTCGCCACCTCACCCGAAGACGCCAGCGACCTCGCCCGCCACGCCGGCCCCGTGCTGTCCGCGCACGACCTGGCCCACCTCGGCGCCTACCAAGCCGTCGGACGCCTCATCACCGCCAACCAATCCACCGAAGCCTTCACCTTCCGCACCCGCCCACTCCGCGCCTCGATCCCTGGCCGCGCCGAACAGATCCGCGCCGCCTCACGCCAACACTTCACACCCCGCGTGACGACGACCAAGACACCCAAGAACAGCCCCAAGCCCTTGTCCGTCGACCCGCGCGCCGAGGACCCCACCGCCGAGGAGGACCGCACGCAGTGAAGAAGACCATCCGTCACCGCCAGGAGCCCGCCACGGCCAGACGGGCCACACCGGAACTGTTCCTCGAACTGCGCAGCCGCCTCACCAAACGCGACCAGGCCATCCTCGAACTGGTCTGGGAACACCGCGTCCTCACCACGCACCAGATAGCCGCGATCTTCTTCACCACACCCGGCAAAGCGCGCGACCGCCTCCTGCAACTGTTCCGCCTCAAAGCCGTGGAACGCTTCCAACCCTGGGTTCCCGTTGGGGCCGCCCCGTACCACTGGGTCCTCGGCCCGCTTGGCGCACAGGTGCTGGCTGCCCACCGCGACACCACCCTCGCCGCCCTCGGCTACCGCCGCACCACCGCACTCCAGATCAGCCACTCCCGCCACCTCGCCCACCAGATCGGTATCAACGAGTTCTTCACCCAACTCCACGCCCACGCCCGCCACACGCCCGGCGCCCGCCTCGACCAATGGTGGCCCGAACGCCGCTGCATCCAACTCTGGGGCGACCTCGCCCGCCCCGATGCCTACGGCCGCTGGACCGAAACCACTGACAACGGCCTGGGGTCGGCGACGGTCGACTTCTTCCTCGAACACGACACCGGCAGCGTCACCCTCGCCAAGGTCGCCGCCAAGCTCACCGGGTACGACGCCCTCGCCGAGGCAACTGGCATCACCACGCCCGTCCTGTTCTGGCTACCTAGCACCCGCCGCGAAACCAACCTCCGCGCCCTGCTGGGAACACCACCGGTTCCTGTCGCCACCGCCGTCCACACACCCGCCAACGACCCCGGCGGCGGCCCCGCCGGGCCCGTATGGCTACCGGCAGGACACGACGGCCCCCGCCGCCGCTTGGCCGACCTGACCTCCGCGCCGCCGCGCACGTCCGAACCCCATACCGACAGCACGGGGGATGCCGGTTGCCGATAGTCGCGCTCCTGGTCGCCCTCGTCGTCCTGGTGGTCGTGATCATCGGCGCCGTGACCGGCTCAACGCCCCAACCCGACGCCTGCGAATCACAGGTCAACGGCCCGCCGGTCGCCGGAGTCCCCGCCACCTACCTCGCGATCTACCGCAGAGCCGCAGCTGACTACGGCATCCCCTGGGAGATCCTCGCCGCCGTCGGATCCATCGAGTCCGACCACGGACGTTCCACAGCGCCCGGCATCCACTCCGGCGAGAACCAAGCGGGCGCCGGAGGGCCCATGCAGTTCCTATCCGCCACCTGGGCCGGCTACGGCGTCGACGGCAACCACGACGGCAAGACCAACCGCTACGACCCCGCCGACGCCATCCCCGCCGCCGCCAACTACCTCCGCCACAACGGCGCCCCGCCGAAGATGCGTGCCGCCCTGTTCGCCTACAACCACAGCAACGCCTACGTCGAGAACGTCCTCAACCGCGCCCACAAGTACAAGACCACACTCTCCACAGGCTCCACCCCGGTGAACACCTCACCACCAGCCGAGTGCGCCGAGGCCGCCGCCATCAGCGCGCCCAATGCCACCATCGCGAAGATCATCGCCTTCGCCATGGCCCAACGCGGCAAGCCCTACGTCTTCGGCGCCACCGGCCCCAACGCCTGGGACTGCTCTAGCCTCGTCCAAGCCGCCTACGCCGCCGCCGGCCTCACCATCCCACGCACCACCTTCGCCCAATGGCCCTTCGGCGTCCGCATCCCCAAGAACGCAGCCCACCCCGGCGACCTGGTCTTTTTCAACTCCGGTCCCGGAACCTCCACCACCAGACCAGGACACGTCGGCCTTGTCATCGGCAACGGCCAAATGATCGCTGCCCGCTGCTCCACCTGCCACCCGGCCATCGGTGTAGAGACCTACCAACGCCCCGACTGGATAGGCGCCACGCGACCCATCCTCCGCTTGACAGCACGTCCCAGCCGAAACCAGCCCTCCCCGGGGATGACCGCCAACCCTGAAAATCCACGTCATCGGTTAGACGGCTCACGAGAGCTCCAGTGAAGGTGAAGTGAAACTCCATTCCACAATTACTGAGCCTTTTTCAGGGGCAGTTCCGTGTGCGCTGATCACAGCATGATCGCGGGCGGCGTGGGCGATGCCGGACGTCAAGAAGCCCCTGGTAGGACGGCTGGTCTCTCACAACGTCCCGTCCCCACCAGAGGCTTCACGTGCTTTTGTACCGTGCTTCTCTGCCGTTGTCGCGTCGGACCCTGGCCTACGCCACCGGTGTCGTCCGCCGTCACCGCCAGGCCCTCGGCAGCAAGGGCCGGTGCCTGCCCTCGGGCATGCAGGCTCTGATGACCCTGGTCTATCTGCGCAAGGGCGAAACCTACGCCGAGCTGGGCGCCGGATTCGGCGTATCGACCACCACCGCGTGGCGCTACGTCAACGAGACCGTCGACCTTCTCGCCGCCCGATCGCCCAAACTCGGCGCGGCGCTGGCCAAAGCGGTCAAAGCCGGGCTGCCGTACCTGGTGCTGGACGGCACCCTGGTCTCGATCGACAGGGTCGCCGCCGACCGGCCCTATTACTCGGGAAAGCATCGCCGCCACGGTATGAACCTCCAGGTCATCGCCGCACCGGACGGGACCCTGCTGTGGGTGTCGGGACCGCTGCGCGGATCGGTTCACGACCTGGCCGCGGCCCGGATCTGGGGTGTCATCCGGGCCCTGGCGGCCGCCGGGCTGCTGGTGCTGGCCGATAAGGCCTACCAGGGCGCCGGCACGCACATCCTCACGCCCTACAAGGGACGTGACAAGCCCGAGCCGCAGAAGGACGCCAACCGTGCACACGCCAAGCTCCGCGGACCCGGCGAACGCGCGAACGCCCAGCTCAAGTCATGGCGAATCCTGCGGAAGCTGCGCTGCTGCCCCTACCGCGCCGGCCGCCTCGCCAAAGCCATCCACACCCTGCAACTCCACGAGACCGCATCACACTGAAAAAGGTTCACTAGAGGCCAAATCTATTTGACCGCAAAAAGTTTAGCCAGGACAGTCGCCAGCGCCATCTTCAGAGAATCGTCACGGAAGACAATAATTAGCTAGCTTCACGGTCACGCGCAGGCGTATGATGGCTATCTCACATGAGGAGGACACTTGGCCAAACGAGTTCGCCGACAGCACGTCGTGTCGCAATTTTACCTGAAGGGATTCGCGAACGACTCGAGTCGCGTCGCCCGGGTGACACTACCCGGCGACGAACAACTTATTCTATCAACCTCAGATGCCGGAGTCATCAAGGACTTCTACACCATAACTCTTCCGGACGGAACTCGCTCAGACGCGTTCGAACACGCCTTTAGTGAGGTGGAAGGAGTTGCAGCCGCAGCCCTCCAGGCAATCAAAGTAGGAGCTTGGCCCCTGACGAGCGAACACCGTGTCGCGCTATCCACCTGGATAGCGCTTCAGCATCTACGGTCAGAGGATATCCGCGCAAACCAAGGAACAATGAATGCGGAGATCATTAGACTTATAGTAGGAGTGTCCGGGAAAGAGGCTCTACGTCAAATCATCGAGAAGGCGGAGAACCGTTCAGTTTCCGATGAGGAGCTGGACTGGGAGTGGGAAGACTTCACAAAGCCGGGCGGCCCTGATCTGATGCCCGAACCGCACGAGCATCTTCGCCTTCTGACATCCCTCTTGCCACAAACGAGCGAATACCTGCATGATTGCCATTGGACGCTTTATCAGTTTTCTCGTCGAGTCCTCGTGACATCGGATCACCCAGTATCTCTAGTGGTGAGCCCAGACTACCCAGCATGGCGAGGAGTTGGGCTTGCGACGGCCGACCTGTTCCTTGTCCCGCTTGGTAGGCGACTTGCTCTAACGATCCAACCTCGACATCGCCTCCCCGCCGAGCTGGGCTTTGCTTCGGATTTTAGATACCCAGGCTCCACCAAATTGGCCCGCTCTATAAATCAGGAGACCGCACTTCGGGCACACAGGTACATCTATCATCACCCTGACGACGCGCCCTTGGATGGACTATTCGTGCCAGAGCCAGAGTCGCACCAACCCAGAGTGTCGAACACTGATGGCTTCATCCACGAGAAGGGATTGCTCCATAGCGTGACGCGGGAGGCTGCAAAATCTGCTCCTACCGCAAGACCAGAAGACGCCGATAGAGGTATGTCGATCGATGACCTAGCATGGCCGATCCCTGGTCGAAGAACGTCGAGCAAGCCGCGATTTCCATAAGCTGCATTTATCTGCGGCCCTAATGTGGCCGCACAGAGTACCCTAAATGTAAACCAACTGGCGAAGGTTAGACTAATCGCCATGACTCAAAAGGTCATACCGAGTCGCATCCTCGAATGCAACTCCAGATAACTTCGCGGTCCGTAATCATTTTGACGCCGCCTGTTCCAAAGAACGCACGATGGCCCCGGCCGTGGGCCGGAGCCATCGTGGACTCAAAGATCTAGGCCGCCAGCTTTCGCGTGCTCAAGGAGGTCGGCGAACACGGCTGGGGTGAGGGTGAGGTGACCGCCATCGGGGTTCCTGCTGTCGCGGATGCCGATGGCGGTCGGTGTCTGGGCGATCTCCACGCACTCTTGCTCGGAGTTGCTGCGACTGCTCTTGCGCCACTTGGCCGCAGCGAAGTCAGCACTCATGTTTCGTTCATCTCCCTTGCTAGCTGCCGGAACAGCGCCGAGCTCTCCTCCGGGGGCAGGGCGTTGTCCCAGATGGCCGCGAATGCCTCGGCGTAGCGGTCGACCTCGCGGGGTTTGTCCAGATACAGAGCCCCCGTGAAGCCTTGCACATAGACCGTGGGAGGTTCGTGATCGCGTCCGTCTCCCGTGGTCGGGAAGCGCAGGATGATGAACGGTCCCGTGTCGAGGCCCTTGTGTGCGCCGGCCGAGAAGGGCACAACAGAGACGGCGACGTTGGCACGTTCGTTCATCTCAGCCAGGTGGCTGAGCTGGGCCGCCATGACTGCCGGCCCACCGACGGCCCGGCGGACCACGGCCTCGTTGAGGGCTACCTTCAGCGCAGGGGGCGCGGACGGACGAGTCACCAGCGTCTGCCGCTGGATTCGCAGCTGGACGCGGCGGCCGATCTCCTCTTCTTGAAGGCGAGTGTTGTTCTGGATGACCGCGCGGGCGTAGTCGGGAGTCTGGAGGAGCCCGGGGATCAGTTCGGGTGAGTACTCCTCTCGGCTGCGGGCTGCTTCCTCTAGGCCGATGAAGAGGTCGAAGCCGTCGGGGATGACGTCGCCGTAGGCGTGCCACCAGCCCTTGCCCTTGGTCTCCTTGGCGAGGCCCATCAGGGCCACTTTCATGTCGTCGGGCGCCCCGTACACGCGGCACATGGTCTCGACATCGTGGGACCGGAGGGAAGTTTGCCCGGTTTCGATCCTCCACATCTTCGCCTCGGACCATTCGAGCGCCGTTGCGGCCGCTTGCACCGTAAAGCGCGCGTTTGTCCGAAGCTCGCGAAGGTACCGGCCGAGCTGCCTTCGGGGGACGGTCGACCCCATCGCGGCTTCTGTCACCCGCATCACCTCCATCCCGAGGCGGTCTTTCACTCGAAATGAAAGCATCCGCCCGCACGATTCGCAATGAGCCTCCGACCTGCGGAAATTCAGTCCGGAGATTGCGTCTGAAGCCTTGCAGACGCGGTTTTCATGGTGCTCTACTCGGAGTCAACACGGAGGTGGTTCGCAACAATCCGTGTCCCCCGGCGAGCCGGTCAGGGCGCCCGTTCCGCGCTTCGCCACAGCAGAGGAGCAGACACCCCACGCACGGAAGAGGCCGATCATGACGACCATCGACGGACACCGAGCCACGGACGGCGACGACCGTTCCCTTGGCGCGTGACCCCGTGGGAGCACACGCGTGGACTTCGGAAGCGCCCTACATCCCCTCGCCCCCGGAACCGACGCGGGCGAACGGTCCCGGGACGCTGATTCCCCAGCGCGAGCGCATCACGTGCCTGGTCCACCTCTCGAAGGCGTTCGCCCACATAGAGGGCATCGTCACGGCCTTCGCGGTGATCCAGGGATACGCGGTCCTCAACGTGATCCCGCTGGGTTGGCCCGGAAGGTCTGTCACGGTCGGGTGCCGCTACTGCCGAGATGGCGCGTGGTGGCTCTACGACATCCGCACCGGCCAGTCCATCCGGCCGGCGAACGAGGCGAGGCTGGCGGCCCACCGGATCACCACTCAAATAGAAGAGGCGGCAGCGGCATGACCTTGGTGGTAGCGGACTACCCCCGGAAGCGGTTCGGCAAGGTCGCCGAGATCAACGGCATCACCAGTGACGACGGCCCGTGGGTCAGCGTGCGGGAGGCGGGTGACATCACCGGTCTCAAGTCCGGCGTCCTGTTGCGCTGGGAGGAGGAGGGCCTCATCTCGGTGGCCCAGGCCGCCGAGCGAGCGCAGCGGCGGTACCTCAAGCAGGAACTGGAGATCGTCGCCAAGCTGGGAACCGACGGACCTCCGACCCTGCGGACCCTGCGCCACTACATCGAGACCCGTCCGGGCACCGAGGACGAAGGCGACTTGACGGCGAGCCCCGCGGCCACTGAGAGCCGGGAGGAGGACGCGCCCGGACCTGATGTTTCCGAGGGCGCGGTACAGCTGGCCGGGCTGGCGAATCTGCTACGCGGACAGAAGCTAACGGCCGCAATGGTCGACGAAAGCCGGATACGAGTGACCAGGGACGCGGGCTCGCGTGGGGTCGCGATCGAGTGCCGTCGCCGCGCGAGTGACAGTGACCGGTGGTGGTTCAGTTGGGGCGGCGGGGTCTGGCTGTGCGAGGCCGATAACCCGACCGAGGCCGTGGTCCAGGTGAAGGCGGCGCTCCGCACGATCGGAGCTCCCTGATGCCGACGCCTGGACCGATGGGGTACGCGGCCAAGCCGCTGGCCATGGGCGCGCTAATCTCCACCTTGTTCGCCGACCGGCTGTTCGAGCACGGCATCCCGTACCTGCGAGTCGGCCTGATGACGGTCTACGTGGAGGACCGCGCAGCGTCGGAACTGGCGGATCTGAAGCGCCGCCCCGCCGACGAGGCCATCGGCGCGGCCCTCGGCGTCGTGGCGAAAGCGTGGGACGAGGCGATGACCATGCACGGCATGTTCCGCCGGACGATCGACGAGTGCCAGCGGCAGGTCCGCCTGGAGCTGGAAGAACTCGTCGACGAACACGTCACGCTCGTACGGAACGCGGCCGAGGGCGGGCCGCCCGAGCCGGATCCACGGTTGGAGGCTGAACAGGCCGAAGCCGAGCAGGACGAACGGTTGTACGCGCGGATGCGCACCTCGGGAGCAGACCCCGTCCCACACAGCTGCGGGCAACCATAGAAGGCACGCCCCGTGCGCGCGAGGAGGTGAGCACGCGCGGGGGGCGGATCCTGGAACCAGTCGGCTAAAGTCCGGCCCCAGGACCCATCCAGTCGCCGGGCGGGGTTCCGTGCCCCCGTCGGACCCCGCCCGGTCACCCTCGCCTCGTAGAAGTGCACCGCCCGTCCGCCCACGCTGCTGGCCGAGGAGTACGCCAAGCTCCTGCGCGCCGGTGCACCGCGGGTGGTCACCCATGCTGTCGAGCGCGGAGAAACGTCCGCCGGTTCGGCGGATCAATCGTCAGTTGGTTGCTCCGGCCGGGCGTCCCCGCGCGGCGAACGGGGCATCGCGCGTCGCAGGGGGCGCCAGCGGGTCCGAGAAGCGGTGCCCGGGGCGGGTGGGGCAAACATCGACCTTCCCTCCATGGAAGGCAGCTTCAGGTCCCCGAGCCGCCCTTCTAGCTGTCTGGATCGGACGGCGAGCGGGGGAACCAGCCGCGGAACCGCCAGATGGCCACCGCCCCGGCGGCGTTCCAGCAGGCCGACACCGCGATCGCGATGACGGGGACGCCGCGCCTGGCGCTTGATCCGTCACAGACCACCTTCTGCGACCCCTCCGGGCTCAACGCCTTAATCCGCGTGTGGAAACGGGTACGGCCAGCGGGCGGGGAACCGGTGCTGCTACGCCCACACCGCGGGGTCGCCACCGTGCTGCAGCGCACCGGACTGAATCACATGCTGCCTATCCACGACGCGCTACCGGACTGAACGGCACCGGATCGAGCGCCCGGCCCCAGCAGCCGCTCCACGCCCCCGGACGGTCCAGCCCCTGGCCGCCGGCTGTCATTCCAGCCGGCGCGCTGCCGGTCTCTTCTCTTCCCCGGCTGTCCGGCGCAAGTGTTCATCGCCGGTGTTCATCGCCGCAGTGGGAACAGCCTGACGGTACGGATCGTGTAGCGGTCCGGGGTCGTAGGGGTCCATATGGACGACCAGCAGGCGCCGGCTCCAGGTGACGCTCGTCCTGCCGGAAGCGATCAGCCTCCCCCTGGGGGCCAACTTCGCCGAGGCCCAGCGGACGCCCTGGGGGGCTCATCGTGGCGGGCGTGCCGGCGCTCTGTCTCTTGTGCGCGGTCGGCTTGGTCGAGCGGCGCGGGGGGAGTGGAGAAGAGAAGGCAAGGACGACGGGAGAAGACGGTGCAGCCGATCCCGGCGGACGTTGTCCCCAACCCCGAGCCGGAGCCCGTCGTCATCGAGCAGCCCAGGCCCGGGGCCGAAGCCGAAGCCGAAGCCCGTGAAGAAGCCTGCCAAACCGAAGCCGCCCGTCTCGGTGGACGAGCTGCTGGCGCGGGCCAATGAGGCGGACGCCACGCACCGGAAGCAGCACGGCAAGAGGATCAGTCGGTCCGTTTTGCGGACGGCACTGTCGTGTTCGACTGATACGGCAAGGACGGTGCTCAGAGAGTTGCGATCAGTCTCCTGATGCGTCGTCCTGATGGCGAGATCCCTCCGGCCTCGCCACCTCAGGACCATACGTGATCTTTAATTCGTCTCGTATGAGTTTGAGAAGGATCGTACTCTGCTCGTTCAGCTTATCGAGCAGGTGCCTGCGCCGGGCATTGAGCGGTTCGGGACGTTCTGGGGAAGTCAGCCGGATTTGGGCGTTCGCCTTGACGACCTCCAGCAAGAGAGCACGAACGGATCGATCGACCTCGCGGACTCTGTTAGAGGCGAAAGCGGCGACCCTCGCGTTGATCCGGTGGGCGTTGATCGATTCGGCTGGCGGGCCCTCCGGTGCCTCTTCGCCGAGTAGGAGGCGGCTCTCGAAGAGGTCGGCCAGCTCCAGGACGTTGTATAGCAGCCATTCCAGAAGATCCACGTAGAGGGCGGCCCGTTCCTGCCACACCCGCTCATCGTGCGCCAACGCTCGCTGGTGGTTCAGAGTCGCCTCGGTCAGATACTGCTGCTCTTCAAGCGTGTCCCTCGTGCTCCGCCGGTTGGACCAGACGGTCAGGAAGGCCATCGCCGTGGTGAGGATCGAGCCGAACAAGGTAACGCCGTTTGCGGAAAGACTCATGGAGACGATCCTGACGGACCTTCGCGGTAGTTGCCGCCCTACATAGACTTGAGCCGAATCGTGGGCGAAGGTGCTGATTGTCCGCCACGATGCTGAGGTGAGTGCTTTCTTCGACACGGCGGTCTTGACATGGGTGAACAAGGGGACAGGCGTCGTGGTTGCCTTCGTCGGGGCACTGGTCGTATCGCCCGACGGGACGCGCTGGTTCGCCCGCAGGGCATGGGGCAAGATCACCTTCTGGCGTCATGACGTCCACTATGGGCATGCCACCCTGAATGCTGCCTTCGGCCTATCCGCTACCGGTCACGTTGTCGTCACCCGCACCTGGCCACGGGGCACACCAGTAGGCGACCGAATCAGGATGCTCCAGCAGTGGCTCGTTGACGTCGAGCACAACATCGATCGGGTAAAGTCCGAGCTCGTCGAGCACAAGAGGGACACCAAGAGGGCCCTTGAGGAACTGGAGCGCAAGCACGAGGCCGGGCTCGGGGAACTCCGCTCACTTATCAAGCAGATGGAGGCGTCCGATGCCCGGATCGACGGCCGGGCACTACCAGTGATCGGCTGGGGCGTCGTGCTCAGCGGGATCCCGGAGCTGTTGGCCCTCTCGTGTTGGATGACCTATCCCGTCTGCCTTCTCAGCATCGGCGTCACGATCACGGTCGCCCTGAGCGTGCTCCGTGATTACCGCCGGGCCACTACGGGGGCGGGCGGCAGAACACCGTGAGGGCTCGCGCCTCACATCTTCTCCACTTTGCTTACGTCAGAGACACGGCACGTGCCTACCCTGGGAGTACGAGCAACCAGGAAGACACGGGCCGATGTCTGATGATCTCACGTGGGATTCCAACACGAAACAACGGACGTGGACGTGGAATCCTATGCGCGTCCTGGACCGGCGGCTGAACGCTCTGCTGCCGACCATCATCACCACGAACGTCTTCCCGAAGGAGCGCCTCATCCAGGTCTTCGGAGACCACCTGGTCTCCCGGCTGGTGGGCGGCTCGACTCTCGTCCTCGTCGGTGGCCCTGACCGCCGGTACGCCACCGTCTGAACCCCTCCGGATGCCCCGGAGGTTCCGTCTCCACCCGGGGACGCGGCCGGGCCTGTCGTCGCGCTTACTGTGAGTAGTCTCCCGAGCGCCCTGCCGAGCTGTCCCCCGCGATCTACCGTGAGAGATGCGATGAGCAGCGTGATTCTGACTTCCCCGGCGACTGTAAAGTCTGGTCCGAGCGGACGGGCAAGGTGTTGTACGAGCGTGGGCACGAGCCGCTGCGGGCGTCCCGTGGACGCCTCGTCCCGGTCCGAGACAGGGCGGTGCTCTACGCCCTCTTCAAGGCCCGCTGGATCCGCAGGCAGCTCGTCACCATGCCCGAGCTGACCGCGTCCCAGCGGGCCCTCGGGGCTCGTGTGAAGCGGGACCTGGCTCGGCTGCGCTAGTCCACGGTCCAGGGACCGTTGTCGTAGAAGTCGTCGGAGACCTCCAGACCGTCGGTCATATACATCCGAACGTCGTCGATTTCCAAGCGGGACGGGATACCAGCAAGTCGCACTTCATCCGTGCTGCTCAGGTGCACTCCGCAGACCCCGCATTGCAGATCTTCAGGCTCAATCCAGAGGGCGACGAGCTCCATGTCATCGGGCTCGTCGTGGCGGCGAGACGGCACAAACTCGCGGTCCTCGCGCAGGGGACCCGTACATAAAGCCTCTGGGTGGTTGCAGACTGGGCAGTCCACATGGTTGCCGACATAGAGCTGCCCTGAAGGGTTGTAGAATCCCCGTTGCGCGCGTACGGATAGATCTCCCTGCCGGGCCGTAGCGACGGCGGTCTGCTCGAACTCGGGAATCTCGGACATCAGCGCGCGGAGGCGGGCCTTAGCAGCCGTCACCTTCCGATGGAACTCATGCTCGATGTCGCTCAACGACTGCTCCACCAGTCGCACGACTGACTCGATGTGCTCGCCCCACCGTTCGCCCACACCAAGAACGTCGTAGACCTCCTCGCAGTAGCGCAGGCACGCGGTCAGCAACTGCCGAGTCCGGGTCGCATCGAACGCGCCGGCATGCACGATGCCGTTCCGGACGTGGAGCACCTGGTCGAGGTCGGCCTTGGAGGTGCGGATGTCCACGATCTTTTGGACTCGGGCCACGGCCTCGTTCGCTCCGATGGTCCTCAACGCGCCCACCTGAGGTGCCCGCTCGCCGCGTCCGGTGAGATGCAGGAGATGGTCGAACCCTCCGGGCTTCATCTCGACCAAATACGCCGCGTTCGCCTTGATCAGCAGTGCTTTGGAGACGTGCTCCAGCAGCGTGCCCGCGTCCATGAGCACCGCACGATGATCGCCCTCGGTGTAGTCACGCAGGGCGCGGTTGGCGAAGAACCGTGCGCTATCGAGAAGCCCTTCATAGGTGGGGGTGGTCACCGAGGCTCACCGGTCGTAAGGATCGAAGTCCGGCTCATCGAACTCACTGAGATCGATGTTGGTCTCAAGTCCGGCGGCATCTAGTTCCTCGGCATTGACCAGGTCGAGCTCACAGACGCCGCAGTGGAAGCTGTGGGCGGCTAGGAACCTGTGCCCTCCCAGAGTCGTGGCGGTATAGCCGCCCATGCCATCAGGTTCGACATCTACGTCTACATCGAAGTCTTCGAGGCCGATGTAGACGGCGTCGGGATGCTCACAAACGGGGCACTCAGCCTCGGCCGTCTCCTGCCCGTTGATCAGAGAGATCTTGACCTGGGCCTGCCGTGCGTTCATCACCGACCTGCGCTGGCTCTCGGGAATGCCCGCGAGCAGGGCGTTGATTCTGAGCTTGGCGGCGGCCATGCGCTGCTTGACGTTGCGCTCGATCTCGCTCAGGGACCGGGAGATCAGCGAGTCCACCAAGTCAGCGTGCTTTCCCCACTTCTCGGTGTCGGGCACTTTCAGCTCGGTGAACAGCTTGTCGGCCAACCGAAGGTAAGCCGAGAAGATCTCGCGGACGTCGTCCTTCTGGTGCTCGCCGATGTGCAGGGTCATGTTGCGCACGGCGATGAGCCTCTCGATCTCCTTCGGCACCTTAATCGCGGCGGGCCACAGGCTCTCGACCCGCTTGATGGCCTCGGTTCCGCTGATCGTGTACGGCCCCTCCTGGGGCTTGCGTGCCATCTCAGGGAAGCCCGCGAGTTGGACGAGGGAGTCCAGCTTGCCCCGCTGGATGTCCATGAGGAGGACGGGGCTCCGGCTGCACAGGAGCGCCTTGGACAGGTGCTCCAGGCTCGTGGCGGCTTGGGGGAGGATGAAGACGGTGTCTTCCTTGACGTAGGCGGAGAGTGACCGGTCGGCGAACGTCTTCGCCGAGGCCAGTAGCCCATCGGGGGTGATCGTCACGGGGTGGACGTTAGCGAGCAGCAACAGAAGATCGCACCCGGGTTTCCCCGGCTTTCCTAGGGAAGCGCCGACAGGATCTGACCGATCTGTGCGGCGTTGATGCGGGGCCGAGGGAGGCCGGTGATCTCCAGGCGTTCGGGGATGCCGGCGACGCGCAACTCGTCCGCATTGCTCAAGGTAAGGCGGCAGACGTGGCATATCAGCCCCATTGGTTCGAGCCACATCTCTACGGGCGATGCGACCTCATCAGCTCTGTCCATTGGATCCAGCTGGTCGGGCGCCTCGCACTCTTCGCGTACGCGTCCAGCACATACGGCCCCCGGGTGCTCGCAGGCGGGACAGGCCACCAGTTCGCACGTTCGGCTCTCGCCAGTCGCCCCCATCTGAAGATGGACGAGGGGAGCCAAAACCGCTTGGCGCGCCTCGGCCACCGCCGCCTGTTCGGACTCGGGGACGAGCAGCGTCAGGTCGTGGAGGTTCTCCAGGGCAGCGGTCATCTTGCGGTGAACCTCGTGCTCGATCTCGGTCCACTGTTGCTCGACCAAGGACTTGACGAGGACAGTGTGCCTGCCCCAGCGGTCCTCGTCCGGAACGTTCAGCTTGTCGTAAATCTCGTCGGAGAAGCGCAGAAAATCCGTCAGGAGTTCGCGGGTGCTTGTCGCGTCGAACGCGCCCACATGGACGACGCCGTCGCGGACTTCGACGAGGTGGTTGAGCTTATCCTTAGTCACGCTGGTGTCCATGACCTTGCTGACCCTGTCAACGGCTTCTTTCGCGCCAATGGTCCGCGGGCTGTTCAGCTTAGTCGCCTTGTCTCCGTGTCCGGTCAGGAGAAGCAGTGAGTCGAAGTGACCATTGCGTACGTCCACCAGATATGCGGGGCTGATGCTGAAGAGCAGCGCCTTGGAGACATGCTCCATGCTAAAAGCGGCGTTGACGAGGATCGCGCGGCTCTCGCCGCTGGTGTACGCCTTCAGCGCGAGGTCGGCGTGGTATGCCGCCGACGCTACTAGCTGGTCGAGGGATGGGGAGGTCACCTACATGACGATATGGATCAACCTCCGGTGATCGCATCGGTTTTCCCCATCTTCATGGGGTATATGTCACCGCCAGACGATGTCGATCCGGTCGGGGTTGAGGACGCTGTAGGGCCGGGTCGCCGGGGAGATCCGGATCTCGGAGATGTAGGCCATGAGGGTCGCCCGCTGCCGGGCCAGCGGCCACTCCGGGTCGTTCCATCGCTCGCGCAGCTTTGCCGCCGTGAGGTCCAGCCGGATCTTCACGCCGAGCTTGGCCAGATCCCCGCTGACGTCGTCCATCTTGGAGTCGAGCAGGGCCAGGGTCTGCTTGTACTCCCGGGGGGACCACTCACCCTCAGCGAACTCCTCGCGCAGGCCCTCCTTGCGCTGCCCGTAGCCCAGCAGCTTGTCCTCCAGGGCCTTGCGCCGGTCGTCGGCCTCCGGATCCTCGCCCACCTCGATCTGCTCCAGGACGGCGCACAGCAGGCTGATGACGTGGTCGCCCATGTCCTCCATCTTGATCGAGCGTCCGCCGCAGCCGCCCGCCTTCTGGACTTGCACTGGTAGATCGGGTCCCGCTTGGCGTCGCTGGACTTGGCGGGCTTCAAGAGCGGCCTTTGGACAGCCGTTGGCGCTGATCGTGATGGAGCCGCCGGTAGCGCTGTCCGCCGCCGGGCTGCGGCGAATCCGCGCGCCCGGCCGCGTTCCGCCGCCGGGAAGAGCTCGGCCGGCAGGATGCTGTTCACCTGCACGGCAGCGCCGGGAAAAGGCTCGGCGACGGGCAAGGCCGCAAGGAGTCGGGCACGACGAGGCGTGGGACCTGGTGGGGCCGAGGTGCGCCGCGCTAGCACCGGGATTTCGGGCTCGCGGCGGAGCCATGTGCTCGTGGAGGCGATGATCTCGGCCATTGCGAGGGGATGGTCACGGTGCGGACGGGCACTGAGGGCGACGAGCCGGTGCGCCTGGCGGTCCCGGCGACGCGCACGGGGCCGCACGCCCGGCGACGCGCACGGGGCCGCACGCCCGGCGACGCGCACGGGGCCGCACGCCCGGCGACGCGCACGGGGCCCGGGTGGCGTTCCGCCTACCCGGGCCCCTCGTGCGTGGTGCGGTGTGTGGTTCGTCCGGCGGCCTACCCGCGCCGGTTGATGCCGCCGCCCATGAGTCGGCAGGCTCGTTCGTCGGCCTCGTTCAGGATGATGACCGGCAGCTCGGTGACGCCGGTCTGACGGGCCTTGTGGATTCGGTGCCACCCGTCGATCACGATGGGCCTGTCGGGGTGCGGGATCGGGACGGCCAACAGCGGGCGGGACAGATCGACCGTCGCGGCGTGGTCGGCGTCAATGCGGATGATGGCACCGAGTGCGCCGATCTCCGACACGTTCGCGCGCGTGACGGGGTAGCGGGCGGCCGCCCGCGCGGCGGCCGCGACGTCCCATGCCCACCCGAGCAGGACGAACACCTGGTCGTACGGGTCGTGCGCCGTGTCGTCCGAGGTCCTGTCGACCTGGTCACCGGACATGTAGCGTCTCCTTCGTCATGACACCTCATTGGCTGGGGAAGTGGCCCGTCGGGCCCGGTCATGACGGGGCGGACGGGCTACCACCCGTCCGCCCCGCCTATGAGGTCACGCAGCGTTCTTGCTGTCCCCGTCACCGCTGCTGGTGGTGGTGCCGTCCCCGGTGGCGCGGTCGGTGGTGGGGTTGGCCGCGCGGAACCGGCGCGGGCGTTCGCACGTCAGGACGGCCTCACCGTGTCCGACGAGGGTGTCGAGGGCGTTGGCGACGGCGCCGGATGACCGGTCGAGCACCTTGGCGATCTCACCGGGCGTGAATTCCAGCTCGGGGAACGCGTTCAGGTGCTGAACGACCAGGGGACGCAGGGGCGACGGCGCGCTACGGTCACCGGCCGCGCGCGCCGTCCGCGTCCCGGTCCCCGTGGTGGTGGCACGGGTGGTGCGCCGGACGCTACCGGCGTACCGCGCGATGTCGTCCATGCCGCGCGCCACCTGCTCGTCGTCATCGGCCGCGATCGCGGCGAGGGTCGTGGTGACCGTGCTGAGAAGGTCGGTCAGGATCACACGGGCGGATTCCCGCTGCTCGGCCTTACGCAGTTCGGCGTCAACCCGCGCACGCCGTTCGGCCTCCTCCTCCTGCGCCTTGCGCAGCGACTCGGCCGCCGCCGCCCGCCGGTCCGCCTCATCGGCCAGAACCTGCATCGCGGTCGCCAAGGTGTCCGGTGAGATGACGCCCGCTTCGGTGGCGCCCGGCGACGGAGCGGCGTCGGTGGCCGCGTCGTCCGCCGGGGCCGCCGGAGGGGTGTCACCGGCACTGGTGGTGCTGGCCGCGCCCGTGGTGACCGTGGGGACGACCGGGGCCCACACGTCCGGCGTGCGGCCCCGGCCGGTGCCCTCACCGGGCGTCCGGACGGCGCGTCCGGCGTCCGCGAACGCCGTCAGTGCTTTGGTCACCGTCGCGCGGCTGCTGCCGGACGCCTCGGCCAGCGCCGACACGGTCGCACCGTCCGGCGCGGCGTTCAGCGCGTCCCACACCGCCCCGGCCGCCCCGTCCGGACGTCCGTCCGCCGTGCCATTCGCCGGGGCGGTGGTGGCCGTGTCAGCGGTAGCGGTGGTGTTGGTGTTCGCCATTGTTTCTGCCTCCTGAATGGCGGCCGGTGCGGCGGGACTTTCCCGCCCGGCGTCGTCCGCCATGACGACCATTTCTCGACGTCGCGGTGAATGCAACACGGAGCGCCGACGAATTGTGTCGCCGGAACGGCTGGAGAGGCTCACTTCAGTAAACATGATTTTGATAACCGCGCCGACTCCGCCGACCTCGGCCTCGAGACGGCCTGCCGTCGCGCGAACTTTAGGCGTTTCTTTCTCGCCCTAGCGGCGGGCGTCGACTCGGCAGCGGTGCAGGATCTCTCGCCGCATTCGGCAGACGGAGCATTGCCGCCGGCCCCCACGTAGCCTTGGAGGATGGAGTAAAGGAAGAGGCGGAGTGGAGTCCACGGAAAAAGCGGAAAAGATGGCTTCGTTGCGAACGCCCGTCCCCTATGTAGTCACCCTGTAGGGGTATCCGGGCGCATCACCGCCCCATCCCGCAGGCGCGCTGACCTGCATCAACACCGCATGGAGGGGGGAGCGTCCATAGATGACCCCCCGGTTACTCCCCCGATCGCACCCCCGGTCACCCCGGCTATAACAGCGCCAGACGCGGCGCGGGCCCCGTCCGCACCTGGTGAAGGTGCGGACGGGGCCCAAGCCTGGCCCTTACCCTGGGGATGGGACCAGCCTGCTAGCTCCAGGCTGGTCCCGTCCTATGCGACCGGGGTCATCGATGCGGACAGCGGGTCTTCGTACGGCTTGTCGATGCAGATCAGGTCAGCCCAGACGGTGTGTCCCTCGAGGGGGCTCCCGTGGACGCCGAGCATCGCGGCCATCTGCGAGACCGCCCGCAGGCCGCGCCCGCCCTCGCTCTCGACCGGCCCGTTGAGCGGGTCGTGCCTCACCGTCGGGTAGCCGCCACCGCCGAGGTCGCTGACCCCAACGTAGGCCAGGCCGCCGAGCACCAGCTCGACGGTGAACCGGCCGCCGTGCTGGCCCGAGCGGGTGTGACGCACCGCGTTGGTGGCCAGCTCGGTCACCACGAAACCTACCTCCGCGGCGATCGAGGTCTCGGCGAAGAGGAACATCGCGAACTGGCGCGCCAGCGGAACCTGGTCCGCCCGCCCCGGGAAGACGCGCCGCCACAACATGGATGCGCCCATCACCGACGCCGTGGGTTCGAGCTTGAATCTGGACATTCCTTGAATCCTCCTGTCCGGTCGCCCCGCCGCCGCATCCCGTTAGCGGCGAATCACCGTGGCGAACCGGCCGCCATCAAGGAACACCTCCCACCAATTAGTCAAGTCTACGCACCCCCCATAGTGATCGCTGTTCCCATCAGCACATACTTGTCCATTCGATGTTCGCTCGAGATGGTAGACAGCCGCAGGCCCACAACCGCATGGGCTCCCTGAGCGGCAGACTGCCGGCCCAGTTGGTCGATGGCTCGACCGAGATCATCCGACTCGACCCACACGGGCCAAGCGGCTGTCACCGGCTGAGCCCCAGAAATTGGAACGGCATCAGTTGTAAAGACTGGGATCACCGGTCAATCATTCATCTGGCTTGCCCGAGGCGCAATCTCGGAGCCGCCTTCGGCCACACTCCTGTGGCCGCTGTCTGGAAACGGCCCGTAGGTTGGCAGGTGTGAGCGGTTATGCCTTGATCGAGTATGCGAGGAACGCGTAGGACGTGGTGTTGATGCGTGCCTTCGTCGGGCGCCGGGGTGGGTTCTTCGTGGACGTCGGGGCCGGTGAGCTCGGCAGTGGTTCGCTTTTCAGAACCTGGTCGACCGCCTGGGCCGGCGCGGGGGTAAGCACTGGGTCTCCTCCCGTAACCGTGGCCTGCGTGCCGGATCCCCCGGTCTGGGCAGGCATGTCAGCGTCTGCAAGGCAGGAGCGCGAGATAAGAGACTGATGTTCTCACGACGGACCTTGGCGCGATCCAGAGGACCTGGACAGCCTTCAAGACGTCAGTCGACTGCGGCTGAACGGCGACTGTGATCAAGCTTCACGCAGGTCGTTGATGTACCAGCTACTACTGATTTTCTCGACCTTAAGTCGATAGGTCTGCTGCCGCTCGGAGGAGGTGGAAGTGGCGCCCTGCCATGTCACCGTCGCCAGGGCTTCGGTGGTCTTCCCGGTCCGGTACACACCCAGCCTGGTGAGTCGGACGAAGGTCAACTGTGCGTGCGGTGGTGTGATTGCGGCCGGTCCGTTGGAATATCGTGCGAGTGCGTTGCTGTCGTGCGCGCCGAAGGCCCTAAAAAAGCCACCCAGCACCGGAACGAGCTCCGCTTCCGCGGCGGGGTCGCGGATCCTGCTGGTCGGTGGGCCAGTCCGGGTGCCGGGCGTACGAGGCGGGGAATCGTTCTCGGCCGACCACGGCTCGGTGATGATCAGCAAGACGACGGTGAGGGTGGTCGCCACCACGGCGGCCACGGCGATGATGAGGGGGCGCCGCCGGGCAGAACGTCGCCGGGCGGAGAGGACCGGCGGAGAAGATGGCCCCTCAGGATCCGCCTCCTCACCCGCCGCCCGTTGACCATCCTCCAGAGCCGGGCCGGACGGCTCGTGGCCTCCTTGGATCGTGTCGATCGAGACCATCGACAATTCCGGTCCCTGGGCGGACATGATGGCGCCTTCACGTGGTGGTTCCCCAAGGGCCGGTTCATGGCTTGCGAGGTGTTGGAGGACTTGAGCCAGGGCGGGTCGGTCGGCGGGGTGTTTGGCCAGGCAACCGGCGATCACGTCACGTAGGCCATGCCCGGTGGGCACGCCGTCCAGGTCGGGCGGCTCGGTGGTGATGCGGTGGACGATGGTGGCGACCGAGCCGCGGCCGAACGGGGCACGGCCTGTGGCGGCGAAGGCCAGGACCGCGCCGAGTGCGAACACGTCACCGGCGGGTCCGACCGGTTCACCGCGGACCTGTTCGGGTGACATGTAGGCGTAGGTTCCCAACACGGCGCCCGAGGCGGTCATCGTGCTGATGTCCAGGGCGCGGGCAATGCCGAAGTCGATGACGCGGGGTCCGTCATCGGCCAGGATCACGTTGCCGGGTTTGAGATCGCGGTGCACCAACTCGCAGGCGTGGATGGCGGCCAGCCCCTCGGCCAGCCCCGCTCCCAACTCCCTCACAACCTCAGCCCGGAGGGGACCGTGGTCGGCGACCGCCTCGTGCAGGGAGGGACCGGGAATGTACGCGGTGACCATCCAGGGCGGGTCGGCACGCGGGTCGGCATCGACGACCTGGGCGGTGTGAAAGCCACCTACACGGCGGGCGGCTTCGACCTCCCGCGCAAAGCGCTCGCGGAATGTCTCGGAGTCGGCATGGTCGGCCCGGATGACCTTGACCGCCACAGGGCGGCCACCAAGGGACCGACCGTAGAACACCTGCCCCATGCCGCCTGCACCCAGCCGACCTAGCAGCCGGTACCCGCCGATTTGCGCAGGGTCGTCGGGCTGGAGTGGATCCATCGGCGCCCCCATCATCGAAATCCCCGATAGCCGGGTCTGGTCAGTGTCCCTCTGCCCAATCTTCCCAGGAACTATAGCCCTTGCTAACTCGGTCCGGTTCGCCAATCTGCGTTGCCGCCTACCACCATTTCCAAGTGGCCAGTCGTACCTAATCAGCGCACCACTCGCGGATGGGAGTGTCTGATGAACGGCGGATCCAGCGATCAAGGAGACGCCCGGAGACGTATGCCTGTGGGTGGCCGTGGGCGGTCACCCCCTCTCGCCCTCAGTCCCGTTTTGACGACCGCATCAAGGAATGCACGAGCTGAGAGGTTTCCTCTTCGGGTTCTGCGTCGATCGCAGCGAGACGAGCCTCGAGAAGTCCGTAGGTGCGCCGGACGGCGTCCGGACGGCCGAGGCGGGCTTGCAGCCGCATGATGTGGCGGTACAGGGGCTCAGCGAAGGTGTCGTGCTCGATGGCTCGTTCCAGCACGGCCAGCGCTCGTTCCGGGTCGTCTTCTTGGACGATCCGGGCGAGGCTCGCAAGGGCGTCGCCGACGGTACGGCGGAGGTGTTCGCGCTGAGTTTGGGCCCACACGCCGTCCAGAGCAGTGGCGAACTCGCCGGTGTAGAGGTCGCCGACACGGAAGAGCGCCTCGGTTCGGGCATCGTCGTCGGTGCCCGGCCCGGCTGCCGCGAGCGCAGCCATCAATTCCCAGAGGTCGACGTCGACGACGTCGGAATCGATGCGGTAGTGGCCGGCACTGTAGAGGACGTACTTGGGTTCTTCGAGGCCGGTGGCGTTCCGAAGGACGCCGCGGATGTTGTTGACCGCGGTGTTGAACTGCGCGACGACCCCGCCGGGGCTCTCGTCCGGCCACAGGTCGGCGATGGCTCGGTCGCGGGTGACGCCGTCCGGATGCAGGCTGAGATAGGCGAGCAGGTCACGGGCGCGCCGACGGAGTCCGGTGTTGATCGGGCCGTCGAGGGTGTGCAGGCTGATGTGCCCGAGCACGTTGAGGCGAACCGGGCGGTGCCGCTCCTCTCCGGACGGACACGGTGGCGGCACCATGGCCGGGACGTGCTGTGCTTCGGGTGCCGGCGGGTCGTCCGGACTCGCGGTCGGAGCGGCAGCGGCGGGCTCGTTGCCGGTGGCGGTGCGCAGGGTCCGCAGCATGTCCATGGCGTCATCGGCGGTTAGGTGGAACATGCGGGCGCCGGTGAACCGTGCGGCGTCGGGGCCGGCAGCGTCGGTGACGGTCGCGCCCGCGGCGAGTTCCACGGTGGTGCCGGACGGCCAGGCGCCGAGCACCAGGACGCCGATGCAGTAGCGGCGGCCGAGCGCGGCGATGGCGGGCAGGACATCGCCGTCCGGCGGTGCCGACGCGACCAGAAGCATGGTCTCCAGAGGTTCGCCCTGGTCATAAGCGCGAAAGCCGGGCACGTCGGAAACTTCGCTCGTGGCTATCAGCCGACCGCGCCGGAAGAACTCGGCCTCCACGTGGTCGCTGGCCTCCCGCAGAGACGGCGTAACGATCAGACCTTCGAGCTCCGCGCCCAAGCCGATGATGTCGTCGCCGGGGAAGAGTGTCTGCGCATCGGCGCGCGGAATGATGACCTCCGCTCGGTAGCGCCGAGCCTGGCCGAGAAGTTCGGTGGTGATGGCGCGTGCGACGGCGTGGGCGCCGTCACCGGTCACGCCAAGGCTGAGCCCCGCGAAAGACGCCGCGACGGCGTTGCCGTCGCGGGTCCCGAGGACGATCTGATCGGGGTGTGCGCTCAGCATGTCCTTGCGCGCGATGTCCGGGTCGGACGGGACGGCGGCGCCCTGGTCGGCGTATGTCTTCAGGTGGGCTTGGTGGGCCTTGAGGACCGGGGCGGGTATCGGAGCCTCTTCGGCGGGGCTCGGCGGCGAGCCGGGGTCGAGGATCAGCGGGCGTCGACGGCGCCGGTGCAGGCGGGTCGCGGCCACGGCGATGCTGACCACGGCGGCGAGGCCGATGCCGATGCGGGACCCGGACGGCAGGGAGATCTCCAGCGGCGAGTGGTGGTCGTCCCGGTGGTGGTGCGGTGCTGCGGGTGTGGTGTTGTCGGAAGGCTGGGCGGGCGGTGCCACGACCGGCGCCTGTACTTGGGGCGGCTTCGACGAACTGGACTGTGAGCCGACCGGGGCCGGAAGCCGAGTGCCGCTTGTCGCCGGGGCTGAGCTTGCGGGCCCATGCGCTGAGTGCGATCCCGCCTCCGACGCAGGGGCCCCATGCGTACCGGGTCGCGGAAGCAGGACGCGCTGGCCCGGACGGACCAGGTCCGGGTCGGTGAGGACCGGTAGCCCGTGGGTCTGGCGAACATCCTGGCTGGCCTTGAAGATCTTCGGATAGAGGGCCCCGGAACCATAGGCGCGTCGGGCGAGATCCCAGAGGGTTTCGCCTCGCTTGACGATGTGCGTCCGCCAGGGGTGATGATCCGGCTCTGGCTCGCTGGGCTTCTCGTCGACCAGCAGGGGCGTCCACTCGGACGCGGACGTCCCCGGCGCCGATGCGCTCTTCCCGAACGTTGAGTGTCCCTGCGCACTCGGTTCGGGGTCGGCAGCGGCATGGACACCTGTCGCTGCGTGCATGTGCGTCGCGGCCGAAGCGGACGAAGCGAAGGACGCCGCGACGCTGAAGGTCAGCGTGGCCGTGGCGACCAGGTCACGGATCAGCTTCTGCATCGGCCACGCCGAACGCGGTAGGGCCGGCTTGGAACGTCCGGACACGTAATGCACCAGCTCGACGCAGACGGTGACGATGAACAGGCACCATGCGCCCCATCCGACGAGCCGGATCGCGCCGATGAACACGGTCTGGTCGGTGTCCGGCCGCATCAGCGTCGTGCTGATCTCCGCCCAGGTCGGGAGCTTGTCCGGAAGCGGGGAGCGGAACATGCCGTACATCGCGACCGGGAATCCGAGCACCAGGAAGGCGAACAGCGCCAGGGCGCCGAGTCCGCGTACGAAGTCGGCGAGGCGGCTATGTCCGGCGTAGGTCACGGTTGCTGGGGTCCTTCCACTCCGGTGGTCAGATTCGCGGTCGCGGCGGCGTCGGCGTGCAGCGCGGAGATGCCGATCAACGACAGGAACCGCGCGGGTCGCGTGACGGAGACATGGACGCGGATGGCACGGCTCCCGGCCCTGGTCACGGTGCCGGTGTAACCGCTGGTCCGCAGGTAGTAGCGGGCCGCCTGGATCGCGGACTCGCGATTGACGAGGAACTGTCCACGGTCATAAGCCCGGTCCCGGTCGACGCGTCCGGCGCCGGCGCGGGCGGCCTCTTGCGCGGCGGTGTTGGCGTCCTGCCGGGCCTCGAGAACCTGCTCGAAGTCGACGACGGCGCCGAAGAACACCACTACGACCAGCGTGATGATGACGGCGAAGACGCTCACGCTCCCGCGATCAGGGCGCGCGTCATCAACACGTCGCCGTGTTCGCGTTCTTCTGCTCATCGGGCCGTCCGGTAAGGGTCGATCGGCGATCGGTGGGTCTTGGTGACGGTCCGGGCGCCAGGCATTCCCGGTAGGCCGACGTCGCTGAGCCGAACCACGCAGGTCACCCGCGCGGAGACCGCGGCCGGCTGCCCGACGGGACGGTTGAAGCCGGACAGGTCGAGCCGGACGGACGGTGCGCAATGCAGCCCCCGATCGTGCAAGGTGTGCATCGCGCTCGTGCTCGCGGCGGCTTGGGCTTCTCGGGCCGTCCGGGCGATGGAGGCTTGCCGTGCCGCGTCGGCGGCGGCCTGCGCGACCACGGCGCTGCCATGAACAATCCGCATGACCACGAGCAGCCCGGCCAGGAACATGATGAACACCGGCGCCAAGATCGCAGTCTCCACCACCGCGTTCCCCGCGTCCCGCGCTGACGGCTCGTTCCGTCGCGCGTTCACGCCGGCCCCGGCGTGGTGAACCGCTCACGCGCGGCTCGTACGGTCCTGGACACGGTGATGTCCACGCCCGGCAGCAACGACGGGGCACGTCCGGTCACCCGCACAACGATCGTGTTGCTGCCGGACACGGTGACGTCGGGCGTTTGCAGGACGGGCTCACGGCGTGCGAAGGACGCGGCGGCGGCACGTCCTTGTGTGAAGGTGCCCTGGCGGGCGCGGGCGACGCGGAGCCCTTCCTCAGCGGCTGATTGCGCCACGTCGCGGGCGACCGACACCATCACCGCCTGTGCCAGCGCCAAGAACAGCAGCCCAACGGCCGGGAAGGTGATGGCCATTGCGATCGTCGCCGAGCCCGCGTCCTTCCGCCGTCGTACTCGTCGAGGTGTGTTCACGGGCCGGAGGCACCGGGAATCTTGCCGATCCAGCCGTGGACCTTGCTGGACACGGCCATATAGACGACGAACGCCAGCCCGGCGAAGCCCGCCACGATGATGATCGTCTCGACCACGCCAGAGCCCCGGTCGCCTCGCTCGCGCAGGGCGGCGGCGAGACGGCGGCCGCGGTCATGGACGGCGAGTGCCGCACGGATGGCGGCGGCGTTGAGTGCGTTCATGATCCCCCGATGCATGAAGGCTCCGGCGTGTCAGCCGGACGCCAGGAGTTTGGAGAAGAACGGGAAGCCGACCAGGATCACGAAGCCGAGCATGAGCAGGCTGGTCGGGACCCACATGGCGGTGGTGCGGGAGTTGGCCTCGGCGCGCGCGGCGGCGGACGCCTCGTGCCGCATCGAGGTGATCTTGGCGACCAGGACGTCATGCATTTTCGCGCCCTCGTTCCCGGCGATCTCGGCGGTGTGAGCCAGGTCGATCAGGTCCCGGACGCCGATCTCCCCGCCGAGTTGGGCGAGGGCGCGCCAGGGCTGCTGCTGACCGTGCCGGGCCCGCGTCAGTGCCTCATGGACACGCTGGAACGGCCACCCGTCGGTGATCTTCGCCGGGTTCTCCAGCGCGGCGTTCAACGCGGCCCCGGCCTCCCGTTCCAGCACAACAAGCTGGAGATACGAGGTGAAGGCATACCGGAAGTCACGGCGACGCTGGCGAGCCTGTGACCGCACGTTCCAGTCCGGCACGAACCACAACACCACGGCAAGGACGACCCCTGCGACGACGGGGAACGCCCAGGGCAGCGAGCCGCCCGTCAACGCGACCAGGCCGCCGAAGACCGATGGCACGACGAGTCCGGTGACGAGCAAGGCGAGCTTCTCCAGCATGAACCGCTCGACCGGGCGCCTGAGCAATGCGAGATCAGTCCTGGGCAGGGCGAGCAGCCCAGCCGGACGCACGACGCGCTCGGCCAGCCACCGTCCGATGCGGTCGCTGACGCTCACCTCCTCGGCAGGCGCCAGCGGATGCGGCGCTGGCTGGATGCGCACCAGCACGGCGTCCAGACGCGGCGGCAGCGCGGGGCGCAGGCCGTAGACGAACATGATGAAGCCGACGGCGCCGAGTGCTCCGGCAATAGCGGCAAGGACGGTCACGACTCAGCTCCTAAACGGCGGTGGTCTCGCCTGGCTCTTTGTGCAGGAAACGGCCGCCGGTCGATAGGACGGCGAATCGGCGCATCCACCACAGGCCAGCCCCGTAGATCGCCGCGACGACGGCCAGGACCGTCTGCCCCAGCGCGGTGCTGTAGGGATCGGCGAACGTCCGAGACGACGCGAACAGCACGCTCAACCCGACGACGGACGCCACGATGACGATCAGCGTTGTGCGCAACCCGGCGCGTTCGGCCTCGACGTCCCGGCGCACCAGCACCTCGTGTTCGACGGCGTCGGCCAGCAGGCTCAACGCCTCCCGCGTCCCCGGCCCGCGACGATGGGCGGCCAGCACCAGCGCGCACGCGATCAGATCACCGATCGGGTCGTCCAGCTCGTCGGCGAACGACCGCAGCGCCCGCTCGGTGTTCGCGTGGTTGTTCAACCGCGCGGCCAGCACCTCCACCGACCCGCGGATCGCCTCGGGCGCGATGCGGGCGCTGTCGGCAAGGGCCTGCTCAAGTCCGCGGCTGGCGCCCATCATCTCCGCCAGCCTTCGCGACCACTGCGCCAACGCCTCCAACCGCGCGATCCGCCGCTGAGGTTCACGTCCCGACAGCATCGGCGGAACCGCATGCACCCCGGCCCCAGCGGCAACGGCCGCCACCGGCCAACCGGACAGCAGGAACGCCACGAGCGCGACGGCGAGACCAGCGACCAGCCGGTTCCGGCGTCCAGGCCAAGCCGGCGAACGCACGAGCATCTGCAAGCGGGACGGCGGACGCGCCTGCCGCGCCTCGGGCTCAGCCCCTCGCAGCCCGGCCACGAACGTCAGGACCGCACCGGCGGCGCACAGGCCGGCCAGCGCGGCGAGGACCACCATCACAGCCAAGCCTCCGAACGAGAGTCGAGCAGCTCGGGATCAAAGCCCTGCGCCACCAAGTCATCGAGGAGGGCGGCACTGATGTGCCCACCCGCGGGAGTGGCTCGCCCGTCCGGGCTAGGCCGGAAGATGAGGTTGCGGGTCGGCTCCACCGAGTCCGCCGGCGGCCCGATCTCCATCACCTGCGACACGAACCGCTCGTTGCTCACCTGGTCGCGCTCCAGGTAGACGACCAGCGGCTCGGCCAGCCCGAACATCAGATGCACGTCATCGGCGCCCAATCCGAGATCGGCGCGGCGACCGAGCTGGACGACGCGGCTGAACACGTGCTCGGGCCGGTGGACGTGGAGGGTGCACATCGAGCCGCGAGCCCCGGAGTACATGACCTCGAGCATCGGCGCCAGCTCTCCCTGCCGTGCCTCACCCACGATCACCCGATCCGGGTTCAACCGCAGGCACGCCGGCACCAGATCCTGCAGCCGGACCTCGCCCGCACCCTCGGCGTTGGCCTGCCGCGCCTCCAACGCCACGACATCGTGGTGACGGTGCGCCAGGCGCGGGTCGTCCAGGAACAGCTCGAAGTCGCTCTCCAACGTGATGATCCGCTCCTGCGGCGGGATCTCGTTGGCCAGCGCCCGCACCAGCGTGGTCTTGCCGGTGTTGACCTCCCCGCACACGATGACGTTCCGGCGCGCCCTGATCGCCGCCTTCAGGAACGCCTCCAGCGGCCCGGTCAGGGTGCCGAGGTCGGTGAGCTGCCGCAACGTCACATCGACCAGGCGGTGGACGCGGAGCGCCAGATGCGGACGCCTTGACACCCACCCCACCACGGCCAGCCGGACACCATCCGACAGCGCGACGTCCAGCAGCGGCGCCGCGTGGGAGAACTCCCGGCCGGTGTTCCCGCGCCGCGCGAGCAGTTGCACCCATTCGACGAGGTCATCGTCGGTCTCAGCGACCGGTGGCCCCGGCCGCTTGGTGCCGTCGGTGTAGCTGATCCAGGTCTGCCGGCACCCGTTGACGACGATGTTCTCCACATCGGAGCGTTCCAGGTACGGCTGCAACGGGCCAAGGCCGAAGCGACGGTCGAACACCAACCGCGCGACCTTCTGTAGCGCCTCGGCCGACAGCACCCGTCCGGACGCCAACTGGTCGTGCCCCCACGCCTGCACCTGGGCATCGATCAACTGCCACGCCCGTACGCGGTCGACACCGTCCCGCAGAACGTCAACGAGTTGGACGGACACCTCGCGGACCGCCGCCCAGAGGTCCGCATCGTCCGCGCCATCCCGCGGCGCCGTGGGTTCCGCGTGAGGTGCCCTATCCGGCCAGGCGAACGTCCATCCCGGCGCGCTCACCGCTCACCCCCACCGGCGACACTCACGCCCGCCGGAAAGGCCCCGGCCACGTCTCCTCCGTCGATGGACGCGGTGCTGGCGGTCGCGCGGAGTCGTCGTCCCAGGCATCTCAACGACCGCAGCAACAGCGACGTCTTGAACGTCCTCCGAGGCTGAACCCCATCGGAGAAGACGGACGCATCAGCAGGCGAATACGGCAGCTCCGCCAGTACCGGTGCTCCGAGAACCTGCTCGACCTCCGCCGCGCGATACGGCCCGTCCGAGATCAGACACAGGCCGATGGTCCCGCGAGCGCCCCTGAGACCCCTCAACGCGTCGATCCGCGACCGAGCGGCGTCAAGCTGCCTCAACGTCGGCTTCAGCACCATGACCACGGTGTCCGCCGCCCGCAGCAGATCATTGGGTGTATCGCTTCCACCGATCCGGCCCAGGTCGGCGATCACATCGCCCTCTCGCGAAGCCAGCGCCTCAGCCAGGCGACCCCACAGCGCCCCGAGCCGCACCCCGTGCCGAGGGTCGCGAACGCCGTGCAGTAGTTCCACGGCATCCTCGCCGGGTACGCGGACCACATAGTCGTCCAGCGGAAGCCGCGGCCGTGCGCCGGACTCGGCGGCCATCGCGAGCCCGAGCAGCCCAGGGCCGGCTGACTCATTCATCCGGTCCGCCATGAAGCCAGGCAGAACTCCTCGCCCCATGGGATCGCACTCGGCCAGCAGTACCCTCGTTGGCCACGTGATCGCGAGCCCCAACGCGGTGCTGGTGACGCCCGGTGATCCGCCTGGCGAGACCACGCAGTAAAGCGTCACGTCCCGTTCTGCCTTTCCGTGGCCACCAGGACGACCATCCCGGCGGCCGCCTGTCGCGCGACCGTGCTGCTGTCGGCTTCGGGCACCATCAGGGACACCGTCGTCGCCCCCTCGGTGTCCGGCCCGTCCACCTGGTCGACCACCGCGGCAACATCCCGAGCAACAACGGACTCGGCGCGACCCTGCTCAGCGCCCGCCCCCGCATCCTGGCCCTGGGCGCCGGCGGTGAACACCACGCGGACCTTCCACCCCGAAGCCAAGCCAGGTGGCATCGAACCGGGCTTCAACGACATGCCCACCAGCGTCCGTCCCGCCGGAGGGCTCTGCTGCGTCGACAGTTGCGACGCCGCGAGGAGCGTTCCCCTACGCAACGGCATCGCGGCCCGCCGCCCGACCACCTGGTCCAGCTGATGTGCCGGAATGACCTCCACGCCCGGCTCCACCGCGACCCTGACCCGCTCGAGGTCGGCCTGCGTGATCTCGTGGTCCGCGGCGACGTCGCGCGCCACCTTCACGACCGACACCCGGTTGCCCGAGGAAACGAACAGATAGACGTTGGTCGCCACGGCGAACAGCACCAACATGGCCGCCGCCAGGAGCATCCCCGGGCGACGCTGCCGCGGCAACCGCTTGAACGCCACAGAACCGGCTCCAGTCGCCGCCTTGGCAGCAGCAGGCCCGGACAGCGCACCGTTACTCGACCTCATACCAACTCTCATCCGTAGAGCGCCTGTGCCTCGGCCACCCGCAACCGGAAACTCGTAGACCGGCTCAACGGCGGAAGCGCACCGCCAGACCCGTCCGAACCACGCCACGTGCCGCCCCAGACGACGGTCACTCGAACCCGGTAGGCGTGGCCGGGCTCGTACAACGACGACCGCGCGAAGGTGTACGAGCAATCCGTGCGCTGCGACGCCGCCGGCCGTGCCTTGTCGTACGCCGTCCCGGGCCCCGAGCACTGAACCACCGGCTCCCGAGGCCCCGGACTGATGGTCATGCTCCGCGGCCGTGCCGTCACCTCAGCCCACACATCACGAGCAGAGACGCGGCCGCCCAGTGAGTGCCAGTTGGTCACCCAGAACCACTCCGGCAAACCCACCAACCCGTCCCGCACGCGAGGCGGCGCCGTGCGCACCACCGGCGTTGGAATCGGCATGTGCGCCCACCTGGTCAACGCCAACTCGCGTGGCGAAACCTTCGGTGCCTTGTTCTTGCCCTCATGCACCGGCGAGCAGACAACCTGGACGTACTCGCTCAGCTCCTGGCAATCACGCGGCGCATCCTGCGGCTCGCTCGCGCGGCCACCGCTCACAGGGCCGCCGCTCGGCGACTCCGCGGGTGCTCGCCCGCCCGTCGCCGGTGCTCCATCGTCCTGGGCACCGAAGTTGTAGCTGTGGGAGTTCGCGTTGGGTGGCAGAGGATCCTGCGGCGGAGGCACAGCAACAGAAGAGCTGACGAGCAGGCCAACGCCAAGCACGGAGATGACCGCACCCACCCGTCAGCACCCTTCGCCGATCGTGATGGACTTGCTGACCCGCCACTGCCCATCGGAACCCTTGACCATCAGAGCCTTGGTGTTCCCGTGACTGACCCCGCGGTTCAGCTTCTTACCCGTAGCGGAGTTCATAAGCCCCGAGTCCCGCGAATCTTGGCAGTCAAATAGCGTCGCGCCACTGGTCGTGAGCTGAACGCTCTTCACGTGAACGATGATGCGACCATAGGTCGCGATGTGATGGCTCTTCATCGTGTCGATACGTAGTAGCACCCGCGAAAGCTGGGGATCGACCATAACGGTCGCGAGTTCCTGCTTGCGCGATTCCGTCGGCAGAGAATCTGCGCGGTCCAGCAGCGCGGCGAACCTCGTGTAAGCCGCAGCCACAGCCTTCTCCTCAGCCGCCGTAGACGACGAAGAAGCGGCCGCGCTGTCAGTCACCGGCGGCAGGGCGGCGGCCTTTGGCGAGTTGCCACACGCGGACAGAGCCAAGCCGGCACTTGCGAAGCTCAGCCAGTGGATTCCAACAGCTACCCGCCGACCGATACCCGTCAAGTCTTCACCCTCACTCTTGATCAATTAGCCCGCTGCGGCAGGTGCAACGATTGCGACGTTGAGCGATCGTAGAGCAGGTGAAGCGCCTCGTCTTCCCAACGAAAGATCAAAAAAGGTAGATCTATCCACAACCGAAAGCGGGCAGTCTCGATCACGCGAGCGAGTTCGTCGCCGACTACACGCCGGACCATTCGAGACAGAAGACTCAAATCACCAAAGTCCGGTGTAGCTACGATCCAGACCAAACTTGGATATTGTGACGCCGACCCGGGATGCTAATGCCAAACCATGACCAGGGATGGCGAGTCACAGAGCAGCGGATCCGCTACTCCTGATAGCCACAAGGCATGCCGTCCTCAGCCCCTCAAGAACGCTCACCCTTCGAACCGTACGAGCCTTGGCTCGTTGGCTCCCGCCACCAACGCCCAGACCGCCAGCGACGCCGTAGATGGCTGCTTCCCGTGGTCGCTGGCGCCCTGGCCTCCTCTGCAGCAGCCCTCGTCCTGACGCTCGGCGGGCACTCCCACACAACGGCGGCGCGCCCCACCGCCCGCGACATGACAACCGGTGCGATCAACCCCCCGCGGCCGCGCCCATCGACAGGCCCTACACGCGCTATGCCGCACCCGTCACGCCATCAGCCACCGGACCAGGAAGCCCGAAGGCACCGGCGGGTCAATGTGTCCCCGCACCCGTTCATGGCACAGCCGCCCGCCCCGGCCCGTCGCAACGGCCCAACCATAGGCCGTGACATCGGGAAGCCCAGGCACGTAGCCCACAGTCGTCCCCGGCACCGTAAGTCGGCCCACAGCCACAGGACACCAGCCTGGGTCGGCCCCGAGTGCCGCCGCCGCTTCCCCCACGACCGCACCCGCCAGGCCGCCTGCATCGCAGCGCTTCACAACTACTTCAGCAGGTAGCGCACCGTATCTCCGCATTCGCACCCGCGGGCACGATCCGTACTGGCCGCCACGTGCCCGCGGGAGTCCGCCCTCGATCATTCGACGGCCCAAGGACCTGACGGTCAGGAGCGGGTTAGGAGGTAGCGGGCAAGAATGACGTCGCCGATGGGGCGGACCTCTTCGAGGGCCATCCGGTTCCCGGGGTGGTGCGGGAACTCGCCCGTTCCGACAAAACGCGGGGCGGCGGAGTCGCCGACGAAGAACGGTGCGATCACGAGCTGTAGCTCGTCGGCCAGCCCAGCGGTGAGGAACTGGGTGTGGACGGTGCCGCCGCCTTCGACCATCAACCGCTGCACACCACGGCCAGCGAGGTCGGCGAGCACGGTGTTGAGGTCCACGGGGTCACCGGTGTCCACGACGGTGGCGACGTCGCCGAGGTTCTTGCGGCACTCGTCGACCGCGGCGCTTGAGCAGTACACGATCTTCTCGACGTCGCCGGCGGCGAAGAACTTGGCGTTGGGGTCGAGGTCGCCGCGGGCGGTGAAGGTGACCTTGATGGGGCTCTCGGGCAGGCCGCGGGCGACGCGGGCCTTGCGGCGCTCCTCGGTCCGGACAAGCAGGCGCGGGTTGTCTCGGCGGATGGTGTTGGCGCCGACGAGGATGGCGTCACAGCCGGCGCGGACGTCGTCGACGCGGTCGAAGTCCTCGTCGTTGGACAGCAGGAGCCGTTGGTCGGTGGTGTCGTCGATGTAGCCGTCGATCGAGGCGGCGCAGGACAGCAGCACGTAGGGGCGTTCAGTCATGTGGTGCTCCGAGGGTCGTTGTTGATCAGGTTTTCGACGATGCGGACGAAGTCTTCGTCCGGGTCGGCGCAGGCGTTGAGGGCGGCGAACTGTTCATCGTCCAGCGGGGCGCGGGCCGACAACGAAACGTGTGGATGATCGCCAGGGTGGCCGGTCGCCGCGCAGGCGTCGCTAATGCTTCCTCGCCTATCGAGCGATGCCCAGGCATCGAACCACCGTCGGGAGCCTGGAGCCTCACCGATTGCCCCACAAGCCAGTCTTCACTGTGTGTCCGGAACCGGTCACAAGGCGGCGAGACCTACCCAACACGGAGAAGCTAACGGCAGGCCACTGATGACCTTCCTTACCGGGTAGGTGATGATGTACACCCAGCGGGCTGCGGGAGGTGTGAACCATGGTGGAGAAAGACCTGAGGTTCAGCGCCGGACTGCTCAACATGTCCGATGCATCCCGCTACCTGGGCATCCCCCAATCGACGTTTCGCAACTGGGCCCGCGGCTACGACCGAGGCCAGCCCCTTCTCCATGTCTTGGACCCCGAACCTCGAAGAGCGAACGTCACCTTCATCGCCTTGGCCGAGGCCTACGTCCTGGAGGCTCTCCGCAACGCCGGCGTCCGACCCACCAAGATTCGCCCCGCACTTCGGCGCCTGCAGCGCGAGTTCGGCCGCGAGTACGTCCTTGTCTCCCGAGAACTCGCCACGGACGGGATCGACGTCCTCTGGGACTTCTCCCGGACTCACGAGGGCGAGGGCCTGATCGAGGGCAGCACCGGGCAACGCGTCATGCGGGAGATCGTCGAGGACTACCTCGCGTACCTCTCCTGGGCACGCGACGGATACCCCAACATGATGGAACTTCGAACGTTCCTGCCGTCAAAGGTTGTGGTGGACCCGGAGAGGGCGTTCGGCCAGCCGTTCTTCGAAGGCTCCCGAACACGTGTGGGCGACGTGGCCGCAATGCTGAAGGCTGGCGAGACCGGCGAGGTCGTCGCGGATGAGCTCGGAGTCCCGCTCCACGACGTCCGTGCCGCCGCCCGCGTCCTGTTGGGCCGGCGACCCGCCTGAGTTCTACCTCGACGAGAACGCCGTTACGAAAGCCGTGCGTCGGCGCCTCGTCGCGCTCGGCTACCAAGTCCACACCCTGGGCGAACTCTACGGATCATGGGACGAAGCCCGTGGAACGAAAGACGAGCGATGGCTGCCAAAAGTCGGAGAGCACGGCTGGGCAGTGATCGGATCGGACCTGAGGATCTTCGAACGTCCACACGAACTGGAGGCATACCGCACAGCGAAAGTGCACGTGTTCCTGCTGCCGGGCCAATCCACAGTCGCCGAGCGGGTCGCCCTCATTGATACCTGCCTCTCCGACATGTGCGCTCGCGCCATAAGCAAGCAGCCCGACGTCTGGAAGCTCACACTGGGCGGGGTCGAGCCCTACGAGATACCACGACGGCCAAGGACCGGGCGGCGTCCCAAGGAGTGAGGCGCCGGACGAGGCCGCCTCGCAGCTCGGCCGCCATGTCCCCGCACCTCTAGACGAGGAGCCTTTGAGCCCCGGCGAACGGACCGGCTCGACGACGTCCACGCCGAGACCCGTTGTCGCCGCCACATGCTGGCAGCCCTCCTGGTCATCGCGCTTGTCCTGAAGGGAATTCCGGAAGACCAAAGGCGCGCATCCGTGCCGAGGAACACCTCCGGCCCGGTCAGGAGTCGGCCCGTAGATGATCCATGTCCGGCTTCCGAAGGACGACCAGGGCGGCAGCATCTGGCGTCATGGTCAGCCTCACCCACGAGCCCCTGAGACGACCTGCCGAGGCCGACGCTGGAGGGCCTCCATCGAGCCCCCGCCGACGCCATTACTGTGCCCCGCGGACCGCCCTCGACGTAGCGGGCGGACGGCACCAGCCTGTCAAACGTCCAAGGGTGGAGTTGATAGGTGGAAGCCTTGGCGCGACGCCGTGCATGATAAGGACGGGCAGGTCAATCTCGGAGATGTCGGAGCGGAAGTCTGCGGGCAAGCCAGCGGGCTGGCGGCCGCAATCAACCGCCGGCCACGCCTCCCGTGATCGCGATCAGGATCTGAGCCAATGCGGACTGTGAGGCATCCGTCAGGATGGTCCGGCCCCAGTTCATGAGCTGCTGCACACGACTCTGCGGAAGCTCGTCGCCCTCCGCCGCCTCCTCCATTTGCGTCGCGACATGCGCGAGTTCGGCCTGCTTGGCCTCAGACAGCCCCAAGACCGGCGCGGCCTCGCGCAACGCCTGAGCAAGCAGCGCGAGGTCGGCACCGCTCATTCCCTCGACACGCTGGTTCTGCTGGACGTCATGGTTCCCCTGCGCCAGCTGGAGGTTCCCCACCTGCTGGTGGAAATGAGTGGTGAAGTTCGACCGCGGCTTCTGATCCTCGAAGTATTGGGACACATCGCCTCCATGGTTGTCGACGCAGTCGTTACCAGCTGCAGTGAGTCTGAGCGGGGCGTCTGCTACCAGCTTCTGCGCCATGAGGTACTCGCAAGCTCCCACGACGTCCCCAATGGTGAGGTACTCGCCTTCGTAGGTGCCCCATGGACTGCTGAATATGGTCTGGAGCTCCGGCCAATAGTGCACGTCAGCAGATACATCGTCGAGCCAGCGCAGCACACCTCGACGAGCTACTGCCCTCCGCGCTGGACGATCCCGCCTGCGCTCCGCTCGCTCGGCTATATCACGCAGGCCCTCGTCGGTGAGCTGCAGGCCGAAGTCCAGGTAGGAACTCAGAACCTTGTGGAGGTTGACCAGCCCTGAGGAACCGAGGGTCGAGAGGACATGCGGCAGCCACTCAGGAGCCTCCTCCTCATCAACGTCCGTGGCCAGGTCAAGGCGTGCTAGGAAGAACCGCACGTCAGGGAGGACGTTGGGCCTCTCCAGTCGCATGTCGCTCAACCAGTCGAGGAGCTGGATACAGCGGAACCCGAGCAGAGTGTTCGGGTCCGGGAGTGGGCTCATCCTGCCGTTCAACTCCAACTCATAGAGTTGTTGCCGAGGGGGCGTTCGCTGCGGTGAAGGCCGAAGACCAGGCTTCCGCGCGTGCTGAGACTGAGCCGCGCCTGCTCCCGTACGAAATCTGAACCGATGCCGCAACTGCCGATCCACCCGTGCGCGAGAAGCATCGTGAACGCGGTCGTGTTCAGGTGGCGGGGAACTTCGCCCTTGCCGAGGCGGTAGCGGCTGCCGCCGGGCAAGCCTTCCCCTCCGGCGAAGATTCGCTCGAAGTGCGGACGAGCGAGGTAGACGCCTTTCAGCATGTCGATCGAGCCCGGATCGAACGGACTCGGTTCACAGAACTTGAAGAACGTCGGCTGGGCATGCAGCCGGATGTCGGCCACCGCGTCGCCGGGCGGGCACGCGTCATCGATCGCACGAAGGCGGGCCAACTGCTGATCGAGTCCGTGATCACCCGGATAGGAGAGATGTCTGCCTTCCCTGAAAAGGCGCTTGTACTGCACCAGTACGAAGCAGGAATGAAGTTCGTTGTAGTAGAGCAGGTCGACCCCGTCGACCTGTTCCGGCAGCCGCTTCGTCAGGTTACAGACGACGAGTTCCTGGTCATGGGGGCCTACGAAGCGGCGGATACCGGTGCTGACGTCACCGAACCCAGGCCAGTCCGCGAAATGAAGCCAGTCGTAGTTGACGTTTCTGTCACCCGGCATAGCCTCGACGAACGGCTCGCTCTCGTGGAGAAGACCGGCATCCCGGACGGCGCCGCGGTCACCGAGGACGGCCTCCAGCAGCGTCGCGGTGGCGTCCTTCTCGAAGGAGCGGACCTCGGCGGCGGCATCGCCCAAGGCCGGAACCGTCAGACCAGCGGCGAACCCGCTGATGAGGACGCCTACCGACTCGCTTAGGCCCTCCAGCACGGCGAGCAACCGCCTGGCGCGCGCGTCGGTCGGTGGTCCGTCGTTGAGGGCGTCCTGATATCGATTGCCCAGCATGTCACGGATTCGGGAGGCCGGGATCGGGTGCTCCAGAGTATCGAACTGCTCCACCCGAACCTTTCGGGTGAAGTTGCTCGCCATCTTGGACGGGGTCATGACACCGAGGCCGACGACTTTGACCTCACCGTCCACGTCGGTTTTGAACACTCCGAGATAGCGGCGATCGCGCTTCCAGGTGAGTCCGGCGGTGTCGGCAATCGTGAACGTGGGTCGCTTGATGAATGTGCGATGCCGTACGAGATGTTCGCGCATCTCGTCGGTCATCCGGATGACCGCGACTGAGATGCCCTCGTACCTGTTGAGCGCCTCACCGGAAGCGGGGCTGAGCGTTCCCACGCGATCAGCCGGCCTGTGCGTCGGTCGGTACGGCGGTGGTACGGACCGCATGCAGGACATCCACGATGGACGTTACCTCCCCTTCGGTGAAGAGGTCTTCGGGGCCGCCCGGCGCATGGGTGGTGAAGGGGCGTTCGTACAGGGCGCCGACGTCGACGATCCCGTTCTTGGCGAGGTAGTTGATCAGGAGCTGGAGGAAGTGGAGCTGCGAGGCCGAGAAGTGCTTGCCCCGTTGGAACCGGTCGAATGCGGCGGCTGCGGCCTCGTACTCCAGGCCGGTGAGAGAGCGCAGGAACAGGCCCAGGTCGCCGTGCTCCTCCTTGACCTGCTCGATGTCGTCCTCGGTGCCGAAGCCGGAGTCGATGAAGACGTGCTCGAGGTGGTTGATGTCGGCGGTCGTGATCTGGCGGTTGCGCAGTAGTTTCTGCACGGCCAGCTCGTCCTCGTGGCTGCGCAGGTAGAGGCGTACCTTGTTCTCGAACCGGGTGCGGTTGGTGCCGAGCGAGACCCCCTTGAGCTCGGACTGGGTCAGCTCGCCGAGCTCGTCCTCGAAGTTGGCATACAGGACGCCCTTCCGCTGCTTGGGGATGAGCTTGACGAGACCGCGGAGGCGGCGGCGCATCAGTTCCAGCATCGGCAGTGTGACGTCCCGCCACCATTCGTCGGTGACCAGGTCAGACAGGAGTTCGCCCTGCTGCGCAACGACCGGGTTGTTGAACGTCGTGGGGTCGAGGAGGGATTCGGCGATGCCCTGGACCTGCTCGCGCAGCCTGTCGTACTCGGGCTCGCCGTTGAGGAGGCCGAGCTGGAGGCGGAGGGCGACGAGGTCGAACCGCTTGGCCTCCTCGCTGTTCTCGTCTTCGCGGAACTCGGTCGGCAGGCCGGCGAGGTTCTCGGTGATCTCGTCGCGTTTGTCGGCGTTGATCTGCCGCCAGCTCTCCGGGTCCTGGTAGCGCTCGACCTCTTCGAGGCGGCGGCGTACCTCGATGTTGCTGTGGTTCATGCCGGACACTTCGAGTTGGAGGCGGGACGCCAGGTCCCAGCGCAGGCCGGTGTCGGTCTGCGTGCCGTCCGGTGCGTCCTCGGCGGGTGGCTCCGGGGCTGGAGCTGGGCTCTGCTGGTCCAGACCGTAGAGGAGTTCTGTGCGCTTGCGGAAGAGCCGCTCGGACAGGGACGGCTGAACGCGTCCCTCGGCGGGCGCGATGTCTTGGTTGAAGAAGTCGACGTTGCGGCACAGGTCGAAGACGAGGAAGCCCTGCTTGTCGTTGTTCGGGCCGAACAGATCGGGACACAGTCGGGTGCCACGCCCGATCATCTGCCAGAACTTCGTCTTGGACCGGACGAGCTTTGCGAACACCAGGTTGACGACCTCAGGCACGTCGATGCCGGTATCGAGCATGTCGACGGAGACCGCGATGTGCGGGGCAGAGTCCTTCATCGAGAACTTGTCGATGAGGTCCTGCGCATAGATTTTGTCATGCGTGATGACACGGGCGAAGTCGCCCCGGTGCTCCGGATAGAGCTTGTCGAACCGTTCGACGATGAACTCGGCATGCTTGTTGTTGCGCGCAAATATGATCGTTTTGCCCAGTCGGTCGCCGCTCTCCACTTTGGCGCCGTACTCCATCAACGTCTGGAGCATCTTGTCGATGGTGTCGCCGTTGAACAGGAAGCGATTCACCTCTTCGGGCGTGATCCGGTCGGGAACGCCATTCTCCTCATCCCACTCGAGGAGATCCCATTCTTCCTTCTCCTGCGCCGACAGCTCGTCGTACCTAAGACCCAGCAGCGGGATCTTCAGCGGGACGTTCACGGTGTGCGGCCGGACGAGATAGCCCTCCGAGACGGCCTCGTCGAGGCCGTAGACGTCGGTCGGAACGCCCTCCTCCAGGTTGAACAGGTGGTAGGTGTTGCGGTCGACCTCGTCCTTCGGGGTGGCGGTCAGCCCGACGAGCAGTGCGTCGAAGTACTCGAAGATCGTCCGGTACTTCTGGTAGACGGACCGGTGAGCCTCGTCGATGACCACGAGGTCGAAGTAGCCAGGGCCGAACCGGCGCAGGTCGCCGTCCGTCTCGTTGATCAAGCCCATCATCGTCGGGTACGTGGACACGTAGACGCGGCCCTCGGTGTTCCGCTCGGTCAGCAGATTGACCGTGGGCGTGCTGCCGAGATGGTTCTTGAACGCGTTCGTGGCCTGGGTGACGAGGGCCTGCCGGTCCGCGAGAAAGAGGACGCGCTTCACCCAGCCCGCGCGCTGGAGTTGGTCGACCAGCGCGATGACAGTGCGGGTCTTGCCGGCACCCGTCGCCATGACGAGCAGCGCCTCGCGCTGCTTGTTCTTCTCGAACGCCTCACCGATACGACGGATCGCGCGGCTCTGGTAGTGGCGGCCGGCGATGTCCTCGTTGATCCCGACACCGGACAGCGACTGCCGGCTCGTCCGCCGCTGGATCAGCAGGCGCAGCTGGTCCTTGGTGTAGAAGCCCTGGACCTCACGAGGCGGATAGGTGGCGTCGTCCCAGATGAAGGTCTTGTAACCGTTGGTGTAAAAGATGACCGGCCGCTGTCCGAACTCGCGCTCGAGGGCCTCGGCGTACAGCTTGGCCTGCTGCTGGCCGCTCATCGCGTCCTTAGTGGTGCGCTTGGCCTCCACCACGCCGAGCGGCTTTCCATCGTCGTCCCACAGGACATAGTCGACCTTGCCGGCCCCGGACTTCGACGGCAGCCCGCTGACCGGGTACTCCCGGTCTTCCTTCTTGTCGAGCGGCCAGCCTGCCTCTTTCAGCAGAAGGTCGATGATGAGGTCGCGGGTCTTCGCCTCGTCGTAATCATGGGTGTCCGGCCGCATCTCGTTCGCGGCCTTGGCGGCTTTGATCTCGGCGCGAAGCCGGGCGACCTCCCCGTCCAGGTCCTGCGTCTTGCGACGCTCCTTGACGAGCTGCTCCTGCTGCTCGGCATACTGCTTCGCCTGCTCCTGGATCTCGGCCTGCTTCTTCTTCCGCACATCTGCCGAGACCGGCACCGGGATGTGCGTCTGGTCGAAGCCCAACCCGGCCGGCGGGATGTTCTCCTGGTCACGCGTGTAGTTCCGCGCGATCCAGTAGAGGACGTGGAAGAGCTCCGTGACCGTGCGGACGGCGTCGTTCTCCCGCACCGGCCCCGGCCGGTGCACGGCGGCATTGCCCTGCCGCCGGATGACGTCCATCTTCGTGCGGATCGCGGGACCGACCAGGTTCACCATGGTCGGCTCGGCAATCAACGCTGCGAGGTCACCGTGATGGGGGAGCCTCAGGGTCTCATCGGCGCGGTACAGCCAGTTGACCGCCAATTCGAGCGTCCGTCGCGCGTAGAAGCACGAAACGCGCGGATCGACCCGCGCCAGCCGCTCGGCCCGGACGGCCTCGTCATGCAGCTCGGGCCATTCGCCTTTGAGGAACCCGAAGTTGGACACACGGCACCCTTCCCTCAGGGAACAGATGCCTCAATCCTCCCACAACTCCCCCCGAAACGCCCGCTGCTGCAGAGACCCGAACAGCTCGTCAAGGTGACTAAGCTGGTCAATATCCTTTCGCTGCAGTTCGTGGCAATCCAGTGCGTGTTCAGCGAACTCCTTTTGGAGAACCATGGGTGGCTCTGGTATGGGTATCTTTCGAATATCGGAAAGATTAATGCCCTTAATTGAGGCGCCTTTGACATGTCGATGCATCCATGACTGTATGGACTGAGTGCGCAAACATGCCATGACATACGCGCTACTGTCCAGGGAGACCGCTAGACGGGCGGAATCCTGCGTAATATTAGCGCCGTCCAAGGTGTCGGGAACCTGTGCAAGGCGACCGACGTGGCCACGGATTGATACCAAAAGATCGCCTGTCATCACCATAGAGCGGCGGTATTGGCTTGCTATATCGCGAGAAGTTCGCCTGACTTGCGACTCGTCTATGTGTCCTTCCTTCATGTCGACTACGCGAATGTAGGGAACTCCGCCGGGAACGTCTGGACCTGGCTTAAGTATTCCGTAGGTGATCGGACGATCCTGGGGGACCCAGTCGGCTAGCGATTTCATGTTGAAGTCGAACGGGTTAGCGATCGGGTCACCGAACATGTCGAGGAAGATGGACTGCGTCAGCTCATCGGACAGGCTGATGGCCTCCCGCCGCTTCGCTCGCAATGCGTCCACTTGATCTAGCACCTTTGCGATATGCCGCTGCTCGTCCAGAGGAGGGAGTGGGATGGACATTTGGAGGCAGCGCTTAATGTCCAGATTTGAAATATTTGTTGTCTGGCGACCGAAGCTTCGAATCGTCGTTTGCACTCGACTGGACGAAAACCAGTGATAAAGATACCGAGGATGCAGCTTGCTGGTGTCAGCACGGAGCACCGAAACGAACCCGCCAAAGGTGGACTCGTGTTCCAGATTCGAAATCCAGCAGCATTTCCCCACTAGATTCCAACTGTTGGCACTGGACACGAGCAAGTCGCCGGCCGTCAAATACTGTTCCGGACGCTTGACAAATTCGGCGGGAATGGCCCAGATGCTGGAGAGGTCGAGTTGCGATTGAACGTTTTTAGTGCGCATGCACCATACGGCATCGGGAGAATCATGCGGGACGACATCGTCAGGCTTGAATGTTATTCCTCGAATGAAGCGAGCAACTTCACCGAGAGTAACATTTTTGATTCCTGTCATCCGAGCACCCCTTTCAAGCTAGAGATGCCCTGTTGGATTTCCAACTCGAGGCGTTCGAGGTCTTCGATGATTTCGAGAGGTGGGCGGTATTCCACCTCTTCGTGGACGACTTCCTTATAGCGGTTGATGCTGAGGTCGTAGTCCTGGCCTGCGATGTCGTCCTTGGGGACGCAGAAGCTCTGCTCGGTGCGGGTGCGCTGGAGTTCGCTGCTGGTGCGCTGGTTCCAGCGGGCAAGAACGTCGGGGAGGTTGTTCTTGGTGTGTTCATCCTCGGCGAGGGTTGTGTCAGGGCGGGGGCCGATCTTTTCTCCGGGCAGAAGCGGCGTTCGTTTGTCGTCGAGGCTGAAGCCGTCGGCGGCCATGTCGTAGAACCAAACGCTATCCGTGCCACCGCTATTGGTCTTGGTGAAGATCAGGATAGCGGTCGAGACGCCTGCATAGGGCTTAAATACGCCGCTGGGGAGCTTAACGACGGCATCGAGCTTCTGGTCTTCGACGAGGAACTTGCGGAGGCCCTTGTGTGCTTTCGTTGAGCCGAAGAGGACGCCTTCGGGGACGATGACCGCAGCTCGCCCACCGGGCTTGAGGAGACGTAGAAAGAGGGCCAGGAAGAGCAGTTCGGTCTTCTTAGTCTTGACGATCTGTTGGAGGTCCTTAGCGGTCGTCTCGTAGTCGAGGCTGCCAGCGAACGGCGGATTCGCAAGGATGAGGGAGTATTGCTCGGCCTCGGCGGCGACGTTTTCGGCCAGCGAGTCGCGGTAGCGGATGTCCGGCTGTTCGACTTCGTGGAGGAGCATGTTCATACTCGCGATGCGGAGCATGGTGCTGTCGAAGTCGAAGCCGTGGAACATGCTGGAGTGGTAGTGCCGCTGATTGGCCGTGTCCAGTAGTTCTTCGCTGTACTTGTCCTGCACGTACTCGGCTGCGGCGACGAGAAAGCCAGCCGTGCCGCAGGCCGGGTCGCAGATCTCGTCGCTAGGGCCAGGGTTCATCATCTCGACCATCAGCCGAATGATGTGCCGCGGTGTGCGGAACTGGCCGTTCTGACCAGCTGCGGCGATCTTGCTGAGCATGTACTCGTAGAGGTCACCCTTTGTGTCCCCCTCTCCGAGAGGGATGTCGTCCAGGAGGTCGACGGCCTTGGTGAGCAAGTTCGGCGTGGGGATCGTGAAACGGGCGTCCCGCATATGGTGGGCATAGGTGGATCCGTCACCACCTAGGCGACGCAGCCAGGGGAAGACTCCCTCGCCCATCATGGTGAACATGGCGTCCGGCTGCAGTTCCTTGAGCCGCTTCCAACGGAGGGCGTCCGTGTCCTCCGTGTAGATCGGATCTGAGATCGGCGTGCCGGTGCGGGTGGCTCGGCGCTCCTTTGCGGTCTGGATGTCCTCAAGTCTACGCAGGAACATCAGGTAGGTGATCTGCTCGATGACCTCCAGCGGGTTGGAGATCCCACCCGACCAGAAGGCGTCCCAGAGGCGGTCGATCTTGCTCTTCAGCTCACCCGTAATCACGGGTGAACCTTAGTAGATCCTGCCTCTGTGTGCCCGGGGCTCTCGCAGGTCACGGCAGACACAAAGCCCAGCCGGTGTCCAGCAAGTATGCCTACCGGCACGGGCTAGCTCTCCAAGGGGCTTCGGGGGGTTCGGCACGAAACGGCAGTGCAAGGTCTTGGACCTGTCCCGGGCCGCGGTTCTACCGGTGGTGCCAGGCCGCCCTCCCGCCCCTGCCCTGGCCGCACGCTGGTCTGTGGACCAGGGCATGGCGGAGCAGATCCGGCAGGTTCACGTCGGTTCCGGCGCGACGTACGGATCGTCGCGAGTGCAGGCCGGACTGCGGAGCCGAGGACATCGAGGAACCGCAAGCGGGTTTAGGAGGTGATGTGCGAGTTTCAGATCGTTGATGCGGAGAAGGCATTGGAGCCTCCAGCGATGCGGGCGGCTCCTGAGGGACTATCCCGTGCCGGGGTAGGCCACCTCGCTGATTCTGACCACAAGCTCGTTCGCAGCACCAAGCGGAGTACGAGTGGCGCCGCTGGCGCCGGATCGTTTGCCGTTACGGCTGCTCGCCGTGTTCGAGGTAGCGGGTAGTGCCGTCGTGGCGGGCGGCATGGGCGTGGATAAGGCGGCGGGCCAGGCGAGGGATGGTCAGGTCGTGGATCTGGGTGATGTCGTGGAAGTGGTAGTCGACCAGTTCGTTCGGGTCGAGGCGGATGGCGTTGAGGTGGTCAGGGGTAAGAGAGCCGCCATCGAACAGGAAGAGGATCTTGTCGCCTTCGGTGTCGTTGGGGGCCCAGTCGGCGGCCAGGAGCCGGCCGATCGGGGGGCTGATGCCGAGCTCTTCGGTGACTTCGCGCGCCGCAGCTTGGCGCGGGGTTTCGCCGTGTTCGACGTAGCCGCCGGGGATGTCGCGGTAGTCCTTGTAGGAGGGATCGACCAGCATGATGCGGTCGTTGTCGTCGAAGAACAGGACACCCGCCGCCGCGCGGGCGCGGGTGAAGCTCGCTGCCGGGTCATCGGTCACAGCAGTGAGGGTAGGAGATCGGGCTAGATGATGTTCATACGGCGGGCGAGATCGGCCAGGGGACGGTTGCGCCGGCCGGTGGTGGTGTCGCGAAGCTGGTGGACGAGCTGACGGCTCATGACGTGGGCGTGGACCTGTTCGGCGGCGCGGCGTTCGGCAGTGAGAAGTTCGCCGATGGCCTCGTCGATCTTGTTGCGGGCGCGGTAGGCGCTGACGACTTCGAGGCTGTGCCGGACGGCGCGCTCGGCGGGTAGGCGGGCGGTGTCGATTCCGGGGATGAGGTCGAGTGCGGTGGGGACGTCGCCGAGGGCCATCGCGATTGTTACGCGGTGGATCCGGACGTTGGTGGGGCCGAAGGCGGTCCATAGGTGGTTGGCGTCGGCACCGAGTTCTTCGGCCATCCGTTCGGCGCGAGCGAGGTAGTCGTTGGCGATGGCGCGGCTGTTGGCTCGGGCGGCGGCGACGGCGCCGGGAAGAAGCAGGGTGCCGTGGATTGACAGCAGCGTGGGTGAGCGGTGCGCGTACTGGCGTTCGAGGTATCCGGATGCGGTCTGGGCCATGGCGGCGGCTTCGTCGAGGCGCCCTTGGGATTGCAGGGCGTGAATGACCGAGCGGAACAGGGAACCGATGACGGTGGGATCGGCGGTGCGTTCAGCCATGGTGAGCCCGCGTTGGGCGGCGATCCAGGCGAGGTCGGTCTCGCCGAGCTTAGTGAGGATCATCGCTGCGGATTGGTTGGCCAGCGCGGCGAGCCGGTCCGCTTCGGGTTGCTGCTGGGCCTGTGCCTCTTGGGTGGCGAGGTGGGTTTGAGTGAGCAGCGCTGGCAACCGGGCCAGCATCTGTGCGTAGCGCGATTGCTGGTAGGCGGTCATGACCTCGGCGACGTCCCGGCGGAGGAAGTCGAGGCGAGGCGCCTCCGGCTCGGCGTCGAGGGCGCGCAGCAGCGGCGATAGCTGCCGGTAGTCGGTGAGCGCGGAGCGGACCGGGCCGACGTCGAGGGCGGACGGTTCTGCGCGGGTCGGTGTGCTGGGCTGCGGCCCGATGATGTCGAAGACCGAGATGCGCAGGGCGGCGGCGAGGGCTCGGATGACCGAGAGCCGGTCCAGTGGTGCGCGGTCGTTCTCGATCTTGCTGAGCCAGTCCTCGGTTCGTCCGACCAGGCCGGCCAGGACCTCTTGGGGCATGCCGCGGCGGACGCGGTGCCAGGCCACGCGTTGCCCGGGTGACAGGTCTTGCCAGTGATCGCTCATCACGGATCTCCGCCGAGTGACCCCGGATTTTCTTTCCGGGTGGTGGCCCTCCTGCGGTTCTAACTTCTTGGCGATCGCGCCGCAACGGGTTCGGCGCACAGAGCGAGTTCGGAGGTGGGCACCGTGATGATGACCATGCTGCGGCCCGCCATCGCATCGGTTGGTGATGCTGCCCGTCTGGTGCAGACGGCCGGGACATACGTCGGTGACGTCGTACGTGAACGAGCGCGAAGGTCGTCCGGCCCGCGCTTTGCGGCTCACCGGGCCGAGGGCTCGGCGTTGAAGCTTGCACAGGGCGAGAAGCCGCTGGTGTCGGTGGTCGTCTCGGTGCGGGGGAACGCGAACGCGCTGCATGGCCTGTTGACCGCGCTGGCGCAACAGAGCCTCGTCGGAAGTCGGTCTGCTGGCCTCGAAGTAGTGGTCGTGGACAACAGTCGGCGGGGCCAACGTGAGCGCCGCAGGGTGGTGGCCCGCTCGTGGCCGTTCCCCGTGCGGGTGTTCCACGAACCGCGGCCGGGCTTGAGCCGGGGACGGAACCGTGGCATCCGGGCGGCGCGTGGCCGTTACGTGGTGCTGACCGACGCCGACATCCGCCCGCGCCCAGGCTGGCTGCAGGCGCTCGTGACGGCGGCCGGCCAGCATGAGGCCGCGGTCGTGGGTGGCCGGGCGGTGACGTCCTATCCCGGCGGGACGGCGCTCACGATGGGCTGGGTTGCGGCTCGTCCGCTCGCTGAATGCCACGGGCCACTGGAGTGGCCTGAGAAGCTCAGCGACTACGGCTGGCCCTATTGGATCGTCGGCGCGAACGTCCTCGTCGACCGGCGCGCTTTTGCTCGGCTCGGGCTCTTGCGCACCGACCTGGGGCGTCGCGGTCGGCTGCCGCTCGATTGCGAGGATCTGGAGTTCGCCGACCGGGCGAGGCAGGCGGACCTTCGCGTGGTGATCGAGCCGAAGGCGGTCGTGGACCACCCGGTCGGCCGCGCGCAGACGCGTCCGGGGTGGTTCATCCTTCAGGGCGCCTGCCACGGAATCTGTGTCGCCCGCATGCGCACGACCGTGCACGTCCCAGCCCCCGCTCTGCGTGCGGGGGTCTCCGACATCGTCGACGTCCTGGCGCTGTTTGCCGCTGCCTGGGCCTTCCTGGACGACGTGCAGCTTGTGGTGGCGCTTCGCGACGCCGCGCGGATCTGCACCTATCACCTCGAACGCGTCCGGCTCGTCCTCACTGGCCGGACGCTGCTCCCACTCAGCTCAACCGATCCGTAGGGATGCACATGAACGTGATCACCGGTACCGGTCTGCCGCCCGCAGACCATGCCCTCGAAGTGGTCGAACGCAAAGGCGCCGGTCACCCCGACACGCTGGCCGACGGCGTGGCCGAAGCCGTTTCGCGCGCCTACAGCCGCTACTGCCTGGACGAGTTCGGTGCGATCCTGCACCACAACGCCGACAAGACCGCGCTGCTCGGCGGCGCCGCGAACGTCAGGTTCGGACACGGCGAACTGACCGCTCCGATCACAGCGCTGGTCAACGGCCGCTTCACCGCCGCGCTCGGTGACGCAGCCATTCCGGTTGAGGCGATCCTCAAGGAGGCCGTCCAGGAGTACTTGGCGGACGCGCTCCCGCGTCTGGACGTCACCCGTGACCTGGTGCTGCGTCCCCGAGTGACCCAAGCGTCCAGCCCGGGCGCGGTGCTGGGCGAGACCGACGCCCAGCAGGCCGGGAGGCGGTTCTGGTTCGCGCCCAGGAGCCTGGACGACCTCGCTGAGCGGACGAGGTTGTTCGCCAACGACACCTCCGCCGGCGTCGGCTACGCCCCTTCCGGGATCGCTGAGCAGGTCGCGATCGCCGTCGAGGCGGAGCTGACCGGCTCCCAGCAGGCCGGTACCCAGCCGTGGCTGGGAACCGACATCAAGATCATGGTGGTGCGGCACGGCAACCAGGTTCATGTGACCGCGTGCGTGCCGCAGATCGCCGAGCACACCCCCGACCTGTCCACCTACGTCGGACGGCGTGCGCGGCTGCGTGAGCTGATCGCCGAGATCGCGCAGGAGACCGCCCCGCACTGCGTGATCGAGGCCGCCGTCAACACCCGCGACAACGACGAGCGGCAGGAGCTGTACCTGACGGCGATCGGCTCGTCGCTGGAGTCGGGGGACGAGGGCGTGGTCGGTCGCGGCAACCGGACTAACGGGGTCATCTCGATGCTGCGGCCCTGGTCCGCCGAAGGGGTGTCGGGCAAGAACCCCGTCTATCACGTCGGCAAGCTCTACAACCTCGCCGCTCAACAGGCTGCCGAACGCCTGCACGCCGAAACCGGCCGAACGGTCGCGGTGGCCCTGGTGTCGCAGTCCGGCCGCGATCTCGACGACCCGTGGCAAACCGTCGTGCAGACCTCCGGCGAGGAGCCGCTGAGCGAACCACTCGTCCGCAAGGTGATCGCCGAGGTGCTGGCCAGCCTGGACTCGCTGCGTGCCCGGCTGCTGGCTGGCGACCTCGCGACGGCCTGAGCGGAGGCCGACCACCATGCTCACCCACAACGCGGAACCACTCACGCTCGCGGCGTGCCTGAACCCGGCGACTGTGAGCGGCCTGTCGTTCGAGCAGGTCGCTCGGCTGGCCGCCACCAACGGAATCGGAATGATCGAGGCATCGATCCAGCAGATCGTGGCGTACGGGACGACCCGGGCCGCCGACCTGCTCGACGAACTCGGTATCCAGGTCGCCGCCGCGTGCGGACTCCTGCCGGACGGTCCCGTGCTGCCGCATCCGCTGCTCGTCGACCCACCGACCTTCCTACATGCGGTGGACGGTCTGGAGACCCGGCTGGAAGCGTTCGGCGCGATCGGCTGCCGCGTCGCCACGATCGTGCTCAATCCGCGGACCGACCTGGACGGTTCTTTAGCCCACGACCTCGCCGCCGAACGGCTCGGGATGCTCGGCGGCGCCTGCGCGGAGCACGGGCTGACGCTCGCCGTCGAACCCGTCGGCGTCCAGGCCGGCCTCCCGCCATCCCTGGACGGGCAAAGTCCGTTCATAACCGGCCTGCAGGAACTCGTGCAGCTCCTCCACGCCGTGGGCGACGTCACTGCAGCCGCGGCCCTGGGGGTGTGCGTGGATTCGTTCCACTGGTCGGCGGCCGGTGCCGACCCCGCGCAGCTGACCGGCCTCGCGCCGTCGAGAATCGCGCACGTCCAGGTCGCCGACACGCCCGTCACCGTGACGCCCGAATGCTGGACCGACGAGATGCGGCTGTTCCCCGGCGACGGCACCCTGCCCTGGCCGGAGTTCCTTCACGCGCTGATCGACGCCGGATACACCGGGCCGTTGTCCGTCGAGCTGTTCAACCCTGCCCTGCGCCGCCTGCCGGACCATCTGATCGCTCAGCGTGCCCTGAGCGCGGTCACTGACGTTCAGGGCACGCCATGAAGCCCGCGCCGGACGGGCACCAGGACGCGGCCGTGACGCGGCGGCCATGGCGGGTCGCGGTGGTGGGATGCGGCGGCGCCGCGTACGGCATTCACCTGCCCGTCCTATCCGCCCATCCGGCCGTGGAAATCGCGGCCGTCTACGACCGAGAAATCGGACGCGCCGAACAGGCCGTCTCCCGATTCGGAAGCCGAGTAGCCGCGAACACCGCCCAGTTGCTCGAGGGCGCCGATCTGCTCGCCGTACTCACCGGCGTCCACGAGCCATGGATCGAGGCGGCTCTCGCCGCCGGCGTCCATGTGTTCACCGAGAAGCCGGTCAGCCTGGACCTCGACCGCACGCGTCGGCTTTGCCGTCAGGCCGACGCTGCCGCGCTGCTGCTGGAAGTGGGCGCCATCCGGGCATTCGACAGCGCTGTTGCGGAGCTTAGGCGTGAGCTACCTGAGCACGAGCTTCGAGGCGGCTGGATGGTCAAGGCCGACGGGCACGACGCGGCAGCACGCCAGCCCTTTCTCCCACCGGGTGCGGCGCCCTACACCTTCGGAACCGACCGGGAGCCGCAGCCTCCCGCGGTCCTTGGTCCAGTCGGCGGACGCGCCTTGAAGATCTTGTTGTGGCAGGGATACCACCTTCTCACCACTATGGCGCTGACCGTGCCGAACGCCCGGCCTGTCTCCTGCACCCTCAGCCAGGATCGCGCCACCGTTCACGGCATCGTTCGCGCCCCGAACGGGGCAACGATCGCGTGCACGATCGGCTCGGCTCCTCCTGGCGTGCACCTCGATCAGGTGACGCTCACCGGCTCGGACACGACCCTCACGGCCCAGTTCCCGCCCCCGTACGGGCCAGCAGGTGCGGGGACCTTAGCCGCCCACAGTGCGCAGCAACGGCCGCCCCTCCCTCCCCGAGGCGACGACCTGCCCGCACAGCGAATGTGGTCGGCCATCGCCGACCGCCTCACCGCGCATGGCCGACGACGAGCAGTTCCTGCAGGCACGCGTCACATCGCCGAGGGAGTCGAACAGCTCGCCTACGGCCTGGCACGCCTCACCACCGTGAACGACCCCGCATCGAGCACCGGAGAATCCGTCCCCCTTACCTCGGAGCAACCATGAACGACACCAAACCATGGCGCGTGGGGATCGTCGGAGCTGGTCGCATCGTCCGCACCGGGCATCTACCGGCCTACGCCCAAGGCCGTGTCCCCGTCACGGCGATCTGCAGCCAGACCCAGACCACGGCAACCCAGCTGGCCCAGCAGTTCAAAACCCAGTTTCCCGACCTCCGCGTGCACGGCAGCGCACAGGAGCTCGCCGCCGACCCGGACGTCGAGCTGATCGACCTCGCCACCCGGCCCGACGGTCGTCTGGACCTGATCCGCGAGCTGCTGCCCTACGGCAAACCGCTCCTGGTGCAGAAACCGGTCGCCTACACCCTGGACGAAGCGAACACCATCGCCCGCGAGGCCGCCGACGCAGGAGTCCAAATCGCGGTCAACCACAACCTGCGCTGGGCGCCGGCCCAACGTCGGCTCCTCGACTGGATCCGCGCCGGCGAACTCGGAAACCTGGCTCACCTGGCCCACGTCCACCACTTCAACGAGGACATCGACACCTGGTACACCCGCCACCCCGGCTACCTGTTCCTCGACCACGGACTGCACTACCTCGATCTCGCACGCCAGATCGCCTGCACGGAGCCAGTCGCCGTCTCGGCCCGAGCCGGCCGCCTTCCCGGCCAGGCCGCCCAGTGCCCGCTCTCCTACAGCATCATGCTGGCCTTCGACGGCCCGCTGGTTGCCTCACTCACCCTGCACAACCACACACGCACTCCGCACGCCTGGTCGAGCTCCTGGTACGTCAACGGAGACAAGGCCGACGCCGCCGCTACCTACGCCGCCGCGACTCTGCACACCGCTACCGGCTCCATCACCCACGCCCCCAGCGGCGAGTGGGTACCCGACGGCGTCCTCGGTGCCTACACCGCGTTCACCGCGGCGTTGGACGACGCAACGGTGCCCGAGCACGACCTGGCGGACCATCTGCGGACGCTCGCCCTGGCCTCCGCAGCGCTCGCATCGGCGAACGACCACGGCACCTGGAAGGACGTCCCTTCGACGTATGCGGGGGGCGGGCGATGACAAGACCGATGATCCTCGCGATCGAGGGGCCTCCCGGCGCCGGCAAGACGACACTGCTCGGCGCCCTCGTCCCCGCCTTACTGGACCGAAGCCTGTTCTTCCCGGAGCCCAACATCAAGGTCCGCCCCGTGGGCGCCGCCAGCCCACATGTCACCAGCGCTTCCGAAACGCTCTGGTACCTGCGGCAGGAGAAGCGCCGCGCCCTGGCCCTACGCCGAACTGACAACACCGCGCAGGACACAGCGCTCACCGACACCCACGTAGTCGTGTGCGACCGCAATCATCTGGGAGTCCTTGCCTACACCTGGGCCACGCGCAGAAACGACGGTTTCCCCTACGCCAAAGCCGTCGCCTACTACCAGCGACACATCGCCCCGCTCTGCACCGAAGCCGACCTGCGAACGGTGATCCTCCAGGTGAGCGTCGGCACAAGCCTCGAACGCCGCGGCGGCAGCCCAAGCCACCCGCGCTGGCGGCAATGGTACGACCGCGGCCTGCTGCAGCGACTGGCCGAGTTCTACACCGACAAAGCTCCCGCGCTGTGCCCGCAGCCGCCGCTCATCATCCAGACCGATTCACTCACTCGGGAGACCGTTCTCTCCCTCGTCGCCGATGAACTCAGCATTCGCGGAGCCGCTCTTCCTGTCGCCCCGCCCGTCGCCCGAACTCGGCCGGCTGTGGACGACCGATTCACCGAGCAGTACGCCGCCCTCGGCGGCACCGCCACGCTCGGCGAGCCCATTACCGCCGCCTTCGCCTACCGCGGCGGCCTGATGCAAATGTTCCAGCTCGCCAGCCTCTTCCACTCCGACGGCCACACCCGCCTGTGGGATCCCGACCAGGTCCTCGAGTCCCACACCGCCGACCTCCTCGAACACCGACTCACGGGAGCGCCCTCATGACCAGCAGCCACCCATGCGTGCTCGGCATCAACTTCGGCCACGACGGCGGCGCCGCACTCCTCACCCCCGACCGCATGGTGGCCATCGGCGAGGAACGGCTGAACCGCCACCGCTACAGCCCCGGATGGCTGAACGCCGTCATGTACTGCCTGCGCGCCGCCAACATCGCCCTGGCCGACGTCGACCTCATCGTCGCCAGCTCCTACGGCCGCACCCCCGCCAAGCCGGCCGACACCGGATTCAACCTCCTCGGCGTCCCCATGGAACGAATCACCACCGTCGACCACCACCTGTCACACGCCTACACCGCCTTCTGCCTCAGCCCCTACCAGCGCGCCACGATCCTGATCAGCGACGGCGGCGGCAACAACACCGACACCGAAACCTTCTACATCGCCGACTCCGACGGCATCACCCGGCTCGGCGGCAACGACACCGGACGCCCCAGAGCAGGCGGAATCGGCCCCACCTACGAGGCCTTCACCGAATACCTGGGCTGGTCACCCCAAGAAGCCGGGAAGACCATGGCTCTGGCCTCCTACGGAGATCCGCACGCATACACGGTTCCGCTGTTCGACCTCGATGGCACGCAGGTCCACGGGCGGCTCACCTCCACCCACGCCACCGGCGTCGCCGACCTCGCCGCGCGCACGAACTCCGACTTCGGCCCGCCGGACAGCAAGGGACATGACCAGCACGGCATCAACGCCGCCGCCTACCTCCAACACCACACCGAACAGATCCTCACCGAACTGGCTGAGAAGCTCATCGCCACCACGGGCATCGGCAACCTCTGCCTCGCCGGCGGCGTCGCCCTGAACTGCGTCGCCAACGACCGCCTCCGCCGCCTACCTTCCGTCACCAGCCTCTTCATCCCGCCGCCGGCGTCCGACCGCGGTCAAGCCCTCGGCTGCGCCCTGTACGGACTGCACCGCCTCACCGGCGAACTCCCACGCCGCGCCCTGACCGACGACTCCTTCGGCCGCACCTACGACGACTACGACATCGAGTTGGCTCTCAAACGCGACCCACGCTCGGGCCTCGTCGAGCGAACCGTGGCGCCCTTCACCTGGCGGCGCGACAACGACATCGCCGCCACCGCGGCCCAGCTACTCGCCGACGGCAAACTCATCGGCTGGTTCCAAGGCGGCAGCGAACTCGGCCCACGCGCACTCGGCCACCGATCCATCCTCGCCGACCCCCGCGGCCCCGCAGGCCGCGACGCGCTCAACCATCGCATCAAGCACCGCGAGCCTTTCCGCCCGTTCGCCCCGGCGATCCTCGAAACCGGCAGCTCCGACTGGTTCGACCTCGACGACACCCGATCACCGTTCATGCTGCTCGCCCCGACCGTCCAACCGGAGCGCGCCAAGATCATTCCAGGAGTCATACACATCGACGGCACCGCACGTGTCCAAACCGTCGATCCGAACGCCAATCAGCGCTTCGCCTCCCTGATCGACAACTTCGGGACGATCACCGGAGTGCCCGTCGTGCTGAACACCTCCTTCAACGACAGCGAACCCATCGTCGAAACCCCGGCCGACGCCCTGGCCACCTTCCAAGACACCGACCTGGACGCCCTGTGCATCGGCGACTACCTCGTGGAAAAGCTGCGCTGACCAGCCGTAAGGCGGAGTCGACCTCCGAGCTTCTGCCACCATGGAGCCCATGACCGATGCCCGGACACGCGACGCCGCTCGCGTGATCGTCCTTGACGAGGACGACCGCGTACTCCTCCTGCGCTACGACGAGGGCCACATCTTCTGGGCCGTTCCCGGAGGGGCTCTGGAGCCCGGTGAAACCCACGCCGCCGCGGCCATCCGGGAGATCCACGAAGAACTCGGTCTCGAGCATGCCCCGATCGGACCCCAACTCGCCACCCGCACGTCGACTCACCCGGTCTTCGGCGAGCAGGTCAAGCAGGTCGAGAAGTACTTCATCGCTCGCGTCCACTCAAAGCATGTCCGCCCAGCCGAAGCCACCCAGACCGACGGCATCCGCGCCTGGCGGTGGTGGGACCTGGACGAACTCGCCCACACAGACCAGACCGTCTACCCGATCGGCCTTGCCGATCTCATCGCTCGCTATCTGACGGAGGGAACACCGGCCGAGCCAGTCTCGCTTCCGACCTAATATTGTGCTCGGCCTTCTCCTCGCTCGCAGCCTTCGAGCTTCTGGTCGTGGCGGCATGACTTCCGTCGGTCCAGTCCCCAGCTTCCTTCCCTCGTGCCATCCCGGGTAGCTGGTCCCAGCCGACCATCTCGATGACGCTCTCCACATCCGGGGGCAGGTGGTCCAGCACCAGCAGCTCGCCAGCCGGCAGGACGGCGGCGTGCTGCGCCAGCAGGTTCAGGCCGCCGAGGTCGATAAATGCGAGCCGGGCCAGATCCAGGTGGACGCGGCGGCAGTCCTTGCTCACCTGGGTGAGCTGCTCAGCGAACACGGCGTACCGGGCGGCGTCGAGTTCCCCTTCGACGCGCAGCCCGTTCGGCTCGAAGGTGCGGACGAGCTTCAGGATCCCGTCGTCGAACTCGGGGTTCACTTCCACGAGCACCTCGTGCGTGTCGCGCAGGGCGGCGAGCTCGTCGCGTGGGCAGGCGTGCCGGTCGATCTGGCAGATCGCCATCGCCATGGTGCTGGGCGAGACGGCGTCGCCGACCCGGTGCTCGCAGCCCAGCATCTCGGCGATGTCGGGGCGGCCCGGCTCGCTGAGTAGCCAGCTGTAGTCGGTGGTCAGCCGGACGGCGCGGAAGCCCTCACCGAACGCCGCCTCCACCTCCCGACCGATCGTCTCCGCCATCCGGCCGGCCTGGAAGGCGCCGCGTCGGTCGAGGTAGGCGTCGCGCCGAGAGAGCACCCGGAGCTGGCCCGTCCTGCTGTAGGCCTGCACGTCCACGCGGTGCCGGGGACCGATGCCGGGCAGCCGCTCGGCGGGCGCGTCGGTCACGTAGATGACCTTCTCGTTGGTTTCGAAACCCTCGCGGACGAAGTGGCCGATGACCCTGTCGCGCTCTTCATGGCTGCTGTAGGCCAGCCAGCCGTGATCTCCCGGACTCATGGCGCTGACGGATCGTCTGGTCGCCCACAATGGGACCGATGCCCGCTTGTCCCTGGCCTCATCAAACACAGCGGCGAGCCCTGCGGACTGATCGACCGTACGTCGCAGCGTCTCGTCCAGTTGCGCGTCCGACGCGGAGAGCAGCGAATCCAATTCGGCGTCTGTGAGGAGAGATGACGGTTCCGCATCATGATGACGGCTCATCACGGGTCCCCCTCTCCAGTTGCTCTGCCAGCAGCTTCTTGAGCCGCTCCCGTGCTCGTTGCAGTGCTTTACGGACATTTTCGGCGGTCAACCCGAGTTCGAGGGCGATCTGCTCAGGTTCATATCCGTCGACATGCCACGCCATCACCTCCCGCTGTCTGATCGGGAGCATCGCCAGCGCGGCCAGCACCTGGTCGCAGCCGGCCGCGTGATCGGCCGGGTCGACCGCCGGCGTCGATGCAGGGGACCACTGTTCTCTCAGGCGGCTGGTCTTCCTAACCTCCTGGTAGTAGATGCGGAAAGCGACGCGGCGAAGCCACGCGCGGGGATGGGTGATCTGGCTCCATTGGACACAGGCCCGGGCGAAGGCTGCCTGGGCCACGTCTTCCGCGGTGGACTGCTGGGCACCGAGTCTCATGACGAACCCGACAAGCTGGTTGTAGTCCTGCTTGAAGTACTCGCTGATCTCATTTCGCACGGGGGTGTTCCAGCCACCCTCCGGCGACTGCCTGGCACCGTCCGTCGCCGGACTGTTGGGACAGCGCGGCCAACAGTGAGACGGTCAGGTCGTGTGGGCGCATGCGCTCCCCGACCTCGATCACGAGAAGGCGGCCGTCCAGGACATCGATGAGGCGGCCCTTGGGGGCGAGCCGTCGCACCATGGCCTCGCGGGTGCTCATCCGCTCTCGGTGGAGCCGCTCCAGCGAGCGCGTCCGTAACCACGTCGTAACCACGCCCGCGACGATGGTCGTTACGACCACCGCCGCACCGATCAGTGTTGGATCTCCCACTATGGCCCACCCTCCTCAGTCCGATCGTCTGCCGGTCGACAGCGGTCGAATCACCTCAGTTGACAGTGATGAGTGGGATTGAGATGAGACGTGCGTGACGCTCCGACCACAAAAAGTTGAGAGGGGCGCCTCCGGGGGGAGGATTCTCACACCGAGGAGAAGAATCTCTCCCCCCGAACGAATCTTGGCGAACTCCCAAGCGCCCAGTGCTAGCGGCTGCGCGTGCTCCTCCGGTCACCCTCCAGATCAGCTCAAGCCACGAGACATCGCCGCTTGACAGCGCACGGGCATCTTAACGACGCACACGAACGGTCAGGGGAGGCGGATGTGGGGCGGAATGGTTAGGCGGCCGCCGGGGGCTAGTCGAGCCGGGGTGGTGATCAAGCCCGTACTTGATTCGAGCCGACGCACGGCGAGATCTGTAACGTAGTGTTGCGGTCTGTTTGCAGTCAGAGACTGCAGTCCCCTATAGCCTCGGGCCCGCATGCGGGTTGCTTCGCATGCGGGCCCAGGCCAGCACAAGGGGTGCGGTATGGCTGGCTAGTCCCCCACCGTGATGCAGTGGACGTCGCCGATCGGGACGGCGGGCCCCAAGTGCAATTGGTCGTGGTCGCCCCTCGGACACCAGCGCATGGTGAAGCGCCAGGTCTCTGACCTGGCGCTTTTGCTTGTTCGCGACATGGGGGCTGGATCCGTCGAACGTTGAAGGCGCAGGTCAGCGCCGTGAGGGTTCAGGTCCCCGGATTCGCCCGATCGCGGTGCCACCGAACCGCCCCGCCGGCATGGCGGGCGCAACGACCACGGCGCCTGCCCCCTGATGTGAGCCTTTCCGGGCCGGACGCGGCAGCAGAGCCTCGGCACCGCCTCGCGTCAGTCAGCGAAGCTCCGCCGGCACGAGTGAGCGAAACGGTGGTGGCGAAGTCGGCCTCGCCGGCCAGGGCCGGGAGAGCCGCCATCGGCGCCGCAGGCAGAGCAACGGCCGCAGGCCGGCCGGCCGGTCCCGGTCGATGCCGCCGGGACCGGCCGGGGCGGCGTCAGGATGCCGCGATTCCCTCCATCCCGATGCCGTTGGCGAATCGCGGCAGACCGGTGGCCGTGGTGACCAGCCTCAGGGATCCGTCGCCATTCACGGCGTAGCCCTGCACGTTGCCCGCGGTCGCGTTCTGTACGTAGAGGAATCGACCGCTCGCGGTCATGTCGATGGTTCCGCCGCCGGGGATGGTCGCGGCCGTCCCGTTGAGCAGGACGGGCTTTCCGTTCTTGACGCGGTAGGAGCTGACCGTGGAGCTGGCGGTGTTGGCGACGTAATAGAACTTCCCAACGCGCTGGATCCAGCACGAGGCCTGCTGCCCGTTCGGCACCGGCGCGCCGATCTGGCGGAGCGAGCCGCCGCGGTCGAGTCGGTGGCGGGTCAGGGTGTTGGTCACGGCCCCGACGAGGAGCAGCGTGCGCCGCGTGTCGAAGGTGAACGCAAACGGCCCGTTGGAGTCCGCGGTGCTGACCGGCCTTCTCGCCAGTCGGCCGCCATGGCCGACCCGGAAGGCCAGGACGGTGTTGTTGGTCTTGGTGGTGACCAGCACGAACCGGCCGTGCGGGTCGACTCCCACCTGGGCCGGGGACAGCAGGAAGTTCGGCCGCTCGGGATTCCCGAGGCCCAGCGAGCGGTGGGCTCCCGCGATCGGGTGCAGCCGGTCGTGCCCGAGGCGGAATCCCTGTACGGACCCGTCGCCGCCGGCGTTGAGCACGTAGACCAGGCCGTGGTGTACCGCGATGCCGACCGGCAGCAGACCGCCCGATCGGATCACCTGGAGCCGCTCGAGTTCGGTCCCGCGGACGCGGAACAGGGTGATGGTGTTGCTGCCTGCGTTCACGGCGAACAGCAGCCTGCCGTCGTAGACGAGCGAGCCTTGGGACGCCAACGCATCGGTCGGCGCGCCGGCAACGGCACCGCCGTTTCCGCCGGTCTTGAACTCCCCGGCTGCCTTGAGCCTCCCGTTGTCGGCCCGCTTGAACACCCGGATCGTGTTGCCACCGGCGGACTTGGGCTTGTTCGTCTGGACGAAGACCGCGCGCGCGTGGTCGATGCCCCAGTGATGGCTTCTCCCGTCCGCGGTGGCCCGTCCAGTGCCGGCCAGCATCGTGGCAACCGCCAAGATCAGCGCAATTACCCCTTTTTGCCGCATAAAGCTCCTTTGCTCTGTCAAATCTGGTGCGATCAAAATCGCGGTACCACAGCAACCCCACCCCAAACATCCTCCCGCCCGCCCAGGGGAGACCCGATCGGACAAAATAGTATGACGAGATAAATATGCATATATATGTCTCTTAAATGCGGCCGCCACAAGTGGATGCGGCCGTCCGAACCGCCACCGGCCGGCGGCCTGCCGGTCGGGCTGACCGCTGCGGAGGTGGCGGTCTCAGCTTTCGGATTGGCGAGGGTGGCGATGACCCGCCGGAAGGGGACTGTCCCGAAAGACGACTCTGTCGCAGGGCGGGACGGCGTGGGAGCAACCACGGCGGCGCGCCGTGCGCTACGACCGGCCCTCTTGCTGCCAGGGCCGGGGAGAACGACGATGCCCCGGCGCGACCTCGGCGGACTCCGCTGATCCGGTGCAGGGTCGGGATCGAGCTGAAACGCCCGCGGAGTTCTTCCGGCGGGCGTTATGTCTTTCGAGAGCGGCTCCAGGCGGGCGGGGCGTCCGGCCGGTCGGTGTGGCCGCACCTGCGTAGAGTGCCTGCATAGGGTATGGCTACACCTTTGTAGTGAGAGGTAACGGCCCCCATGAGGCTCGAGCTCACCAACTACGAGGCCCTGTACGGCTGGGGCGTCGTCAATAACAGCGTCGCCTGGCATGCTCAGCGCAACCGCAAGCCCTCCGCGGCCGAGCAGGCGGTCGGGGACATCCTTTTCGCCGCTTACGACTGCCGGACCAGCACCACGACCACGGTCGAGCTCAGCGACGACGAGCGCGCGAGCCTCGCCGAGCTGGTCAGCGAACACATCGCGGCGTGGGTGAAGCGCGGCCAGGAGAACGCCGCGGCACCTCACCTGCGCTCGCTGCTCGTGAAGCTCGGCGGCTGACAAGGCGACGATGCCGTAGAGCTCGTGTGAAGGCTCCGATCCGTTCTTGCACCCTGCTTCGCCCCCGGGACTGTCTGTCCTGGACATAGAGGGCCGGGCTTCGGTCCGGCCATGGCGAGGGGTCAAAAGATGCGACTGATGGCGAAGATCACCACTACCGTCCTGGCGGCGAGCATCGCCGGCGCCGGGGTCGCCGCGGTGGCCGCTCCGGCGGACGCGGCGACCGGCTCGTGCGGCGCGGGATACCGCTACCTCAAGGGCAAGAACCACTTCCCGATCAAGCACGGCAAGAAGGTCGGCGGCTACGCCGACCTCTACTACAACGCCGGCAACGGGAAGAACTGCGCCATCGTCCGCGCCAGCGGGTCGGGCGCTTCGCACATCACCGTGCTGCTCGCCAGGTACGACAAGAAGAACCACGCGCCGGAGAAGACCGTCACCGACGGCTTCGGCAAGAACCAGAACTTCAAGTCCTACGCCGGGCCGGTGAAGATCTGGGCCAAGGGCCGCTGCATCACGGTCGTGGGGTCGCTGAAGAGGGGCTCGGTCTACTACCAGGGCGGCGCGACGAAGGTGCACTGCGGCTAGGCCGTGTTTCAGAAGTCGTTGGGCGTGCTGGTTGGCCGCGTTATCGGTGGGCTAGCCAGATGATGGCGTCTTTGGCGATTTTGCTGGGGTCGGTTTCGGTGGTCATCTGGTGGTCG